>NZ_JAJUXJ010000002.1:0-312275 GCF_021390415.1 Dyadobacter sp. CY327 | reverse complement strand
AGGATAGAAGCTTGCCGGGAATCGCTGGAAGAACTTGCGGTCTACTGCTGGAAAAAGTCGCCTCGCTCAACATCGAATGCCTTCCGCGCACATGTCTTGGCAACACCAGCAAGGAGATCCTGCAAATACTCGACGGCATTGATAACATCGGGATTTGTTTTGACTCGAATCAGCTGTTGAAAGAATCACCGAAGGATTTTGTCAAGGCTGTGAACAAGCGTATCCGTATGCTTCACATTTCTGACTGTGATAATGTAAATGAGCGGCACTGGCTGCCTGGCAAGGGGATCATTACTGGAACAAGGTGATCTCGGCGCTTGTCGAGGTCGGGTACAAAGGTTCTTTCATGTACGAGGCTGTCAAGAAGGCTGACAACGATTACAGCTATAAAGATTTAAAGCCAAATTATGAATCTTTGAAAAGAGCATGGATAAATCAAGAATACGCTCAATCCATTCCGCCAAAATCATTTCTGGTTTGCGGTGACAGCAAAATCTTGTTCGTGGATTACAGCAAATCGCGCGACAGCATTCCCGAGGTTATATGGAGCTGGGATGCGCACGAGGCGAAAGACCTGCCGGACGAGTTCAGAAACAGAAAATTCAATTCAACCGACGATTGCAAAGCCATTAACAATGGAAAGCAAATACTGATTTCTTCGTCGTCGGGCGCGATTGCAATCCTGAATGTGGCTGATAAAAAAGTGGTTTTTCATGCCGCAGTACCTAATGCACATTCCGTTGCATTGCTCCCTGGCAACAAAATAGCAGCTGCGGCATCGACGCACGCAAACGGAAACAAGATCATGCTTTTTGACATTGAAAAACTCAACGAGCCGCTCTTCACAGACAGCCTGTACTCAGCGCACGGTGTTGTCTGGGATGCTAAAAGAAAGAGTTCGTTTGCTTTGGGATTTGATGTTTTAAGGGAATATAAAATAGTAGACGGGAAAAGTCTCAGCTTGAAAGCCAGGTTACGTTCAGCAGACGCAATGCCTGTGTGTTATTCACTTTCGAAGAAATACATGAAATTTCTGCCGAGGTAAACTCACGATAATTACTAGTGGATAATCTTGGACATGACAGTAGGGACTATCTATGAGGGTCTGCCAACACCTTCTGACATATCTGTTGAGTTATAATGGTTTCACTTTAATCAATTTCCGCCTAAAGGTAGCAGGTCCAATTGCCCATACGATAAATTTCTCAAACACTATGCAGGATTGGTTTCTTCACTAAAAAACTTGCCTGTGGGACCTTCATTGTCAATTAGGGCGTATTTAGCAACGCGTTTTCCTGCTTCTTCTACTGTTTATCTGTTTAGTCTGTTTTGGTATAACCTGGACAGACCCCATGGACCTTAAATGCAGTACTCAAACGACACTACTAAATACAAAGGTCAACAGCAGAAATATTCCGATAGCGTTTTTACTCTCTGAATTAGAGGTTCGACTTGTCTAAGTTCGTTTTTATGGACATGATATATGCTGGTAAAATAAGAGCGCGGCATAGCACCAAACTCTGCATTTCGTTTAAATTAAGTGCTTGATTGTAACACACTAAATTGTCCAATGTCTCTTTTTATATCCGCAGTGGGGGCGTTGAACTTGTGTTTGTAAAATTCTTCCAGTGATTCTGTTGCTCTTGCCATGACAGTTGTTATCTGCTAACTCCGCAGAACCATTTAAACAAATTGCTGATAACCTCTCCACCTTTTGATAAAGATAGCACTTCGTTTTTAGCATAGGAGAAGAAAAATACTAATGTAAGTTCTATTAATTGATAACCCTGATATAAGTATTGTAGTGGCTGGTGATGGGGTCGGGTAGCAGGACAACTGATTTCATGAGAGACCAGTACCTGATAAACCTTTGCGCTGATTGTCTCAGTAATTAACCGCTGAATATCTGGGATATTGTTTCCTTTCTCAACGGTTTCGAGTAATAGCCCTGTACGAGCGGGTGGTTTTCTGCCTTCTCTTTGTCTTCCGGGTCGATGGATGAAGAAAGGATAAATATGTTGTATTGTGCCTGGAGACCGGGGAAGAACGAACTGAATTCATCTAGAAATTCCCAGCCATTCATCACCGGCATGTTGATATCAAGGAAGAGGGCCGTGCGTAGGTCTTCTGCTCTATTGCTAAAGTCTTCCTTGATCCATTTAAGTGCTTTTTCGGGCTCAGTAAAGAGTTGAATGCGGGCATTGGGTGCGATAGAAGCAATGGCATATTTGCAGATAAGGTTGTTGCCGCGATCGTCATCGACGACAATAAATAGAGAGGGTAATGTCATAAAGTAGGGGTTCTGAAAGCGTTAGAACTAAATTCAACCTTAAATTCGGTGCCTTGATTAACTGCACTGTTAACGGCAATTTTCCCCCCGAGCATTTCAACCTGGGTCTTGACCATAAACAATCCCATCCCTTTTCCTTCCACATGGTAGTGGAAGCGCTTGTAAAGACCAAAGAGTTGCGCACCTTTGCCGGTAAGGTCAATTCCCATACCATTGTCCCGAAGGGAAAGGCCAACCTGATCCTGGTCCAGGCTGCTTTTTATCGTGATCAATGGGTCAATGTCCTTCCGGCGGTATTTAATACTGTTCATGATCAGGTTTGAAAGGATGCTGTGTAAATAACTTTTCAGGGTGAACAATTCGCCTACAGTGCTAAAATCGGTTTCTATCCGCACATTTTCTTTTTCAATGATGTTTTGAATACTCGAGCTGATTTCATCTATCACTTCCTGCAAAGAAACCCGCTCCCTTTTTTCGCTTACTCCCCGTTTAACTTGTAAAATCGAGTTAAGGTCTGAAACGACATCGTCGAGACGTTTGACATTCACCAATATCTCGTTCACAAACTGGTCCTTTACTTCTATTGGGTAGGTATCTTGGTTTACCAGCTCGGCTAAGCCTATAATATTTGCTACCGGGGCTCGCAGGTTGTGTGATACAATGTAGGAGAACTGTTCAAGGCCCTTATTGGATGCGATGAGCTCATCCGTATATTTTTGAAGATTTTTGTTAAGTTCCTTAAGTTCCAGTTCCGAATGCTTGCGTTCACTAATATCCCTGAAATACACCGATAATCCATTGGCGGATGGGTATGCTGTTACTTCGAACCACGCCTGGTCCCTTTCGTAAAAGGATTCAAAATGCTGGATCGCATTTTGCTTGACAGCTTTATGGTAGTTATGATGGAAGTCGGTGCCGACAATGTCGGAAAATACATCCCATACAACCCGGCCTAATATTGTATCCTTGGGACAGTTTAGCATGTTCTCTGCTTCCTTATTCCAGTAGGTTACAATCCAGTTCTTATCCAGTGCATAAAACCCGTCCCCTATACTTTCCAGGATGATATTCTTTTCCTCAAGCGCTTTAAGCACTTCTTGTTCAGCCTGTTTTTCCCTGGTAATATCATTGGCAAAACATGACAGGCCGACAAGCATATTGTTTTCTCTTATCGGATGAATGGAAAATCTAAAATGATTGCACGGGCCGTTAAAATGAATTTCCTTTTCAAATTTCAAGATTTCCCCGCCTAACGCCCTGGCATTGATTTGCTCCCAGTCTGACTCAGAGCCCGGATCAAACTTGCCCAGAGATTCCAGGATGCTGTAGCCGGGACGTAAGACTATGCCATACCTTTCTTTCATCATATTTTTAAGCGCATCGTTGTAGGTGATGAAGTTCAGGTCTGTGTCGAGTGAATAGATTAATGCATCCGTATTGTTGATGATCGCGTTCAGGTTCGACTCTGAGCGCTGGAGTAGCTCTTGTGCCAGCTTGCGATCGGTAATATCCCTCATGGTCAGGCTGAGCCCCGTGATTTCACCATTTTCATACACTGGGACGAACATAACGCTTAGCCATTTCCTCTCCGCGTCGATAATCTCATATATATGATCATACTGCCGCGTCTTGCCGGATAGTATACTGGTGATCACCTTTTTGTAATCAGCGGTTTTGTCCTTGCTTACGGCATCAAATAAGCTGCCGCCGACTTTAATTTTCCCTCCTGTGCTTATCTTATAGAAATTGCTGGCCCTGCTATTGAAGTACTTGACTACCGCCTGGGTATCGGCCAGGATAAAACCTTCCATGGAATTTTCAAAGATTGCCCGCAGGTTGGACTCCGAATTTCGCAGGGCTTGCTGAGTTTTTTTTATTTCCGTCACATCGTGCATCACGCCGTATAAACTGACGGGCTGCCGCTGGCTATCTAGCTCAATATGGGTTTGTGCATGCAGGTGCCTGACCTGCCCGTCCCTTCTGAGGATCCGGTAGTAGTAGTCCGCCACCTGCAGGGAGTCCAGTGAATCCTGGTTCTTTTTGAGTACGTATTCAACATCATCAGGATGTACGAAGGATATCCAGGAAGCCGTACTTTGGATATTGTCTGTTAGGGACAAACCATAGATCCGGCATGCTTCATCGGAGAACATACTAATTTGTGTCTCCATATCTAGTTCCCAGCTGCCCAGATGGGCAACGGCCTGGGCTTGGTTCAGGCGTCTTTCCCTGTGTTTGCGTTGCTGGTCGGCCAGGACCGATTCGGTTACGTCCCTGAAATTGTCAACAATCCCGTTGATAGCCGGATCATGCAACATGTTGGTTACTGTAGCGTCAATCCAGCGCCAGGCGCCATCTTTGTGCAGCATCCGCCCCGTATGCCCCTGGATGGGTACCCCCGGGCTGGCAAGTACTTTTATCATGACCTTCGAGAGTTCTTCCACGTCGTCAGGATGTGCCAAAGTAAAAAGGTCCATGTCAAGGACCTCCTGTGGGGTGTATCCCAATACATTTTTAGCGGCCGGCGAAACGTAGGTTGGCCTGGCCTGCGCATCGAGCACGACGACGGCGTCCGTGCTGTTTTCGACCAGCGCTCGGAAACGCTTTTCGCTGTTGGTTAACTGTTCGAGCATGTCCTGCTGCTCTTTTATAAGCTTGTATTTTCCAAGGCTCTGCTGTATTGCCAACGGCAGGCGGCCGGGCTGGTCCTTGATAATGTAATCGTCCACCCCCAGCAGCAGAAGCTCTTCCGCCATTTCATCAGACACTGCATTGGAAACGATGATAAATGGGATTTTCATCCCGCTCTGCCGTAGACATTCGACTGCCTCTGAGCTATGTATGCCAGCCAGAGTATATTCGGAGAGGATAATATCTGGCGCAGAACCCGATAATGCCGCTATATACTGATGCCTGTTGCAGACAACACAAAACTCGGCATTTATCCTTGCTTTGTCTAAGGCTTGTTTCGCCACAAGTGCCCCGGCCTCTGAACCTTCCAGGTACAGTATTTTCAGATTGCCCTTCACTTTTGTTGTATTTATGTATGCAAAATCTGTCAGGATCTTTGTTCTTCTATGGGATTAAATATCCACTATCCCCTGAATCTAAAACAATTTCGCTAGTAAATACATATATATTTTGATACATAAGTAGAATGTAGGCTACTGGGAGCCATACTTTTTAAAGGATAAGTTCACAAACCTGCGTTTCGGCAATAGCATTAACCGCAGGGCCCGCATCAATTACACCCAAGTGCGGTTACTAAGCTTTAGATTAAGTAAAAGTGCTTTTTATCGCGCATAGGGCCTGCTTGAAATTAACTATCCATTAGAGGTGTTTTAACGTGTGAAGACACGGAGGTATTTTTTTCGTGCCAAAAATCATGGCATATCCGCTACCGGGAAGATAAATCAGTGGTCATGAAATAAGCAGCATCAAAAACGAAAGCCGCCGGAGCCACTTTCAGCCTGAGTTATTGAAGAGCCCCAGCTTCTGAGCTTTCACAATGTTAATGGACACTTGACGAGGCTCGGTTTGTCTCAGTGAGCCAGCTGTGTGATTCGGAGTGTTGCAATTCACCCATCCTTCCATAAATCATTTAGACTGTTCAAGCTGGTGCTTACACTCATTCGGCATTAATGTTAATGGTTTATACTACTTACCAGTATTGTTTGGCAAATGGGCAGCTGCGATGTTATGTCTGATAAGTATTCGCAATTCTATCTTAATACTACTGATAATCAGCTCGTTGTGGAGGCGCCCGTCGAAACCACTCTCCGGGTTGAATCTTCGATTTGGTTATCATTACGCCCGGTTAGCGCAATGATGCGCACCTGTTTTCCCTAGACCTACTTGCGGATGTGCCCGCATACTTGAAAACCATCCCTCACTGGCATATTGATATCCAGCAAGTTCACATGAGGCCGAATATTTCCGTTAACTTAATCCAATCACTTCCACTGTTACAAACCTAGACCTAAAACCCTATGGCGACCTGTACTTGGGCATTTGGCATGTGTACGTCCAAAGTATCCGTCCCAGGTCTTTTTAAGTTCGTGTCCGGCGGGGGCAATGCAGTTCGAGCCTAACTGCCGGATAATGATCGACCTGACTGTTTCAATTATAGGTATCATTGCTTCTTACTGGTCATTTAATTGCAAACCCATTCTCACTTTTTGAGGAAAGTAGCAAGAATTGTAATGTAAGCAACACCATGATGCCCGGCCAAAGTTGTAACGGCTCAGAGTCCGTTAGCCAATCAGTTACATACATGTCCAAAGCCAACCGAAAAAATAACGAGTAGCAGTGTAATAGAAAATGCGGTTTGGTACGGTCCTGATTATTAATGTAAAGCAGATCGCTGCTCAGAAAGTCGTTGGCCACCCTGAGAGCGACCGGCCTGGGCGGGGCAACCGAAACGCACAAAGCCGCCAAGACCCGCATCATCGCAGAACAGACCGTTACCGGAATTATTTCCGACGAAAGTAACGCCGCAATCTCGGGTTTGAACGTGCTGGAAAAAGGAACGACAAATGGTGTCGTGTCTAACGAAAATGGAAAGTATTTGCTCACTGTGAAAGATGCGAACAGTATCCTCGTATTTTCATATATAGGGTACATTACCAAAGAGGTGAAAGCGGGTTCAATCTCCGTTGGATGTGAAGCTGGATGTTTCTGCCCAGGACCTGAAAGATGTCGTGGTGGTCGGTTATGGTACGCAAAAACGGTCTGAGCTGACAATGCGGTTGTGCAGCCAACTGGTGTAGAGATTAAAAATCCAGTGCGGCATCGCTATCCGATTCGCTTGCAGGACGGATGGCCGGGTTTAAATCATAAGTTTTTAGCAAATTGTCCCAAACAATTGTCTGCTAATTATTGCTTTACGATTTGAAACACTTTAATTTTAATTAAGATTTGCAGTTAAAAAATCTTGGTGAGCAATTCGGTGAGCAGAGTTTATATTTGTTTCTAAGATGTTGATTTTAAGGTAGTTGTAGGATGGTTTCGAATCCCTCTCTCATAGATTCCCACCACTAATCCCGCTTCATCTTAGCTTCATCAAGCTCAGCCTCTAATTTGCTATTCTCCTCCATAAGAACCAGATTCTCCTTTTGCAGCGCACTCATTTTCGCTTTCACAGAAACCAACGTCGTATCGCCCGCCTTACTCTTCACAATCTCATTAAACAGATCCACATAACTAGTGATGATACTTTGATAGAATGGTTGTCGATAGTTGCTTTGCAGATCATTTGTCCATTTGAAAAGCGGCGCCAGGGTTTCTGCTTTGACATCGGCGGCTTTTTGGATTTGGATGACGAGGGTGTCTGCGTCGTTGGTGTGATGTATTAGCTTTTCGACTTGCTCGTTCGTTACGGCAGTGAGGTCGCTTTGTTTTTTGGGTATTTCAATTATTGAGAAATAGAGCAAAAAAGCGACGAGTAGGATCATTAGAATATAACACAGCGAGAAGCGGAGGATTGTGGCATTTCGCTGTGCAGCATTGATTGGCTTCATAAAGGGTCGGTTAAGGCAAGCCCAGCAGGACTTGTTTGATCATTTGATTTTGAGATTTTAGCTCTGCATTTTGTTCTTCCAATTTGGAAACCAGCGTGCTGACGCGTTTTACTTCACCTGCCTGTTCTTTGCGTTTGCTCAACAAATGCTTATTCAGCAGAACTCTCACCTGGTAATTCCGGATAAGTTTGGAAGCAAGCAGGGCGGGGGAGGTTTGGCCCGCATATTCCTTTTTCATTGAAGCAAATTGCCTTTCCAGCACGGCGTCGCTGCTGGCAATGGCGATCTGGTCATTGGAAGCGAGTGCAGCAATGTGTTGTTTATATAAACTGTCCAAAACAACAACTTCCTTTCTGAACTCACTTTCCTTGTCCTGGCTGATCAACTTTGTTTGGTTGCTCTTCCGAAACTTGGGCGTGGCATAATAAAAGGCGATGCTCCCGAGGAGCAGTAAAGTCACGTTGATCAGTATATACCATTGCGATCGGTTCATATCTTTTTTGGTTAGGCAATGTCCCATTTTCCGGCGTCGACATAGGGGAGTGCCAGCAGGTTTTGAAGGACAAAATCAATGAAATCTAGATAGCCTTTTACATTATCGAGCAATAGGCTGCAATCATTATGATTGTAAGGGCTTGTTAATACGGAATCGATCATGGAGTCCATCACCGACTTGGTTACTTCCGCATAATGCGTGTTGAATTTGGTTGTCCCGGCAACATTATTCCGCAGATATTGGTAAAACCGACTGGCGCTGCTTTCTGACAGACAGTCAATGGCGGTACGCATGGTGCGAGCGTAGCGGACCAGTTCCTGAATGAAATGTACAGGGGGCAGATCTTTTGAAATGAGCCGGTAATGGTCGATAATTTCAAGGCCGGCGAAAACCAGTTTTTCGGAGATCTGGTAAATGTCCCTGGCAACGGGCGACTGGTTTTGCATGCCATTAATTTTCCTCTGGACTAATATTGCGGTCTGGTGAATGCTGTTGATCTGTTTGCCGCATGTTTCGTAATACCAAAGCAGATTTTCCCCGAAAACACCAGCCGAGGGAGGAATGTAATCGTAGTCGGGAGAAAACATCTGCCCTTCGAACCGGATCCGGAAAATTGGCATGCTATGGGCATCCGAAAGCTTTTCATGAACAGAAAGCAGTTCCAGCATGGGTTTTAGCGTCACAAATGGCTTCCGAAGCGGCTGCTCTTCCATATCATATTCCCCCGTTTCTGTCAGCCCCGACAATGAAATGCGCAGGACAACATAAAAAATACCAACATTGCCGAGCCGGTTCTTGTAATCCATCAACGAGAGGCTTACGCTGTCAGGGTCCGTTCCCGCGTCCCAATCCACGCGTATGCCGCCTGGTGTAACGGCACGGCAGGAGATCATTTGGATGGTGTCGCCCAGGACCCGGAGCTGAATGCCTGCGCCAGAATTATCGGCGGATGGCAGCAGGCCGTAATTATGTGTATTTAGAAAGATAGCAGTAGCATCACGCAAAGCGTCGCGGATCGCGTGGTCGTGTGCGACGAGATGCCGCTGGGTGATTTTCATACCATCCCGCCAGTTCAGAAACGGATAAGTAATTTCTGGAAGTGTCATGACCGGATTGGATTAGTGCTGATGGCGTAAATAATATCATTTCCCTTTACTTCATTCTCAAAAAGGGTTTTCTCTGTGTCCAGAATGATCTTTTTCCTTTGAGGAGAATATTTGAACAACATCCATTCAAGCGGGAGCTGGCTATCGGACAGGAACTGGATTGGTTTCTTGCGATATTCCCGGTGTTTGTTATGAAAAGATATGAAGTAATGGAAAAGCTGTCCTAATGTTGTGTTTCCCGGATATTCCACCTCATATCCTTCAAACGGCTCGTTTTTTCCTGGTACCGGCGTAAAATTCATCATTACACGGACCGTTTCAACAGGCACCAACCTGGGCACAGGCTCGTTTACGGGGTAAGTCCAGGTCTTGTATCGCAACGCCGGGATCTTCATCCAGAGCTCATAGGAAACGAAAATCAGCGCAGGTAGGAGGAAAGCAGGAGAAGCGGAGAGCAGAAGATATTGAAAAGGATTGTCGTGGTTCAGCAGGCTATAAGTAATCATATATCCTGCAATGCCAACAAAATACAGTGAAAGACCGCCGATGAAAACATCCAGCAGGGAATCGTTGCTCCACCACAACAGAGTCATTGGCGCCAATACTAGACACAGGATACCCATTAGAAAGGACATGGCGAGCAATACAATAAAACCTGTGATAATCGAGTCTGTTTTTGAATTGACAAACCCTAAAACAGCAAAAAGGAGAAATACCCAGATCAGCCAGATCGCCCATCTTAAAACGGACATTGCGCTGCCTTTTTCATACATTAAAATACCAGTAAATGCCAGCCCTGATAACAGTGCCAGCAGTGCCGGTAATATCTTGTAAAACAACTCCATAGATGTTAAAAGTCACAAAATTGTTGAATAGCCCAGAACACCCGTTACCCTGGTTTTATTAATGGTAAAAAACCCTTTTTCTGCGATCAGTAACATGTCCCACGAAATTTCGGCTGGCAACAACAAGCCGCATAGAAATGTCAAAATTCGGTAATGTTTTCCAGCCGGTTCATGGCTTCGGAAATGGTGCAGGTCGGTGTCGGCAAGCGGGCCAATCCGGATGCTGATGTGATCTGGATCATAATACTTTCCATGCAGGATCCAGTCCACCCCCAATGTGCCTTTTCCCAGCGGTTGCAAAAAGTCAAGGTCAGTGCTGTGGCTGGATTTCGATTCTTTTTTATCAAATGCCACTTGCTGTCCAAGCACTTTTTCAAAATACATCTGGCAAGCCGGCATGTTACCGACGATCAGATGTGCGTGAATGGTCAGCTCCAAAATGGCTTCCTTCTGCTCAGGAGATAATTGCAGATCCAGATCCGGCCACAGATAATCGAAAAGCGTATCGTGGTAATAAGCAAATGGATTTACCACGGAATGGTGCTCATGCATTTCCATGGCTACCCGCTGCCTGCCAAATTCAATATCGAATGGCGAAAAGAATGTTCTGGCTTGATTTATGCCTGATTCGTAATAATCAATGTCTTCCAGCACAACTTCCGTGGAACGTTCGCTCCGGCTGATCGTTGGCTGAAATATCATCCCCGGTGGCAGCATATCGGAAATGCCCTCCCGTGCCATACGCACTTTGGCATAAGGCGTTTGAAAATCGGAATCCCGGTGCTCGTCCGTTATGCCTGTAACATCCCTGAACCCGGAGCGGTTGAAGGCGCCGATGGGTGTTAGTAGTATATTTTCAGATGGATGAATAGCGACTTCTGCGATTTCCCGTACAACGGTTTCTGCACGTAAGTCGGTCTTTAATGTGAGCAACGTTTCGGCCACTTCATATATCTCCATCACATTTTCCAGTTAAATCCGTGAACAGAAATATATAAGGGGACCATTCCGACCGACTTTTGTAGCAGGCTGTTTTTAACCAATCTGGCTTGCCTCATCCAATATTCATCATTCTGATCTTCTTTGTCAGGAAATATCAATATATCCAGCGCCAGGCGAAGGCCTTCTTTCTGCCCTTCACCGATGCCCAGTCCTTTTTTTACTTCAACTTTTAATGCTGTATCACCCAAAAAATTCATTGCAATGGTGCGGTAATCTTCAATCGTTACCGCCCGTCCGCGCGTGAGCAATGTTTCTTTCAGAGCCTTTTGCATTTGAACATCGTCCATAGGAGCGCGGCCGCCATTGGTGGGAAGCATCAAGTACGCCGCTTCGGCTTTGAACTGGTTTGTCGGAGCAGCATTCAATTTTGTCAGTGCGCGTAGTCCATTGGCTTTTTCTCCATCGGAAGTCCAAAAATACACGTCCAGTATGGTCCCTGTTGACCGCGTTTTTACCATTAAGTAAACCTGGGGTAATGCGAAATCAAATGTGTCCAAATGCTCCCTTAACTTGCTTACATGCTGATTGATCTTATCCAGGTGATTGGAAACAATGGAAATATCGAGGGCATTGAACGCAGCGAGGTCGTCGCGCATTTTTGCCGTAACATCGTTCAGGCTTTGGAATGCATCGCGCTTATCAAAACGGGCCACGGCACGGTTGCGCAGCGCGTATACATTTTGGCCGCTGGCAAACTTATTTCTTTCAGTTGGCAAAAGTATCTCCCCGTCACCATTGACCACTTTTTCAATCGCCATAAAACCATCATCATCTTTCAAACCATATACATTAAAAAGCGGCTGTAGTCGGCCTCGCTGGTGGATCAGCTTACGGTTCAAAACCGGGATGCAGTTTGTGAAGACTTCCATTTTATCCAGTGCGGCGGGCGTAATGGAAGCTGGGCAGTGCATTTTTATCCAGAGCAATTTGTTCGAAAAGAGCGTTTTAGCATTGGCTTCGGGAATCATTCCAACCCATTTTTTGGGGTAGTTTTCAAGCTGAAATCCTGCTTTCAACCCCGTAATGGTCATAAAGTGCGCATTGTATGATTCTCGCACGCTCTCTTCAGTGGGTTTGAAAAAATCGCTTTTGCTTTCCGCATTCTCCCCGGCCATAATCCCATCCGCTGATCCGTAATGTTGGACGGGATCAGTAAAGGTACCTGATGCACTGTTTGAAAACTTGATCAGCGGAATGTAAGGAAGGTTTTTGGATTGATCAGCGACAGCGCCCCAGTTGAAAAATAATGTCAGTTGCTCGGGCGCTTCTTCTTCCGGTAGTTCAATGCCGACCCAACATATCTGCTGCTCAATGGGCTTGTCTGGAATTGGGAATGCAGTTTCTCGCTGAAAAGTAGCGCCGATCTTGTCGATCCGCGCGCCGGTTGCAATGAAACGGACATTTGCGCCCGAAAGACGGAAAGATCCGGCCGGGCTCATAGTGACTGCCGAATTTCCCTGGGTTGCAAACTGATCCGAAGGAATGACCTCAACGGGTCCGGAAGTGGTTTTTATCAATAATACAGCGTGTGCAGGAACAATGCCCGTGATCGTCTCAGGTAACACAGCCTCTGCCATGCGCTTCACGGTATGGGACTGCGAAGACTCTATCTCCTGCCAGATCTTCTCTGTTTCTGTGGCAAAGGCACCAAATAGCAGATCCACCAGCGGATCAAACGAACCATTTTTCAGGTCGATTTCATCCACGCCCCATTGCCGGGCCGCTTCCTTATGCAAGCGGGTTTTTATCGACTCTTTGGTTTCTAAAATCGGCATAATGTTGGATTTCGACATATGTTGTTCAGACCACAGTGATGGGGCCGAAGAACATTAAGAATAGTTCGTCAAAGTTTTCGCCGGACTGGATCACAGTTCCTTTCACCCGTATATTGAGACGGTTTCTGATTCTGGTAACCTTGTTTTCCCTGCTCAATTCCTGCAATTCATCCCTTTGCACATCCACGTCGTGAATTTTGATACGGGTCTCGTATTTATGGACAGAAACCCTGATATCGTCCCGCACCTGATCCAGCCAGATATTCAGGTTATCGGTTTGTTCAAAATCTTTTTCCCACAGCAAACACTGGAATCCGTTATCATAGCGCCATTCCCCACGCTGGGTCAGGAGCAGGAGATAAATGTATTCCCGCACCGAAGCCTTGACCGTCACTTGCGGCAGCGGCTTTTTTTTGAGCAGCTCGCCAAAATCGACAGGAATACGGTAGTGTTTAGCCATTGTCCTAATTTATCATCACCATAGCCGCTTTCAGACTAGCCTGCACGCCGCCTTCAAGGGCGAGTTGTGCATTGCCTTTAATGCTGGTTTGCGACTTGCCTTCAACATTCACAGTAGCACCTGTAATCTGCATTTTGGCCTTGGCTTCAATGCTTCCTTTGTTGGTCTCAACCGTCCAGTCCTGCTGGGCATTCATACTGATCTTCTCGGCTTTTAATTCAATTTCTTTGGCTTCGATCTTGATTTTTCCATCGCTTTTGATTTCGATATGGGGTTCATTGTCCATAGAAAGAAGCACTTCATTTCTGGACTCCGGATTATAAATACGTATCTGCTCCCTTCCGCTCGAATCATCGATCAGAATGGAATTGCCGCTTCTGGTGATAATGCCTTTGAAATTGTTCTCTGACTGAAACAGCTCGCTTCCAGGCAAAGCCCTTCCGGTGAACATCGAGCCACGCACGAAAGGCATATCAGGGTTACCCATTTCAAAATCGACAAAAACTACTTCATCCACCTCAGGAATAAAATAGACGCCACGTTCATCACCGCTCATGAGGTTTGCGACCCTGGCCCAAGGCGTCGACTCACCATTTTTTTGCCAGTAAAACTGCACTTTCACCCGGCCCATTTGTTCAGGGTCGTTGGTGTCAACCACCTTTGCAGGCTGTGTTTCGGCTTTGGGTTGGAAAACCGGGTAGGCTACGGGCGGGTAATCAATGTCTTGCGGGATCGCTTCGAAAGTGTTCTGGTAGAAGCCCCGGGAATCGACGTAATGTCTGATGTTTGTAATGATGAATGACCCATAATCGTCGGTGCGGATGATTTTACCATTTTCCTTAATGTCATCTTTAACTTTAATCGGGCTTCCGATATTGATTTCCAGGCTGGTCGAGGAGCCTTTGAGAATTGCCAGGCTGTTGGACAATTTGCCCTTATTGTTTTTAATAGATTTCCGGATTGTTGATTCATCATCGTGACCGGAAAACACAATATCGGTGACCTCTTCGCTAAACATGCTCTCTGACTTAGATAATGCGAGCTGAGCAAAATCCTGCAAGTCTACCTGCTCGTCTTTCGAGGAAACCTCAAATTTTTCATCTTTTAAATAGCTGTAAGACTGCCCTTTGAAGGTTAGTGGAGTCAGTTTTAATTCATATTCCATTTGCGTGAGGTTCACGCGGTATTCAAGATTTGCAACATTCGTTTTACTGCGTGCGGATTTTCCGAACAGCAATTCCTCTCCATCATAGTAAAACCACTCACCATAAGTTTCGGCCAGGCGTTGCAAGAATTGATAATTGTCTTCCTGATATTGCGTGATATAGGGAATTGTTTGGCCAAATTCAGGTGAGATTTTAGCTTTCAGCAACCCCTTAAACGGATTTACTATCTCCTCCACAATATCTGCCAGGGTCTTTTCCGAGAAAGCCCTGGTATTGCTCCCTGTTTTGAACAAGACAGTTGGGCAAACACCGTAAATGACAAGTGTGTTGTCGATGGCATCATTCATCTGGATTTGCACACCCTTAACAATTCCAATAAATGTGTGCTTGGTCTTTTCTTTCAGATTGTTGGACGTGTCTGCTTCGCCCTGCATAATGGTCGCTGTCACTTTTTCACCGGCCCATTTCTGGGTAAGTTCTTTCAGGCTTACCTGGCTTTCAATGCTTTTGCCCAGCAAGTCATTGATATCCTCGAAAGTAACGTGGATTTCTAAACTATGCAGGGAATCAAAAGGTTGAGACAGGCTCAAAAAGCTAAACTTCTTGAGCGTCAGCCCGCCAAGGTTTACATCTATCCGGTTTATCATTGACATGTTGTTTTCTGGAATAGATTAGTTCACCAGTTTTAATGAAGGGCCAGCTGGATCAACTTCTGGTGGTTTTTCGCGTGATTTTTGACCAAAGGTGTCTATAAGCCTTCGTTTCCAAATGCGATATTGCTCTCTCAACTTCGGTGCTGACCATTGTTCAAATACTCCAGTAGGTGAGAAAACATATACGTTTTCGAATTTTCTCTCAAATAGCGCTGCATTGGAATGTTGAATCATATCGACACCCATTGCTGTATTGATGTACTCCATTACTTTGTAATGATGAATGCCATTTACAGATAGTCCACCATCTGTTTCAACAATTAAACCCATGTTGCGGCGCTCATCACCAAGACGGATTACATCATAAAGGTCATAATCGCCAAACAAATATTTCCCGTCCAAAGTAATGCATCCGTATCGGGGCGAAGTTTTGTCAAGATCAAGCCCGAATCCATAGCTAGGTTTGTTAAGCGGCATTTGCCTGAGGGTCAAAAAATACTTCGAAGCATACTTCATCCACTGTTTCTTAGCGCTTTCAGGATTTGCATACGCGTTTGGATGCAGTTCATAACTAACAACCAGCCCCGCAGTTTGTTTATTATTGCTATTGCGACTGGCTGTTTTGAATTTGCAAATCATAGGTTTTGGCGTGCAATCATTTCGACCTATAAATTGCAGCGAATGAACATTCGTCTGTCTCAACAAAATCCACGATTTTGTATGTATAGCAGCTTGTTGAAACAGATGAATGTCTTCTTCGCGCATTTAATTTAAAGTTGTATTTTCTATTGCTCAGACTGTATATTCTGCAACAGTGGCTTTTCCGATAGCCAGTAGCTAAGGGCGCTACGAACTTCCGAGCAATGACGCGAGTTTTTAAGTGTCATTGCAGCCTTTACGCTCGTTGCTGCCGTCACGATTCCTATTGCAGTAGCGCCTCCTATTCCTGGTGCGGGAATATTCATCAAAGCAGCAATGGCGACACCTGCATAAAAACCTTTCTCTGCATTTTCAGTAATTGCGTTAACGCAGTTATTAATAGCCACTTCTGACTCGGATCTGGTCAACCCACTGTTCTGAACAAACGTAACCAATTCCTGGCGCGCCTTTTCTTTGAACTCACTCATATTACTTTAATTGAAGTCAAGAATATTATAAACCTATCACCACTTCTTCTCAAAAGCCACCCCATCAACAGTCAGTTTCTTACAAGAAATCGTAATGTTCTCAGTCATAGTCCCCGCAGTACCAGCGTCCATGGATTCGCTGTAACCTACAACTGCTCCATCTTCAAATTCTACGGTTTTAAAATCTTTGTCGATATCGGAAGGATCTTTGAAAACCACTTTCCCCTTGCTGCGCTTGGTTGGGTGGATAGCAAGTTTCCAAAATTCAGATTCTTTCACACCTTCTACAACAAGGGAAACATTTCCTGCGAAAACCTCAGAAGTAGTTTTTCCGGTAACATAGTCAGCACTTTGCGATACTGAATAAGAGCAATGGTGTAGTTTGCGGGCGGTGCCGCCGTCAATGGATACTGTTGCTTCGAAAGCCATGGTTGAAAAGAATTTTAAGGTAGAAAATAGTTGCAAAATGATTATTTACTTGATCTCAGTATTCCACTCATCACCGCCATCCATGCCGGACAAGCTTACCAAAAAGCTCCTGGCCGAAAAATGCGGGGTGATGGAAATGTCGAGGATAATGTTCTTAATGTCGTTCGGATCGCGGCGGATGTCTTTGACCGTGTAATCTTTGATCAATTTTTTGGATCCGGTAATGCTGTTCAGGAATTTGGAGATCTGCTTGCGGAGATTATCGTCTGTATCATAAGTCCAGTTCTGGAACGCGTAACGGTCCAGAAAGTCGACTAGCACCTTATTAATCCAGTCAAAAACACGGACAACAGAATACGTTTGCAGTCCTACGTTATCGCCGTTGAACATGGTCCGGTCCGAGAATGCCTGCACTTTTCCGTATGCCGACAGCATCGGGATCAGGCCCATTCGGTTCATATCCCCGGCCTGGTTCCTGTCAATGTTGAAACGGGTCCCTTCTGCGCCCATCAGCATGCCATACGTGGCGCCCGCAACCGGTTGTGACATGAGTACCGAGTGCATTCTGCCGGCCAGCGCCGTCGAGGGTGGAATGTGCAATGCTTCTTCCTCGCCCAGGTCATTGTAAGCTTTTCTTCCTACCAGCCAATTGCAGGCCATCAGCAAGTTAGCCTTGTGATTGCTGGCGTCGGCCAGTTTGGTTTTTTCAAAAGAAGAAATGGCCTCTTTTACGTCCACAAAATCTTCATAATCAGTGATCATCATTACTTTATGCTTGCTGGCAACGCGCGCAAATGAATCGATAACCGTATTTTTACCCATATAGCCCGGAATAACCATCAGCGAATAATTATCGCTCAGATCGTACACCTGATAATTATTATGCAGCTCTTCGTCAATAGTTTGCAACACTTCCCCATCCTTAATATCCGCCACCTGGTCCATGGAAGCATTCACTATGGTAAGCTTTGGAATAGAACGTTGCTCCGTATTGAGCATGAATGTGGAAAGTCCCTGGTAGGCAACTTCGAGGTCCCGTGAAGCTTCGAGAATGGAGGACTGATTTTTCTTGAGTAACGACTCATTTAACTCTTGTCCCGCCCTGGCTTTGGACTGCATTTCATCCACAGAAGCACTTTCGCTGATCAGCTCGGCCCATAGTTCGAGGCGTTGCAGCAGATCTTTGCGTTCCTGCTCGGTGTCCTCATCGGAAAGATAATTGGCTTTTGCTCCTGCCTTTTGGGGGTTAAGATCGCGGACTCCCTCGACGGTGGTTTCAATGAATTTGAATCCGCCCAACGATTTCAGCAGTTCCAGACTATCATTCAGTGACAGCTGTTGAGAGGCAGTTTGCGCAGCTGACGGCTCTTTAAATGCAGCTTCTGATCCTAATGATTGGGTTTCTTCCTGTTGTTTTGCCATGTCGGTATGACTGGTTAAAGTAGGTTTTTAAGATAGATAACAGGGATTACAAGCTTTCTTTCAGCTCGCCGATCAATGTCTGCAATGCACTCAGATACGTGGCGCGGGTGGCGGGATCGCTCAATGCTTTCTGTAACTGGCGGTTGTTTTTCAGGTTCTTGTAAAAACGGTCGTAATTATATTCCTTACCTGAAAGCTCTTTCAAAAACGGACTTTGTTCCAGCATTCCCTCTGGCGAGAAATCCTTCATCTTGGTGAAAGACATGGTTTCAAAAACCGGCGCACCATTCTCATCCTCGAATTCTGCTTCCACTTCGGGTTTGAAATGTTCAAATACGGCTTCCATCGTTTCCAGTCCGGTTACCTTTTCCTTTTCAGGGTTACTATTGAAAGCCGAAACATATAACGTCCTGGAAGGAGGCAGGGCCTCTATTTTTTCATAACCTTTGTTAGCGTCGGGATCCACATTTCCGCCGGGGCGAATGAAGTCAAATTGGCCAGCCATAAGCTTATTGTTTTAAATTTTTTTTTTAAAAATTCCTAAATCAGTAAAATAACGTCTATTTGTATACGTAGAAGAAATTAGTGCTCCCAGACGTGAGCATTGTCTTGGTCCAGGCTCAATTTAACCTCGCTTCCTTTTCCTATTTCTCCCGAGATAATCATTTGGGAAAGCGGTTGTCGGAGCCGGTTGCTGATGACCGCGCGAACCGGCCGAGCGCCAAACTGCGGATTGTAACCTTCCAGAGCCAATGTTTTTTCCGCTTCTTCGGTGATGTTCAATGTTATGCCCAATTTATCCAGGCTCTTGCGCAGCGGACGCAGCTGAAAATTGAAAATCTTGCGAATCGTGTCTTCGGTGATCGGCCTGAAAGGAGTGAGTCCGGTAAGCCGCCCGAGGAATTCGGGACGAAAGTAACCTTCCATATTCTGGATCAGGTCAGTCTGTGACGGCACACGTCCTTCGTTAAATTCCTTTACTATAAACTGAGACCCAATGTTGGAAGTGAATAGCAGGATCGCATTCGTAAAGTCGCCTTCCCGGTCCAAAGTGTCGTGCAACCGTCCTTCATCCAGAATTTGAAGAAAGATGTCATACACTTTCGGATGTGCTTTTTCCACTTCGTCAAAAAGTAAAACAGCAAAAGGCTGTTGCCGGATACGGGTAACCAGTAAACCGCCTTCTTCGTAGCCTACATATCCGGGAGGCGAGCCTTTCAGCAGCGAAACCGTGTGTTCCTCTGCATACTCCGACATATCGAAGCGGATCAATGCTTTTTCATCATTAAACAACAACTCAGAAACCGCTTTTGCCAGCTCCGTCTTGCCTGTTCCTGTCGGTCCCAGTAAGAAGAATGAGGCAGGTTTTCCCGTTTCGCCTACACCGGAACGACTTTGTCTGATTGCATTGGAAATGATCTCGATGGCAGTGTCCTGTCCCACAACCCGCTTTCTTAAATGATCTTCCAGCTGCATAAGCTTCTCTTGCTCGTTCACCTGGATTTTACCCAGCGGAATTCCCGTTTTATAAGCGACTACGGCGGCAATATCCGTTTTATCAACCAATTCTTTATGCTGCTGTCCTTGCAATGCTACTTTTTCGAGCAGTAATGTGAGTGTATCAATGGCCGTTTGCGGCTCTTCAATGCTTTTGATGTCATTAAGTTCCTCGATTTGCCCCAGCAACACTGGACTTAGCCGGTCATGCAGTTGTTGTTCAAACCACCGCAGCTCTTCCAGGAACAAAGCCGGTTCGGCTTCAGTGTATTCGCCTTTCAGCCTTTCAAACTCCTTGTTCAGATACTCAATTTCTCCCGGTGTGGTTTCGGTCATCAGCTTGCGGGCGGCCATGGTGCGGTCAATGAGGTCCAATGCCGCATCGGGCAGGCGACGGTCTTTGATATATCGCCTGGATAAAGTCACTGCTTCTTTTACTGCATCTTTATCCAGATTTAGACCATGGTGTTTTTCAAATTGCGGAACAACCTTTTCAATCATTCTGCGGGCCCGCACATCGTCCGGCTCGTCAACTTTTACAATTTCGAAACGTCTGCTGAAAGCCTCGTCCCGTTCCATGTATTTGCGGTATTCGTCCAGCGTTGTCGCGCCGATCACCGTCAGTTCGCCTCTGGCGAGTTCTGGTTTAAGGAGGTTTGCCAGTCCCGGAACGCCGGCCTGGGGATCCATCAAAACGTGTATTTCATCGATAAAGAGCAATGCTCTTTCGTATTGTTTTATTTCTGCAATGATATTTTTCAAACGGTCTTCCACTTCCCCTTTGTAGGACGCGCCGGCAATCAACGATCCCATATCCAGCTGAAAAAGGTGGGAATTAAGCAAATGACCAGGAACATTTCCGTTGATTATCAAATGGGTTAATCCTTCTACCAATGCCGTTTTGCCCACGCCCGGTTCGCCTACAATGATCACATTTGGTTTTGTTCTTCTTCCCAATGTTTCCACCATCATGCGGGTTTCCTTTTCCCGGCCTACGATCGGGTCCAGTTTGCCTGCTTTTGCCATCGCGATCTTGTCTATACAAAACTTAGCGATCGCCTTGGCTTGCGGGTTCGACGGCGGCGCAATGGTGGCTGCCTGCGCAGATCCGGTAGGTAACAATCCTGCATCATTGCCCGAATCCATAGACTGAACATCTTCCAGCGTCTTGGTCAGCAGGAAGGATTCGGTTAGCGGGAAGGCTTTCAGTTCATTCTTGTTAAAAGCAACCTCCGGGCGGGTAAGCGCGATGAGAACGGCAAAGGGCGAAACTTCCTGTTCACCCAGTTTAAGCCGGATCACATCCGCGACTTCCATGGTTTTCATCACCTTCTCGTCGCCAGCCGGTTCGTCAACGGCGCGCGCCGATTTCGGATATTTTTCAATCTTGTATTCGGCCCAGTCACGGATAAACTGAATGTCTGTTCCCCAAGCCACAAGTGTGCTGCCTATGCCTACATCGTTGTGCAAAAGACCGACCAATAAATGCGACGGCGAGAATGTTGCATGCCGGTATTCCCTGGCAGTTGCCTGAGCAACCTGCAATGCGCGAATCAATTCGTCAGTGAGATTTGAAGTCAGCATGAAAACCGGCTTAGAAGGTGTAATAAATTACCGATGCAATGTTATTAAAGATATAGGCCGGGCGAAATACGTCATTTGACGTATTTTTTAGCACTACCACTTTTTGCTACTTGCATTGGTCTTGAAACCGGCTTTTGAACTTCATGAATCCATCTGCAAAGCGCATTACGATTGGCCGTAAACCAGGCAACACCATTGTCCTGAACACCCATGATGTAAGCGGCACACATGCTTCGCTCACACTTGTGACGCCCGTAACAAATACATGGGAGATTCAGGATCTTGGGTCTGCAAACGGGACTTTTGTGGATGGAATGCGCGTGTACAGAAAGGAAATTACACCCGCTAATCAGATCAAGCTAGGTCAGACTCTGCTGTCGTGGGAGCTTATACTGGATCCCCGACCGCTGGCTCCGGTTGTACCAGTCATGCAGACAGCCAAAGTCCTGGAAGTTGAAGAGCCCTCAGCAGCGCAGGAGGAAATACGGGAAATTGCCTGGAACCTTAAAAATGTGAGTGATGACTTCCGGGAAAAGCGGAACCGGATCGCGGAAATTCAGGCGCAGGAATCCATTAATTCCAGGATTCAGGGTTTGGGTTTTCCGATGGGCGCAGTGATTGGTTCGCTTGCCCAGGCACTGCCACCGGATTATAAAATATTCGGGTACGCAGGTGGCGTCATTTCGCTTGGGTTTGCAGTGAGCGCTCTGATCAGTTCTAAGAAATTAAGTAAGGAAAAAAAGAAATATACGGGACTTGATGACTGGTACAAGATCCATTATGTGTGCCCGCATTGCCACACATTTATCCAGCAACCTTTTGAACTGCTTGAAAAAACGAAGAATTGCAGGGCGTGCAAAAAGCCGCTGATTCCCTAATATCATACGGATATCTTATGAACAATCTAGATTTTGAAAAAACCCAGATCTGGGCGAAAAACCTGGCTGCCAACCCTGTTCCTCCTGCGGCCTCCATTCCAAAACCATCATTGAATTTTCAGAAACAGGCTTTCAGTATCAAGAAACCTGTGCTCCGGCCTTTGACAAAAGAAGAAAAAATCACGCTGGCAGCGGGCGGCGCACTGGCAATAGGCCTGGGAGCGATTGTCATCACGAGTTTGTCGGACGAAGATGTGGATGTGTCTCCCGTTGCTCCGTCCATTGCAAATCTGAATGCACCAAAACTGGATCTGGGCTCGCCGGAGCCTGTTGCAAAACCGCAAACTCCGGAACCTGTACATCATACGCCACCGCCACCAAAACCGCCGTCCAGGCCACATGAACCAGCCAAAGAACATTTCAAAACCGATGGCCTTCATGCGTTGATCGACATTCCCGAGACGCCCGAAGTTGCCATAACGCCCAAGGACGAGCAGACTTTCATAGATGCATTTAATGCTGCCAGAAAGGAAGTAGGACCTGCCGGACTTTTCGCCTGGCGGGACACTTATTACAGTACATTCACCGACAAGGAGTGGGAGTCTGTTGCGGAGGACAAAAAAGCGTTATGGCTTGACGGCGCCCAGCCCATCATTGATCCGCATGTCGAAAACATAGTGCCTGTGGCAGAGCCGGTTGCCGAGCAGGAGCAGCAGCATGTGATCGTGGCCGAAAGAGGGGCGGTTACCTGGACAGGAATCGATAAAGACGAAGACGGACAGGCTGAAATCCTGATGGCACGTATCAATGGTCAGTCTCCTATGGTGCTCATGGATACCGATGGCGATGGGCTGCTGGACACGCGATATGATTATGAAGCGTCCAGCGGGCGAACCTATGCGTCCGTCATAGAGCCGATTTCAATGAGCGCAGCTGAGATAGCACAGCTTGAAATTGTGCCTGTCGGGCCGGATATGGGCTTTTTTAATCAATCCACAAGTGGCGATTCCTCTGATGCATTACCGGTTTCTATTGTTGAATTCGGTGATAGCTATGTGGTCAGCCTGGACAGTAATCGTGACAACACAGTTGATGCAATAAGTTACTTGACAGACCATCACGGGCCGATCGTCGGGCTGGATCATGATAACGACGGGCAGATCGAGACGGGTTATATCTACGATTCGGAAAGCGGAACGATTAGTTTCCAGGAAACTGCGCCGATGGAGGAAATGACGGTTGGGCCACCCGAGTATCAAATGTTTTCCGAAGCATCAGGACAGGATGGACTCGATATGCCGGAGCTTTCTGATAATGAAGAGCTGTCGATGAATGAAGACAATGACACTACCGACGATTTTGATTCCTATTTTAAGAATGACCAGGGTCAGTCGGACGAATATCAAAATGCTTGAATAAAAGTTTTACCGTGGCAATACAATGGAAATAGCATGCAGAAAATGCGGCGCCGTGCTATCCGTAGCCAGCACCGCTATACCAATTGTCAAATGTACAAACTGTGGTTATCCCAACCCTGTGATTGCGGGCGCGCAACCGCCACCTGCGAGGCCGCAAATGCCAGCCCCGGTTGCACCATCGCAACAAATGGGTGCACCATCGCAGCCAATAGCCGCGCCGCCACCGCCTTCCATGTCCCAGCCGCAGAGGCCAGTGGCAAGCAGGCCACAAGCCAGCGCGCCGGAATTGGGATGGCTGGTCGTCCACGACGAAAATGCGGATCAGCAAACGCATCCGTTACGGATTGGGAAACAGGTTATCGGCAGGAAAAGCGTGAGCAGGCCCTGTGATATTATGATTGAGACGGATGATCCTTATATGGGCCGTAACCATTGCATTCTTGAAGTAAAACCCAGCAGAACCGGCAGTTACGAGTTTTTTTTGTCGGATGTAAAGATGACCAATGGTATGCCCGAACAAATGAGCACCAACGGAACATTCGTGAATGCACAACCTGCTCCGCTGAGGCCGAAGGATATGGTATATCTCAAAGATGGGGATACCATTCAAATGGGCAAAACCAAAGTGGTGATCAAAACACTGATCACCGTGGCCAGCGCGCAGGATGCATCCCGAATCGTACAGGATATGGACTATGCACCGACCGTGATCATTAAATAGCACAGATAAGTCAGGATTTTAAGCCTCTTACGGAATGAAAATATCGATTCATCAGCCAGCCGGTTTTAATGAAACAGGCGGACGCTCCAACAATGAGGATAGCATTTATCCCATTCCCGGAACCGCCACCGTTTCGGATCGGCTTTTTATGGTTTGTGATGGTGTTGGGGGCGAACATAAGGGAGAGGTGGCAAGCTTCCTGGCTTGTAAGCATATCAGTAAATGCTTTTCCCATATTGGAGAAGCAGAAGCTTCCAAAGCATTTGTTCAGAAAGCGATCGATTCAGCAAGGGAAGCATTTATTGAAACTGAAAAAAGCGATCCCGAAACGACGGGAATGGCCACAACCCTCACATTGCTTTATTTTGATGACAGGGGTGCCGTGCTGGCGCATCTGGGTGATAGCAGGATTTACCAGATCCGAAACGGGAAGGTTATTTTTCAGACCAAAGACCATAAATGGGTGAATGAGCTCGTGGAAAGCGGCGTGATCACAGAAGAGCAGGCCATGCAGCATCCGCAGCGAAATGTGATTACCAAAGTGATAACCGCTTCCCGCCCGGATGAAGCGGACTATACGAGAATAACCGATCTCAGGGCAGATGACTTTTTTTTCCTTTGTTCGGATGGTGTGCTTGAACAGCTTTACGATGACCTTTTGGAATATCATTTACGGGACAACGCCGACAACCATCCTGAACCGATTGAAATACTGGAAGCAATAAAAAATGAATGTGCGCACAAGACCAATGATAATTTTTCTGCCTACCTCATTAAAATAGAATCAGTTGAGCAACAGGCAACCACGGAAGAGAGGGTGAAAGAAAAAGTGGTGCATATGGTGATGCCCGAGCCGGTAATTACGCAGTCAACGGCCCGGAAACCACGCGGTGTCTTGTTTGGCCTGATCACATTTGCAGTCATTTTTTGCAGTGGATTGATATTTCATTTTGTCAGGTCGGAAAAGCAGACTGAAAAAGCACTTTCGGAATCAAAAGTAAGTGTAAATGAGCGGGATACGGTTCGGCTGGAAGTGCCTGTACAAACGATGGACGAGCCGGAGATTGCCGATTAAGTTTAATAAGAAGTGAATTAAGTATCGATCAATATGGATGCTACCGATTTCAATGACCGCTTCGACTACGATCCCGACAACGATTTGCTCGGTGAGGGTGGTTTTGGGAAAATTTTCAAAGCCTGGGATAACGTGCGGAATGAGTTCATTGCCCTCAAAATGTCGAAGGTCGTGCCGGGTATGGAGGAATTTAGTCTGCTGAGTGAATATGAAAGGGTTAAGCAACTGGAACATCCCAACATTGCCAGATATATGGACTGCCGCCGGATCAAATTGCCGGGCATAGGGACGCATGATATTGCATTGATGAAATATTATGAGCACGGAAATCTTGCACAACTATTAAAAAATCACACCCTTACCACAGGCCAGAAAAACAAGCTCATTGAGGGATTGCTGGATGGCATTTCCTACCTGCATAAGCTCAAACCCCTGATCATTCACAGCGACCTGAAACCGTCGAACATTCTGGTCGTCGAAAGACGCGGGTTTTTTATTCCGTTAATCACCGATTTTGGGATCAGCCGCAGGGCAACCGTGGATGATAAATCCTACGTTACCAATCTCACCGGTGCCGGCACATACGCATATGCGGCCCCGGAGCAATGGGAGGCGAAAGAACTGAGGCCCAATGCAGACTTATGGAGCTTCGGGATTCTGGCCATTTATGTCTGGTTCAATGGTAAAAAACTCCCCTTCCGTTCCGACGACATCAGCATCGCCACAGAATCCGGAAGAATTGAGTACATGAAAAGGGTAATGGCCCTGGACTTTATCCCTGATCTGAAAGGGCTGCCGGAAATATATCAGAAGATGATCGATGCGTGCCTGGTTATCAGTCCGCAAAACAGGGTGAAAACCGTGGACCAGCTTTACACGATTCTCCGCGGCGGCGAGCCTGTTGTAGTGGATGAGCAAACGAAGGTTATGCCCAAGCCGGAAGCGGTTAAAACCAAGCCGGTGGTCATTGACGAAAAAACCAAAATTCTTTCACAAATCCCCGAACTTGTAATAGAAGTAAAAAAAGAGGAGCCAAAACCGCTGCCGGAACCCATCCCGGAAAAAAAGAAGAGCTATGTCATGCCTATTGCACTTGCTTCTGCGGCGGTTATTGGCGGGCTTTCGTGGATGCTTATTACGGCAGATCCAAAACCGGCAGCCGTGAAATCAACACCATCCGCACCGGTTGTTGCAGCCAAGCCTGTTGTTAAAGAAGCGCCTGCGCGAGCTGTCGTTAAGCCCGCTGAAAAGCCCAGGAAAAAACTCCCTGTTAAGAACGCCGCCGCTGTAGCAGCCAAGCCTAAAACAGACAGTAAGGCCATATACCATGTGGTAGAAGAAAGTCCGAGATTTCCCGGAGGAACATTGGCTATGGAAAGCTGGGTTTCCAGTAATATGCAAATGCCCGAAGCGGCGTCACGCTCCTTTATTTCCGGTGCTGTACGTGTTTCGTTTGTGGTAAATGCCGATGGGACCCGGGAAGACATACAGGTGGTGAGAGGCCTGGGTTATGGTTGTGACGAGGAGGCGGTCCGGCTCGTAAAAGCGATGCCCCGCTGGATCCCGGGCAGAACAGCCGGAAGAAGCGTAAGGGTGAGGACAATTGCCGCTGTAACGTTTGATTAATACGTCCTTCCAATCACTTTGGCAACAGCCTCGCGGCTTCCCTTTACCTGCAATTTCTGGTAAATGTGTTCCAGGTGTTTGCGGATAGTTTTATCAGAAACAAAGAGTTTTTCACTGATCTGGCGCACATTAAGCCCTCGGACAATCCATTCCAGTATTTCATTCTCCCTTAGAGTTAGTTCCGCCGATTTTGAAACCGACTGGATTTGAATGTCGTTGGATCCTTGTCTAAGCAAGTCCAGCGTTTTGGCAGCCATCAACGGCGACATAGGGGCGCCTCCTTCCAGCACTTCGGATATGGCATTGATGATCTTGTGGGGTTTTTCATCTTTCAGGAGATAGCCGGAGGCACCTGCTTTGATGGCTTCGAAAAGTTTGGCATCATCATCAAACATGGTCAGTATCAGAATCTTTACCGAAGGATATTTCTCTTTCAGAAGGCGGGTGGTAGCGATCCCGTCCATTTCGGCCATTTCAATGTCCATCAGGAAAACTTCCGGTAGGGCGACGCTGGCTAATTTCTTAAAAAGGTCTTTCCCGTTTATTGCCTTAAGTATGAGTTCAATGTCTTCGCTAAGAGACAATTTTTCCCATAAGTCAGAGGCAATGGTGGGATTGTCTTCCACTAGTCCAATACTAATTTTAGGCATAGAATGGGAGGTTAACTTTGTAGAGAAAGATAAAGATGCCGTCATGCGGCAATCGCCTTTTCACAAAGTAACGAATCAGAAATCGCGCAAAAAATACGTCAAATGACGTATTTTGTTTATCAAAGCGGGAACTCTACCAGCACTTTTGTGCCTTCACCGGAAGATTCCAGTTCCAGCTTTCCATTCAGTTCTTCCGCCCTTTTTTTGATATTTTCCAAACCATATCCCGGACAGATTTCCTCTCGGCAAAAACCCTTGCCATTATCATTAATTAGCACGGTAAAGCTCGTTTCATCAATGGCGAGACACACCGAAACGCTGGTTGCGTTGGCATACTTCATGGCATTATTCACGGACTCCTGAACGATCCTGAAAATGGACGAAGCAACCGGAGGGGAAAGCAGCACTTCGCTGTCTCCGTAAGCTACAACGTTCAGCTTGGGATATTCCGATTCGCAGGAAATGCGGGTAAGCAGTCCGCGTACGCGCTCTGTCAACTGGCCATACGGAATCTCAGGCTGATTGAGAACCCAGATCGTCTCTCTCAATTGCTGAAAGGTTTCGCTGGTAAAATCCCGGAGGTCTGCCAGCTGCGTCTGGTTCGCCTGGTTATTGAAAGCCATAATGTCGAGCCGTGAGATAATGTGAGTCAGCTGCGATCCGATCCCGTCATGTAAGTCACGCGCGATGCGTTCGCGCTGATTTTTTAATTGAGAATGCAGCAGCGCGCTTTCCTGCGAGAGGAATTTGACGGCTCTTTTCCTGGTGTTCCTCTCAGGGTCGCCGAGCTTTTCGTTAGCCGAAGAGCTGGTTTTGGAGACGGTAAGCACGGGATAATCATTGAATGAGGAAACGTTAGTCATGAGTAGGGGTGGAATAATTACGGTTATCAAATTTCTTTTAACTAATTAATAGCTACAATACTGATCATTCAGTAATTTGGAAAAAAACCCTCACTAGATGCGATGAACTCTACTCAGCCAAGCGCTTTTGATTTAACTACGATCAGGAAGATATGGAAATCTGACATACTCAAATCGGAAGCCAAGGAAATTGAAGAATACCTTCGGGAAAATTCCCTTTTAATTGAAACACTGAATTCAAATAACACCTCGGTGGCCATCATTGACATTCAGTCAATGCGCTATCTGTGCTGCCTGGGTGATGCTGTGCAAGTTATTGGATGGAGCAACGACATTCTGATGCAGGAAGGAGTGCAGTTTTTTCTCTCCAAAATTTTCCCTTCCGACTATAAAGGATTTGAAATAATGTCGGCTATGACAACTGACTATGTGTGTAAATTGGATGATCATAAAGTTATTTCATTTAAATCACTTTTTGATTTCAGAATGGTTCGGCCGGATGGAAGTTTCACGAGGATAATGCATCACGGAGTTGCGTTGAAGCGCGATTCCTCGGGTAATATATCTTTTCTACTCGCATTGATCTCGGATATTACACATTTAAAGCGTGATGGAAGGCAGCACGTGCACCTCACAAATGGCTCCGAAAGTTTAATTTATGAGGTAAACAACGAAACAGGTTTTTGCAGAAAACTGGAAAGCCTAAGTGATCGTGAACTGGAAATTGCCCGGCTAACAGGGAAAAAATTAACAAGCGAAGACATTGCAAAAAAGCTGTTTATTAGTACCCATACCGTAAATACACACAGACAAAATATGCTCAAAAAGCTGGACATGGCCGACACAATGGAATTGATTAATTTTTTGACCGTGTATCACCTCATCTAGCGCCTGATTCAAGCTGTTCTAAATGTGTTGTTCATACCATTCGTCGGAATCTTTCGACTGCACGTCATCGGCGTTTTCAGCAATCTCGTCGTTTGAGTACAATTCATCTATTTGCTGATCAAGCAGCTGGTTCTCTGCAACCGCCAAATCATTAGTATTCTCGACTTCCTCATCCTCATGAACATACGCAGGATCAAGAAATTCACGGTAAAACATTTCATTTCTGTAAACCAGCGGCTGATCATCTGAGAAGCGTTCGTAATGAAGCGAAACCGTTTCCCAATCTTCATTTAATACAGCCGTGGTAAGCTCCGGGAACCGGGACAACGATCCGGTATTGTATACATAATCGAAAAGAATCTGCTTCTGCCTCCCTGTCAGGCTTTCCCAATCCACGTTTTCCGGGACGGAACCGGCATGCGCGGCAGCGAAGTTCTCGATCTGGTCAATCGTGCGCTGTTCGTATTCGGGCACCAGCACATTTTCAAATAAATTTCGCTGTTGTTGTTCTGTAATAAAGATCCCTCCTCGCTCTGCAACCCAGCTTGCAGCTTCTGGGCCCGTTTTTTCGGCGGCGTCAATGAATGCATAGGCAGTCTCAGGATCGATGCCGGCATTGGTAAGGTCTGTATAAATTTCCTGAGGCGTGCGATGCCCCATATCGTAGCCAGGTCCGATGGTAACGCCTGACCTGCCTCCTGGAAAGTGGGGAACCAGGCTTTGCCCCTGGTGGCCTATTTCCTGGTGATAAGTAAAGGTATATTTTGTCATATGAAATAGTATTTTGTACTGCTGCGATACGACTTTGGGACTTGAATATTGTTTAAAAATACGATTTTGTTTTTCAATATCTGCTTAGAAATTTTAAACTTATTTTACGGTTGCTGCCTCCAAAATATACGTCAATTGACGTATTGATTGCCAGTTTTGACCAACCTATTTTTGGCTTGTTAAAAGTGCAAAGTTCCCTTCTACCTAAACTTTACGCAGCCATGCACAATCGTTTACCACGGCATATCATCCTGTTATTGTCAATATTAATCTGTGGTAACTCCATTGCGCAAACACCCGTACGCAAACCTGACAAGATCTTTAAAATTGATCAAACCAGCCTGGAAGTGCTGATCGAGGAGGTAAACAAAACCGACATTGCCTATAAAAAATTAAACGACCCGAAAGGGCCTTTGTACGCCATTCCAAAGAAGGAAGTTTGGAAAATAGTTTGGAATAATGGGGATGTAGAAGAAGTTAACCCACCCGTTACTGCGACTGCAAAGGCAAGAAAACCCACCGATCTGATCGTTACCAAAAAGAAGGAAGCGGATGAAAAGTTCTGGGATAAAAGCGGCCTGTACGCAGGACCCAAAGTCGGTGTAGGGCTATCCTTCATGCCCAAATCAGGCGGGCTAATAGAGGGGACAGAACCGGCATATAGTGGCGGTATTGCCATTGGTTTACACAAAAAAGCATTGGGAGTTCAAATTCAGGCACTATACACACAAGTAGGATATGGCGTGTCGGTGCCGATTGGAACAGCGGGTGAAGTAACCAGTATCAAAGGCACCCAATCGCAGCTCCTTTTACCATTGACCATTATGACATCGCAAAAGGCGCGCCCCCTCAGGATTGGTGTTTCAGTGGGTGCATTCGGACTGATGCAGATAGGCAACGGTGGTTTGAAAGTCAGCGATGCAAATGGCAGCTCAACTGTCAAGAATTGTGACACTTGCTCGGATAAGGGATTAGGATTTGGCCTGACCGGCGGGATCGGTGTTACGATATCGGAAGGTCCGCGCCACGCTGTTTTTATTAATGCAGACTGGTATTACAATCTCGGAGAAAACAAAGATTATAAACCTGGGGAAACCAGTGTTAATACGCATTTAGGTTTGTTAAGCGCAGGCGTGCTGTTCCATTTTCCCGGCGGGCACTGATCAAAGATCTGATATGAAAATTAATTCTGGAACGATCGTTCTATTTTTGGCTCTGCTTATTGGTCCCCATGCATTATTTGCTCAGGAGCGCTTCTACTTTCGAAACGGTAACACTTTCCCGCACAGAATCGTAGAAGCAAATGATAAGGAGATTAAGTTTCTGGAGCCAAAAGGAGACGCTACGATCAGGCGTGGTATTGACCGGGAGAATGTGGTGGTTGCTTTCAATGCGCACGGCTTGTTTATTGTTATAAAAGATCTCAGCCCTGATCCGGAGGTTTCCAGGAAGTCGCTCGAAAAGTTTTATAATGCCACCGGCCCCTCAACCGATTTGCTCATCAAGTCGACGCCGATTGAGGTGATCCCGGCAACAATCAGGATGGAGAATGATGCGATCAATTATCTTACAGAAGACAACAAACCTGCATCCATCAATAAAAATGACCTGGTAGCTATCATTTACCGGGACGGCAGGCACCTCTTGCTGAAAGATCCTGAGGAAGCCGAAAATTTACTCAGTGCAGCCGCTGATAAGGTGCTTAGATACAGTAAGCCTGCGGCCAAACGGAACAATGCGCCACCCGCAAAAGTGGTTACCGCTCCGCAGCCGGTAGCTGAAAAAGCCAAGCAGCCCGTGTTGTCGGAACAGGAATATAAGGAGTACAGACAAAAGTCAATTACCAAAGTGGAGCAGTTCAGCGACTACTTGCAGGTGATCGTGGACAGGAGCTTTTCAATGAATGAAAGGGATCTGGCGATTAAAAACGCATTGCAGCTTTTCCTGCCAGAAACACAAATCGAGGTGTCATCTAAAAATAGGAAAGGAGTGACCAAGCTGCCATTGGAAATGTATCTCAAACGGTTGAAAATGCTTCCCTATGGCAATGTGCAGATCAAGTGGAGCCAGATTGAGTATGTAAGCGAGCTGAAACAAGAGCAGGATGGCAATTACTATGGGACCATTGTCGGAAACCAGACGTTCACGGGCTACGGAGAAAAAAACCAGAATATCCTTTACAGCGACATCACAAAAAAGAGCGTTCGCGTGAAGCTCGAAGCATATCAAAAAGAGATTGACGGGCAAAGCAAAACCAATTGGACGGTGCTGCTCGGGAATATTGGCGTTGTGGCTGACGAATAGTAATTCTATTATTTCAATGAAAAAGGTTTTGCTGCTGTTGTTGCTATTTATAGTGGTTTGGGAGATGAAGGCGTCGCCTCAAGCCCTGCGTATTATTGGCCAGGCCAGTGATGTGCGCTCCGGGGCAAGCGTGTCGGGTGTATCCTTTTACATTGAGAAAGATAACCGGCGCACATTGCTGTCGTCCACAGATGAGCAAGGACATTTCAAGCTCGATCTGCTTTCGGACGCGGCAAAGATCACGATAGAAAAAAAGGGTTATCGGCTGATCAGCACAGGTATAACAACCTATAAGAACGCGGGAAAAAGGATTGATTTTTTTGTGAAAATACCATTAATACCACTGGATGCACAGGCAAACGATACGCCCTACATGCAGAGCCAGCAAACGCAGTACACGGTTGAAAATGAGCAAAAGAAGAAGACTACCATCGTGCGAAAATTTTTTGTGTCCGACGCCGTAAATGGCTCTGCGGTTAGGAATGGAACATTGTGTTTCGAGTTTACAAGAAATGCCAGGAAGGAATGCAAAGAACTTCATGAGGAGATGACTATGTCCTTTGGCGAATCCGACATTGTGGGATTTACGGTTTCTGCCGAAGGATACCAGGAATATACGGGTAACCTTATCCTCGATAAGATGGATGAAAAACCAGGCAAATACGACATTAAGCTTACGCCGGAAATCACCATGCTTTCCCTGAACGTCAGCGGAAACCCATCGGTGGCATCGTGTAAACTCACAGCGGATTCGGGCGGTGAGATCGTACTGCCTGCTTTGGATAAAATGGCCTATGCTGCCTTGGTGCGGGCGGGAAACTATCGCCTTACGGTATTTGACAGGAAAATGGCACTGATACATTCTGAGAAAGTTTTCGTGACAAAAGGACTGAATTTCATGGGCTTAGTCGTGGGGAATAAGCCAATCCCTGTTCGGGAAATGCCGGTAGCAAAAGCAGAAACCGGACCTGTAAAAGCAGAAGGGCTGGATTCTCTGGAAACGCTTACGATATATTTTAATCAAAGCGATTATACATTCAAACCGGATGAAAAGGCAAAGCTCGATGCACTCGCAGAATGGCTGAAAAAAAATAATGACAAGAAAGTGCGGGTGGTGGGACATACCGATAATGTCGGCAGCACTAAGCTAAACATTACGCTTTCGGAGTTCCGGGCCAAAGTAATCCGGCATTACCTGTTGTCCAGGAAGGTGAGTGAGAAGCAAATTTTGTGGGCAGGGGTGGGAGGGAAATATCCAGCCAGAAAAAATGATACGGAAGAAAACAAACGATTGAATAGGAGAGTGGAAGTTTCCATGCTCCCATAACCCAAGACCAGCATCATTAAATGATACAGCTTATGCGATTGATTTTTACCACCTGTTTTTGTTTCGCCATCCAAGCTCTGATATTCGCTCAGACCCCTGAGCTTACACCGGCCGATATCAAAGAGATCCGGGCAGAGGCCAGAAAAGTCGTAGAAGTGCAGCTTAACGATCTGCTGAACACCGTTGCCTTGGACAACATTACGGAGAGTAACAAACAGCTTTTGATATACGACAGCTATCTGCCCAGTCAGAACCAGGTTTTTTATGGGGATAAGGCCATGGTGGAAGATGATGTAAATCCGGACAACACGGTCAAGAAATCGGGTCCGGACCTGCCGATCCGTAAGTATCTTGACGATCTTAAATTGTACTATAACAAAAGCCCTAAATACAGTATCAAAATTTCGGAGGTTTCGGTAGGGCAGGTGCAGCAAAAAGAATACCCCTATGTTCAGGTAACTTTTAAAACACACTTCACCAACACACACCGGCAAAAAACAACCAAATATGAAAACGTATATAGAGTAGCGGAGCTGCGGGCAGACAAGCCGGACAAACAATGGATCGTACTGATAACCCGCATCGGTTATTATCAGCCCTCTGCAAATACAACAGCGGCCGTACCGGCTGCGACAGCCCCTGCGCCCGTTGTTGCCTCAGCACCTATCGCAGTAAAAAAGCCGGAGGAAATAAAGAAACCGGAGGAAACCAAGAAACCGGAGGAAACCGCAAAGCCCGAGGAACCTAAAAGGACAGTTTCTGCTGTCCCGGACAAGACACCGGTTACGGCAGTTGCAAACAAAGAACCGGACACTACACCCAAAAAAGAAGCACCGGCAAAAAGCACGTTAAAGGAAGAGATTCCCGTAGCAGAATTGAAAAAACCGGAGGTTTCGGAGAAGAAAGAAGCGCCAAAAGCAGCGCCTAAAAAGGAAGCTCCGGCGACTGTAAAACCGGCCGAAAAATCTCCCGAAATGGTTCCTGCTACGCCCAAGGACAGGCGAACCGCGACTTTGAATGCAGAGCTGGTTTCTTTGCAGAAAAAAGCCGCGCAATATAGAACGAAAAGTACGCTGATCAGGGCAGGTGCAGGCATTGCAGTAGTTGCATCCATAGCAACCGGCGTCATCTTGTATGGTGCTTACAATGATTATAAGTCCGAGATAGACAAAAATAACGCCGCTTTTGATAAGTGGTATGATACCGAGGTCGGGGGCGTTAGAAATGGCGACAGATTTAATTCTCGTGCAAGCTATCACGCCAAACCCAACAGCCTTATTTCTTTTGCCAGTCCGGGGGTTTTTGTGGCGGGTGCCGGCATCATTGCAGGTGGCGTGCTCTGGTTTGTCGGCAGCAAAAGTGCCAAGGAAGCCAGGCGTTACAATAAATTACTCGAACAAAAAAGAAAGCAGATCGTCGTCTCCCCTCAGTGGAATGGTGCCCAACGATATGCCGGGGTTCATTTGAAATACCAGTTCTGATTGACTTTCTAAACCCGACGGAAAATGATTTCCAAAATAGCATTCATAATCATGGCATTCGTAGCGGTTGCCTGCTCCATGCAGGAGCCCGGAGCCCCGCAGGCCGATTTCGAAACGTTAATCGCAGACTGCCAAGCACCGTGTAGTGTCGAATTCAAGGATTTGTCAACTAATAAAGGTGTTTACAATTGGAAGTACGACTGGTCTTTCAAGGATAGCACAAGTTTTTCCTTGGAGCAGAATCCCGTCCTTAATTTTTCCAAAGCAGGTAAATACCAGGTTGTTCTGACGATCAGTAATGCAAAATATGGCAGCGACACCGCAGAGAAGACAATTACGATTACGGCACCCATTGCTCCGGAAGCAGAATTTCTTGTTACCGGCAACAATTGTCAGGCACCGTGCGAGGTTGGTTTCACCAATCTTTCTAAGAATGCAAAAACTTTCAAGTGGGAGTTCGGCGATAGCAGCGCTGTGAAGACAGAACAATCTCCCAAGCACACATTCAACAAAGCAGGCACATTTAAAGTCATATTAACCGCTTTCATTGAAACGGTAAGTGACACCGCTGCGAAAGTCGTGACCATTATCACAGCATCCAAAGTACTCGAAGCCGATTTCGATATTGTTGCAAAAGATACAACCCGCCCCGATTCAGCTGTTTACTCATTCGTCAACAAATCCAAGAATGCAACCAGCTATTTGTGGGATTTCGGAGATAAGAGCCAGGTCAAGGCCGACTCACCGACACACGCATTTCCACGCACCGCCAAAGATGTTACGTATAACATCTCTCTTTCCGCCATTTCGGGAAGTGAAATGAAGAAAAAAACAAGAGCCCTCATCATCAAAAAGAAATAGCAAGCCGAACCTATGAGAAGAATTTTAATTCAGTTGTTGTTACTGGCAATCGTTTTCGGCTGTCATCAGGAGCTGCCCCCACAGCCGGTTGCTAAGTTTACTTTTACTCCGGCAACCTGCGTTGCGCCGTGTACGGTCACATTTACAAGCAAATCGGAAAATGCAAATAGCCTTGAATGGGACTTTAACGATCGTTCAGAAATTCAAAGTGGTGGAACCGTTACACATGAATTTGTTGATGGAAAAAATTACTATGTTAAGCTTATCGCAAAAAATTCGGATGGAGGAAGTCATGGTGAAACACAGACGGTAGTGATAGAGGCAAAGCCAGCTGCGCTCCCCGTTGCAGACTTTGACATGACCCCTAAAAATGGAGGTGTGGCACCACTTAAAGTTAGTTTTGATAATCAGTCTAAGAATGCAGCAACCTATAAATGGCGATTTGGCGATAAGTATGCCTCACCAGCAGATCCGGATTCCAGCACTACTCAAAATCCTACCCATACCTATTCTGTTCCAGGTACTTACACAGTAACATTGACTGCATATAATGTGGAAGGCAAGCCTCACCAAAAAACAAAAACGTTCGAAGTAAAAGTGGAAGGCCCGACGGCGAGTTTTACTGTGGACAAAAAGGAGTGCGAGGCGCCATGCGAAGTGAGTTTTACGAATACTTCGACGGGGGGTAATGAATATTCCTGGGATTTCGGTGGGGAAGGACAAAGCTCGGAAAAGTCTCCAAAATTCACTTTTTCAAAACCAGGTACTTACAAGGTATCACTGACTGTGAAAGGAGAAGGAGGAGAAAAAACCACACAAGAAAGCGTGACAATCAAGCCTAAGTCGCTAAGCGTAAGTGCAATCCAAATTAAGAGTGAATATAATATTTCATCAGATATTATATCCGACGCGAGCGGCAACATTTATGTGTGCGGGTCGACAATAGGCACGACGGTTTTTGGTAATGGCATCACTGGTTCAGCCGGATATATCAGTTCGCGAAATACAGATTTTTATGTTGCGAAATATAGCCCATCAGGTGAATGCCTTTGGGGTAATGTATATGGAAGTGCAGGTGATGATCATGCTAATGGGCTTGCTTTGGACAATGCAAATAATGTTTATGTCACAGGTCATATTGGAGGCACGCCTCGCATTAGTGGTTTCAATTTTCGAGGAGATCGCGATGGGTTTGTCATGAAACTAAACTCGAACGGAATTTCAGGCTGGTTTAAAAACTTTGGAGGTCCGGGGAATGATCAAGGGAGAAGCATTGGTTTTTACCAAACGGCTCAAGGGCCCCGCGTTTACATGGCGGGTATAGTGACAGGTTCGTCCTCAAAGAGTGATATATTCTTCGGTAATGAAACATATTCCGCGAATGGTCAGGACATTTGTTTGGTGCTTTATGACACCGAAGATGGTGAGGTCGGGCGACCTTCTATTGGTGGCGGGGTTGGGTTGCAATCTGTCGCGTCAATGGCAATTGACGATGAGGGAAGTGCATATCTTGTAGGCTCTTTTGAAGGATCTCTATCAATATATGGTACTCGAAATAGTTGGGGCAAATCTGATATGTTCGTAGCAAAATGGGACGCTTCATGGAGCTCTTGGAGTGCGTCAAGCAACTTCGGTTTTGAAACTGATGATTTTGGCTATGATATAGCCCTGGATAAAAGCAAAAATATCTATATAATAGGAATTGAAAGTTCTAATTCAACTCAGGCGCCCATTCTATCTGTCCGTGCGTGTCGAATCAGTTCCAGTCTGTCATTTGAAACGTTATGGTATAAATTTGGCACAGGTAAAAGTTATGCAGGAGGTATTGATGTAACTGGTGAAGGTGATGTAATTTTTACTGGATCATATAGCGACAGCTACAATTACCCCGGAGCAGCCGAGGCATTTGAAGCAAATGGTTCGACTGATGCTATTATTTGTGAAGTCAAGAAGGAAAATGGCGAATTAACAGGAAAATTTCAGGTCAGCGTGGGTGGTAAAAGTGAGGACCGTGCAACAAGTGTTTGCGTTGCTCCGGACGGAACTGTATATAGTACTGGCTGGTTCCAGGGAACTGCTTCGTTCACCGGGGTCGAACTGGTTAATTATGGTATAATGCCGAACACTTACATCGCCAAATACAAATACTAATCTCATATTATGGGAAAACCAGCTGCAAGAATTGGCGATATGCATGTCTGCCCAATGGTGACCGGGCTCGTGCCCCACGTAGGCGGCCCAGTTGTCGGCCCCGGCGTTCCAACGGTTCTGATCGGTGGAATGCCGGCGGCGGTTTCGGGTGATATGTGTGTGTGTACCGGTCCGCCGGATACGATTGTGCTTGGTTCGACCGGTGTTTTTATTGGTGGAAAACCTGCGGCAAGAATGGGTGATATGTGCGCGCATGGCGGGGCTATTGTGGTGGGTTTGCCTACGGTTTTGATTGGGGAGACGTTTGTTGGAAGTGGTTTGGCGGGGGTGCCACCCGCTGCTTTGTCTGCAGCGATAAAGAGTATGTCGGATGAATCTAAAAAAGCAATATCTCGGGCAATAACTAGAAAGCAGGCAGCAATGAATGGCTCTGTGTTCATCCACGATGAGGGAAAGTGCCCATGCTGCAATAAAAAACATTAACTCCTATGTTAATTCGAAATACACAACTTCTTATGCTTGGAATTTCTGCCTCAGAACAATTTCAATCGGACGTTGAAAGGGAAATCAAATTGAAGTATCCTGAATTGATTTTGATGCTGTCAGATACGCAGATAAATTTGAATATAGAAAAGATTTTAGCTCTCGGAATGGAAAACATGGTATATGAGAGAATAAACCTTTTTAAGCTAGTCGAATGCCTGATATTTAGAAGTACATCCAGCCCAGACCAGCAGAGCTTAGATCTGCTAGAAAATTTGCATGATTCCGAATCTATTAGGGTAGAGAACTTTTACATATCCTTGCTTTGTGAAAGGTCTTCTTTGAAAGTAATTCACCTTTAATATCGTTATCATTATGTTGAAGGGATCTATTTCATGTGTAGCAGACGGACCTGATTCACATAAAGTAAAAAAGGAGCGGGAGAGGGTTAAGGTTCGCGTCTCTATATTTTTCGATGGAACACTAAATAATATGTCAAACGTATCGTACTCAAAGTCTAAAAAAAGTCCTTATTCTGAAGACATTATTTTGAAGGATATTCAAGAAAAATTTAATGATCCCGACCAGTATTCGAGCAAATATTCGAGTCCCAGTTCTTACGAGAATGATTATTCAAATATAGCACTTTTGGTCCGTGTGGTTGACACTAGCAAGTTTGAATACCATCACTGTTTTGAGCCAATATATAGAGAAGGGATTGGAACTGAGAATTCTGAGGAAGATTCAATGTTGGGATATGCATTGGGACAGAGCACCACTGGCGTCCGCGCAAAAGTTGAAAAATCAATAGTCGAAATAATGGAAGTGGTAAAAAACCGGACAGATTTAGCTAGTAAAAAGGTAATTATTGATGAGTTCAGATTCGATGTGTTCGGTTTTAGCCGTGGAGCGGCGGCTGCTAGGCATTTTATAAATCAAATTCTTAATACAACTTATTTTGTAACTGGTGGTCTCGCGATGATCATTAAGCCTTTGAAGGAGCGACTAAATGAGCAAGGATTCGATATTCAACAAGTGAAGGTTCATTTTGCTGGGCTTTTTGACACAGTGTCTTCGGTCGGAATTTCTGGAACGGCGCTGCGATTGAGCAACGTAAAGGATTTAAGTCTTAATGCCATAGGACAAGCAACGTCCGTATTGCATCTTGTGGCAGCTGACGAGCATCGTAAAAATTTTGCATCAACTAACATTAAAAGTGCGCCAACAGGAAAAGAGTTACACCTTCCTGGCGTGCATAGTGATATTGGTGGCGGGTACAGTAGTCCCAGCTTTGAGCATATTAAAATATATGATACAGATGATTTTTTCATTTCTGAGGGAGACTTGGAGATTATTGAGGCGGATATAGAGCAGTTGATATCGGAGGGTTGGTTTGACTATTCCGATCTTTTGCATAAAGATGGAAGAAGATGTCTGCTAAACTTTGAAAAAATTAGGGAGGCAGTTAACTGGCATGGAGAAGTTTTTGTCAAGCGCGCTGGACGAGAGTATAAAGGAATTAGTAATTATTATAGCCGGATCCCCTTGCATTTAATGAAGCTGGAAGCGGAAAGAAATGGAATGCATTTTGTTAAGGAAAAAATCAATAATGCTCCTGAAATGCGACTTATTTCTGATGACCCCACTCTTTCTCAGACGTATAATTTGTTAGAAAAGTATCTCGATAATCCTTCCAATCAAGAGATATGGAGAAGCGCTCCCGTACTACTTGAATTAAGAAGAAATTATTTGCATTTTTCTGCCTGCTGTAAAAAGATGCTTAACAGCTATGCCCCAGATGGACCGGAGTACGAGGGAAACATAAGAAAAAGAAGAGTTCATGAAGGTTGATATCAAACTTATCTACATTTTATTCCAAATACTACTTTTTGGATGTGTTCCAAATCAAAGAGATACAGGTATGAAAACATACACTTGGCTGGTAACAAGTTGTGCTCCGGAGGATTTTCCGGTTGAAGTCATGGACGGTTTTTTTTTGTTGCCGGATGGACGCAAAATGCAAATCCAGATAAGAAGCGTTGTGAAAAATGGGTGGGGCAAAATCGGCGCCTTAATACTCTCAGATGAAGACAAACAAGCCTTGCCTTTGAAAATGTATATCAAGTGGTTTTCACTTAGAGAAAGGAAATTTTATCAGGGAATGTTCGATCTTGAATCAAATGATTTGGAACAAGCTATTGCGGAGAAAAAAATAAGTCCCGTTGATGGTACAGAAGGTGCGTTTAAATACTTTGTCGTCGGGACAGCGCCTGAGGGTGGAGTAAGTCTGTGGTTAACAGGAAGCGGAGTTTGCAAAGAAATAGGTTTTTTTCGAGCTGACGAAATTCAAGTAGATACTACAAGATTTATAGGTGCCTCCCGTTCACTTGAATTCTATGCAGATGCGCTTTTAAACAATGCTTTTACTGAGGCCGATAATAAGAACGTACGATTAGGCAATTATCCGTTGGGCAAGTGGTCGAGGGAGTATCGAAAAATATTTGACTGGGGATTTTCCTTCGTTTCCTCTCCTAAAGGCCAGTCGGCTCTTATATCACTTTTCAATGGAGAGGTAATATTTTTGCCTAACACTCTGGAAATTGAAAAGTTTCAAAATCACCCTATACCTGAACGGATAGAGATCAATTGGCTCGATAAAGATGGTGAAGAAAATATATTAGATATCCATTTTGATGAAAGCGAGATTTTGACTGTATTTGAACATTTTGCAGGCTATAAATCAGGTATTAAGGTTCAGATCGAATTCAACTCAATTGATGCAAATACAAGAATTTTCGTAAAAAATAATGAATATGTTGCTGAGTTAAAGAAATGTGTTATTCAAAACTTTTAGGTAGTCCTTGACGAAGCATTGTAGGACTATGATAATTTTAAACGGTTGGGTTTATATTGTAAGTATTTGAAATGAACGATTAAGCTTGAATTCTATCTGCAAGAAATAGTGACGAGTTAATTGCGAAAGACTACTACTCATGCCTTAAATGCAAAAGTAAGCGATATTTTAGAATCAAAGCTAGACGGAGAGAATTAATAGTTTAGAGGAAAATGAATTTGGAATCTGGCCTGTATCGGAAAATCTCAATTAGTTGTTTAAAGTTTGAGCGTTGCGAAAGGGTGGTATTATTCAAAGGTCAACCTAATGGTATCTGTAAAATGGAAATTAACCTGTATACTACCTTTTGCAGATTTTAACTTGCATCCTTTCTCTGTTAGCAATAAGGGAACACCATCAAGGTGCATTAAGTATTCAAATGACTATGCGGAAACACTGACTTTCAAGAGTGGATACGCACAAATAAAAATGCATCATAAGCGAGTTCTTTAGAAAATAATGTTCACAACTCTCCTGCTAGACGCTGCTCGAATGGAAAATTCCATGGATCGGGCGCGGGAACTTAACCCGTTTCACACCTCGCTTTACCCGGGCAAGGGTGCTCAAGATGAGACTCTTCTTTCTGTGGCACCATTTTTATTTAAATATCCTTACACAGCTGATTTTGAAGAGTTCCTGTTGAGTGACGGTTGGGGTCATTCTTGGGGTCTGTGGGTGCAAAGCAATACTGAATTTGAAGAATTGTATCAACACTTCATGCGATTCTTGATAGTGCAGACCGAAGAAGGCCAGGAGCTATACTTCCGGTTTTATGATCCACGGGTTCTCCGCATTTTCCTGCCTACCTGCGATCAGGATCAGCTAGCAGAATTCTTTGGGCCGGTCAGCCAGTTCATTATGGAAGATGAAGATCCGGCTTTTTGCGTCCTTTTTTCACTCTGGCAAGGGCAATTGTTTGTGGATCGCCAGGACGCTTCTTTATTGAAATATATTCTCAATGATGAGGTGAGCGGCTAAACCGTGCTCGCTCTTCTAACGATTGCAATAGTAAGTGTAGATGTTGTCGCCTGCAAACAGGTTGGATCTTGTCGGCAAACCTTCGGTGTTATACTCGCTGAAGGCGGTTGTTTCGTTTACCTGCGTTTCATCTAACAAACCTGCGCGATATATCGCCTTGGTGTAACTCGTGATATTATGAAGGATGACACCTTCCGGCGCCAGGTAGGACGGATGGCCCAGATGTACACGCGTGAGCAAATTGATATTTTTCTGATTGTCGTATTTCCATTCCTCTACGCAACTTGTTTCTGAGGGCAAAGCCGGATCACGGAACGTTTTTCTGATCAGCTGCCCCTCTTGGTCATATTCCAGTTTTTGCTTTGCATTGTCTGTAAATTCGATCTCTGAAATTCGGTTATCCGCAATGATATATTTGGTGACCCGGTATGTTTTGGTAAAATTCTGGTGTTTAAGGGTGTACACTTCCCCCGAATTATCGCTGCTTGGGATAACGGATAAGAGCAAGCCGGTTTCAGAATAATTATAAACAGTGCCGTCAACTATGACTTTTGAAACATTGTAATTTGTATGATATTCATACTGTAAGGCCAACTTACTGATCGTACTTCCCCCGGCCGGGTTATTTCTGTCCTTAACAGTTGTTCGCAATATTTCGGTGGACGAGAGCAGCCCGTCACTGTTGTATTTATAAGAAAATATTCCGGAGCTGATCTCCACAACTGACTGGCTGTTGTTTCTCACGGCGAGGCTATAATTTTGTCGGGTTAATTGGCCGTCTGCATAAGTGTAATCATTGACGATACGGGAGACCGGCGCGCCCGACATTTCGTTTTCTATTTCCGTGCTTCGAAGGGGGAAATCATTTGCGTCATAAGTGAAAAGAGCTTCGTACTTTCCGGTGATCGGGTGCTGCCTTGTGTGTTTGGCAAGTCTGCATTTAGCGTAGATTTGTACGGTTTTCTTTTTCATGCTGGTCAAATTTCCATTTCTGGTGACGAGGATGACGTTATATGCGCCTGCGCGCTTATAAGTGTGCTTTGGAGAAAGATCCGTGGACAAACTTCCATCTCCGAAGTTCCATAAATACGTGACTCCACTAGCGGATTTGTTTGTAAATGTGACGTCGCAATTATAGGTACAGTTCTCTTCTGAAATATCAAATTCTGCGGTAGGCTGCACCGACTGTGGTGCGGTTACCTTTAACGTTTTTATTAATGTGTCGTTTGGGAGTCCGCTGGCTTTTGCAACTAACGTGATTGCGTAGCTACGTGGTTCAGAAAAGGTGCGGGATAATTTCTCATCACGCTGACGTGTTTCAAAGGGCGTATTATCCCCGAAAAACCATGTGTATGAGGTGGAATTAATGGATTTATTGGTAATAGACACCGTGCATGGGGCTGGGCATTCAAGGGCTGGATCAAGATCAAAAATGGCTTTGGGAAGTGGCCTGTCTGGCGCGTCGACTTTTATACTTTTAGAAATCCCATTGGATCCGCCACCATTTTTAGCAATAAGTCTCACATTGAAATTGCCACCAATCTTGAAATTATGCGTGATTTCGGCATCACCGCTGGTCACAATGGTAGAGGAGTCCCCAAAATCCCATTCATAGGCACTGGCATTCCGCGAAGTATTTTTAAAAGTCACAGGCACGCCAGCCTTCATCGTACCCGTTGGCACTTCGAAATCTGCTTCCGGGAACTCGATTTCTTTGTGACAAGAGAAAACAAGTGTTAAAAAAACCAATGAAATAAGTGCCTTTACCATTTGAGTAATTTTTTCCTTACGCACAAAGTGTCTTCGAAAACCAGACTTTTGCTAATAAAGATAAAATTGCCTGCATGGAGCAGCAATACGTCATTTGACGTATTTTAGGTAGTGGATATTCCCATAAAATTTCGGAAATGCCTTTTGAGGCGTAGTTCGGCAGAGAAATAGAGTGGCTACTGATCACTGCCAACAATGATCAGTAGCCTGCCAACTAGTAAGAACCCAGATAGCTCGATCCTGACTGACCGGTTAATGCAGCTCCCTTGATGACTTCTTTGGTTTTCCAGTTGATCACGTGCAACTTGCCCGCTTCGCCGGTTGGTGTCAGTGGAACATATACGAAATCTCCGCTCACCGCAATATTCTGATACTGGCCAAAATCCAACCCAGCTTCGTATTCGTTGCTGATTTTGGTTGCCGTTTTGGCATTCAGGTCAATTAACGCGATGTAACCGCCTTCTCCGGCAATGTTATATAAAACAATGCCGATTCCGTCCTTGATGTATCTCCAAGCCTGGATACGCGTGTCTTTAAGGCTCAAAGCAGCATCCAGGTCAAAATGATAGCCATTATCATAATCACTGTTGCTTTTATTAATGCGTAAAATGTCTTTTCCGCCCGTTGCTGTGGCCTGATAAATATTGCCATCATTGCCTACATACTGCGTCATGGTGCGGTAGGAGTGGTTGTTGGTTTTAGAAAGGGTGGAATAGATCAGTTTTGGGTTTTGCAAAGAAGGATAATCCACCACCAGCGTCGTTGTTCCAAGTGTGCGGTTAGCAGCATCGTTGGCCCATACCGGCTCCCCGGCAGTGTTGTAAGACAATTTTTTCGGGTCAATTTTGCTTACGTTACAGCCGATGAATATCTTGGTTTTGTCATCATTCAAAACGGGAACATCAATGCGTCCCACTGCGTAGCCCTGTGCTTCTAGCTCAGCCGGGAAAGGGAAATCGAATTCGGTGGAGTTGGGTACTCTGGCTTCTTTCAGGTCAATGACAGCGATCCTTACTTTTCCCCGGGTGTATTTGAAAACGTGGTTTGGCGCAGCGCCTTCCGTTACGGTCTTGCTTCCGGTTAAATGTACGCCGATTCCGATATCCTCAGCCGCTTTTGTCCAGCGGGGAGAAGTGCCTACGATATCCGACAAGTCCAGTTCGTTGCCTGTATCCTGATAATCTTTGGCGCCCTTTACCAAATATTTGTTGAATACACCGCCATCTTCACCCGTATACTGAATGTTATAGAGCTCCGTTCCATCCTCAGAAGCTTGCACGCGGGCTGTGCGCGCAGAGCGGAGGCCAAAGCCGTTTTTGTATATATCAACTGAAAAGTTTGGGTCGATAGCCTGCGCATGCGTGATGGCGTAAGCCATTGTGCCGCCGTTGCCTGCCGTTCCCTCAGCATCAGGGATCGATGCAGTCAATGAGATAAATTCCCTTTCGCTCACAGGCGTTTGGCCACCACCGTCAGGATCGGTCACATCATCTTTGCAACCGGCAAACGTCATTGCCAAACCTAGGATCACCGCGCTTATCAGATTTTTTTTCATCTTAAATTAATTATTATAAAAATTTACTAATTGTGTAATTCAACTTAACTGAGATACTCCTGCCAGGCTTTTGCACACCGAAGTTGTCATACATCTCTGCATTCAGCATGTTTTTGAAATCGAAGCTGGCGACCATCTTACCATTCGGGAACCGGTAGCTGGCTCCGAAATCGTGATAGAACTGGGTAGGCGTGGTAAACCATTCAGATTCCATCCAAACGGTCCCGAAAGCGCCGACAAAGCCTGTATTGTAATAAAAATTGAGAATCGAATTTTTCTGGAACTTGTCATTAAGCCGGTACTGAACGCTGCCGTTCATGGTAAAAAACGGCTCGTTGGGAAGCTGCAAGTTGTACAGATCGTGCGGATTGCCCTTTTGGTCAAATTTCTGTTTGAATAAAGTGTTGAATTTAGAGAAGTTGAAGAGTGCATTCAGGCGGTTGTCATATACATAAATCACCTCTCCTTCAAAGCCCCTGGATTGCGTGCGTCCCAGGTTGATATATTTAGTAACCTGAATATCCGCATCGCTTTCTCGTCCCGGCACAATCGCATTTTCGACGGCCTGCTGGGTAATTTTATCAAAGCCATTCCGCCAGAATGCGCTCGCATAGAGCGTCAGTTTGTGTTTGCCGGCCTGGATAGGGCCATGGCGGAAACCCAGATTGTAATTCACATTCTTTTCAGGGATCAGACCCGGGTTTTCCAGAATGTTGTTTTCGGGATCGCCGTAAAGCTGGTTTTCGGTGGCTGTAACGTAGGCGTTTTGAGTTGAGCCGATGATGTACATTTTGGAAAATACATTGTAGGAAACCGTAGCGCCATATCCTTTGTTGTGGTTCACCGTTTTGTTGCGCACCCTGTTGATGACGTTTGCGCCGTCTTGTTCGATCAGTTCAGGCCGCGTTTGAATCGTCCGGTTGGAGGTGTATTTTCCCAGCAGGTTTGTTTTGAGCTTGTCGTTGAAGAACTGCGCTTCATAGTTTAAGGCAAGAATGTTGTTGACTACACTGCTTATGGTCACCATTTCTTTCCGCTCCGGATTCAGCAGGTCATTGTCATCCCTGTCGGTGGTTTCCAGCTTGTGATTAAGGGAAATTCTGTGACCCGGAAAAACAGTGTATCCCAGATTAGAGCGCATATTGGTGATCTGCCGGTTTACTTCCACAATGCTCTTGGCACCTTGCTGGCCCATTCCCGGAGTGGGCGGCACGGGCACAACTTCCCCGTTCCGGATGAGCATTCTGGGTTTTCCGTCCCAGTTGTAAACCTGGCCAACTGTATCCTGAACATATGTGCTCCTGTAACTGCGGACCGCATTTACATTCAGCGCCAATCCTTTGGCCAGGAAATTGTTCTTATTATAATTCAGGCTGACCACATGCGCCTGATACTCACCAAACCTGCCCACATAAGGCCTTGCCATGGTGGTGCCGTGCGGGATTTCGCTGTAAGTGTCTGAAATATTGTAACCTATGAAAAACTGGTCCGCCCATTTCACATTCGTAAATCCGACTTCAAACCTGCCGCCGATTGACTTATAAGCATTATTGAATCTTTTGGCCCTGTAATACCGCTCCAATGTTCGGTCGGGATGCACAAATTTTGAAAACTTGCCCCAGGTGGTGTAGCTGTTGTCGGTGTAGGTGTAAAAGCCTGATGCCCTGGTGGTAAAACCTGTTTGCTTGTTACGGTAGATTCCGGAAAGATCAGCCTGAAATGTGTTGAAAGATCCGTAGGCAACCGCAGCTGTAATGTTGTTTTGGGAAGCGTCTTTTTTCAAAACCACATTGATGGCCCCGCCCACGTAATCGCCTGTCAAATGCGAGGGCAACACACCCTTGTAAACCTCAATGCGTTCGATCATTGCAGGTGGAATGTTGTTCAGATTGAAGGAGGACCCATAAGTTGAAATCTCAATGCCATCCAGGAAAATCCCAACCGCACTGCCGGACATGCCATTCAGGTTATACTCCACGCGTGATCCGATTCCACCGTTTTGACGAACGCGGACGCCTACGGCCCGGTCCAGCAGTTCATTGGTGGTTAAGTTGCGGAGCGAAGCTTCTTTTGTTTCAATGATTGCGACTGCAAATCCCTGCGTTTCAAGCTGTTTCTTTTCCGTTTTCTGAACAATCTGCACTTCGTTGAGATCCTGGGCGGTTTTAGCTACAACCGCGTTAAACTCGTGCGTGGGTTTGTGAACGTGGATCCTGGAAGTTTTGGATTTGATTTCGACAGACGTAATCATAATTTCCTGATGGCCGTAAGGCACATCTTTCAATGTGTAGGTGCCATCGGTTTCAGAGAAAGTGGCGATGCTGGTCCCGTTAACCCTTATGGTTACAAAGCTGACCACCGAACCCTTGTCGTCGCTGATTTTTCCTTTGACTACTGCCGTTTTCAGGGCAGATGTCTGTGCAAAAGTATGAAGATGAAAAAGGCTAACAATTGCTGTAATGAGTAGAGAAGGCTTCAATAACATTCGATGATTTTTCTTAATTAATTGCCCTTACAGTTGCCACTGCCGGGTTTTCAGAAATAGGTGTGAAGCAAGTCTTATTTAGACTAAGTCTAGTGAGTGCAAATATAGGCCCCGATATTTTGAATAGCAAGACAAAAAAGACAAATGTTACCTGGGGTAACAACAATTACTCATCAATGTAAAACGCGTTAATCCAACAGGGCGCTTCTCAACTTCCATCATCCGTAGAATTTTATCTGTTAGCACCGACATTTTAATGTTGAAAAAGATAGAAATGCAGTGTTTTTGACTATTGAATAGTGATAATATCTAAAAATATGGCAATGTGTAGAGATTAAATGCTTCTTACATAGCTTTGCGTAGATATTTAATCCTTTGCCGGATACAAAATATCGCGAATCGTTCTTTACCATAACAACTGGAAACAGGTTTTCGACGAAGGTCGGATTAATAGGGAATCGTGTGGAATTCACGAGCTGTCGCGCAACTGTGAGTAACCGCCTTAGAGGGCAGGTTACAAGTCAGGTTACTGCCTGTTACCAATGTTAAGCAAAGCGCTTGTAACAATTTTTATTTAAACAAACGACAAAATGCTAACACAAAACCTTGGCTACCCGCGGATTGGTGGACAAAGACAACTCAAAAAAGCCTGTGAACAATTCTGGGCAGGTAAGATCGATCTGACTGAGCTTTACAATGTGGCTCAAAAGATCAAAGAAGAGAACTGGCAGACTCAGCTGGAAGCGGGCATCGACCTGATCCCATGCAATGATTTCAGTTTCTATGACCAGACATTGGATACAAGCCTCTTACTGGGCGTCGTTCCGCAGCGTTATGAAGCAGTGCGCTCGCAGGCAACGGACAATGAAGAGCTGGATTTGTATTTTGCGATGGCGCGCGGATACCAAAAGAATGGTCTGGATATCACAGCCATGGAAATGACCAAATGGCTGGACACGAACTACCATTACATTGTGCCCGAATTCAAAGCCGATCAGCAATTCCGCATCAACAACGAAAATATTTTCAACGAATATAACCAAGCCAAAGCGCTGCTGGGAGCAAAAGCCAAGCCGGTGATCATCGGGCCGGTAAGCTATCTTTTGTTGGGTAAAGAAAAAGAGTCAGGATTCGAGCGCATTGAGCTTATCAGCAGCCTGGTTCCGGTTTACATTGAGATCATTAACCGTCTGGGCCAATCGGGTGCAACATGGATTCAGCTCGACGAGCCTTGCCTGGCACTTGATCTTACCAAAAAGGAAAAGGAAGCATTTGAATTTGCCTACAAAACCTTCGCACAGCAGGTTAGCGGCGTGAAAATCTTGGTGGCTACCTATTTTGAAGCATTACTGGATAATACGACCCTGGCCGTTGGCCTGCCGGTTGATGCATTGCATGTGGATCTGGTAAGGGCTCCGGAGCAGTTGGACGAAGTGCTTTCGCTTATTCCGGACCGCTTGATTTTATCCGTGGGCGTAGTGGACGGCCGTAACGTCTGGAAAAATGACTATGAAAAATCTTTGCATCTGATCAATCTGGCCGTCGGTAAGTTAGGAGCAGATCGTGTTATCATTGCACCGTCCTGCTCACTGCTGCACAGCCCGATCGATCTGGAACTGGAAACGGCCATTGATCCGGAAATCAAAAACTGGATGGCTTTCGCCAGGCAAAAACTGGTTGAGATTAATGCGCTAAGCCAGATTGCTGATGGGAATACTGAACTGTTAGCAGAAAATAAGGCAGCGATCGCAAGCAGAAGATCGTCACAAAAAGTGCATAAGCAAGCCGTGAAGGACCGGGTGGCCGCTATCACGGATGCAGATGCAACGCGCAGCACGGCTTTTCCGGTGCGCCAGCAAATCCAGCGCGAGCGCTTCAACCTGCCTGCATTCCCGACAACGACCATTGGCTCATTCCCACAAACAGACGATATCCGCCAGCTGCGCGCCAGGTTCAAAAAAGGCGATCTGACGCTCGAAGCATATGAAAATGCAATTGAACAGGCTACGATAGAAGCAATCCGCTGGCAGGAAGAAATCGGGTTAGATGTGCTGGTGCACGGTGAATTTGAGCGCAACGACATGGTCGAATACTTCGGCGAGCAGCTTGATGGGTTTTTATTTACAAAAAATGGTTGGGTTCAAAGCTATGGAAGCCGGTGTGTAAAGCCGCCGGTTATCTATGGCGACATCAGCCGTCCTGCTGATATGACGGTGCGGTGGAGCACATTTGCCGCTGCCCAAACCGACAAACCCATGAAAGGCATGTTGACCGGCCCGGTTACCATTTTGCAATGGTCGTTTGTACGCGATGACCAACCGCGTGAGCAGACCAGCAACCAAATTGCGCTGGCGATTCACGATGAAGTGCTGGCACTGGAAAAAGCCGGAATCGGCATTATCCAGATCGACGAGGCAGCCATCCGCGAGGGTTTGCCGCTCCGCAAAGCCAAGCGCCCGCATTATCTGGCATGGGCTGTGCGTGGCTTCCGCATCACCGCCAGCGGCGTTCAGGACCGGACGCAGATCCATACGCACATGTGTTACAGTGAATTTAATGATATCATCGAACACATTGCCGCGATGGATGCCGATGTGATCACCATTGAAACATCCCGCTCGCAGATGGAGTTGTTGCAGGCATTCGCGCATTTCGAATATCCAAACGAAATCGGGCCGGGCGTTTACGACATTCATTCTCCGCGCGTGCCAACCACAGAGGAAATGAGCTCGCTGTTGGCCAAAGCGGCAGATCTGTTGCCCGCACAAAATCTTTGGGTTAACCCGGATTGCGGTTTAAAAACCCGTAAATGGCCTGAAACAAAAGCTGCTCTGGAAAATATGGTAGCTGCTGCCAGACAGGCGCGGGAGCAAATTGCAACAGAAGTGTAAATCAAAATCAGGAAGTGCGGGCATTCCATTACGGGCATTCCATCATATATTTGAACAAAAAAATTAAAAAGCAGCAAGGAGCCGTATTCAAACTACCATTTATGTTTTTAGAAAAGATCAAATCCAGACAGTCCGGTGTAATGCTTTACGGCATCACTCCTCCAAAGGCAGGCACAACCCCTGAGCGGGTTGCAGAAATCGCAGATAAAACAATTGCCCGCCTTTCGTCCCTGGATATCGATGCACTCGTCGTATATGACGTACAAGATGAATCTGCCAGGACGAATCAGGAAAGGCCGTTCCCATTTATCAACGCGATGGATCCCCTTGATTTTGCCTCTGAACATCTGGGTAGTTTGAATGTCCCTAAAATCATTTACCGGCCCGCAGGTAAATTTACCCCCGCCGAGCTTACCGATTGGCTGGAAAAATTGCATCAACAGACGTTTTATCCCGTTTTTGTAGGCGTTCCTGCGCCGGATTTTCAGGTGAAGACCAGTCTTTCGGAAGCCTACAAAATTTGGGAAAAGCACAAGGTTACATCCGTTATCGGGGCAGTGACCATTCCGGAAAGACATCATGTATTAAAGGATGAGGATGTAAGGATACTCGACAAAATGAGCAGCGGCGTTTCTTATTTCATATCCCAATGTGTTTTTGATCTGGATTATGCAAAGCAGCTTATCGCGGACCTTTCGGCCAGCTGCAAAAGCAAGCAGACAGACCCGCCAACGATCATCTTTACAATCACAGCCTGCGGATCTGCCAAAACGCTCGATTTTATGGAGTGGCTGGGCATTCACTTGCCTGCCCAGGTAAAGGAAGATCTCCGTCAGGCAGACGATATGCTTGAAAGGTCCGTGGAAATATGCCTTGAAATCGCCTCAGAGCTTACCACGTTTTGCATGGAACATGCAATTCCCTTTGGCTTCAATATAGAAAGTGTTGCAATCCGTAAAGCGGAGATCGAAGCTTCTATTGATATGGCATCTGCAATAAATCAATTGCTTAGGGATGCAGGATTAAGGAATTGAAAACGGTAAACACTTTTGCCGTTTTCATTCACCTGCTAAGAAGTTTTCGGTAGAGTAACCGTGCCCCACCATAAGCTGCATACGTCTCTTATGCTGGAAAATGATTGGAAAGCTTTTCCCGTTTTTACAAGATAGGCACTGGCAAGCCCCGCGTAACTTTCGCTTATGTCTCTGGGATGATCCGAATGGCTCAGGATAATGACAGGCACGGGGGGAAGGTTGCGGCTGGCAATGAAATTCCGGATTTGGGCCAAAAGGCTCAGGCCCTGATCGCGGTTAGGCAGGTATAAATCCAGCAGTATCATCTCAACGGGCGGATTCAAAGCTGCATATTCGTTTTCCAGAAAATCGATGGTGCTGTCCTGGCTGCTTCGGTGAATCACTTTGATATCGGGCATGCCTGTCTTTAAGGCAGCCCGCATCATTTGCCAGTGATCCTGGTTATCCTCAATGACCAAAATGGTTTTGTTACTGAAATTTTTACCCACCACTTGTCCTTCAAATTCGGGATAACTGTCCAGAAAACAAATGCTGACGGACTGGGCTATTTCAATATATCCCTGAAATACAACCGGTTTTACAATGTAAGCATTCACTCCCTGATCGTAGCAATGCCTGATCAGCTCCGCATTGGAGCTGGTGGAGACGATGATCACCGGGATGTGCCTGCATAATGGGTCGCTCTTTATCCTTTTCAAAGCTTCCAGCCCCGTGAGCCGCGGCATATTCATGTCCATTAATATCAATGCGGGCTGTTCGGGCAAGTTGTTGGCAAGTGCATCCAGCAGCAACTGGCCGTCAACGAACTCTTGTACTTCTATGTCTTGGATTACGTTTTCCAGCGCTTCCCGAAGAAGCATCCGGTCATCGGAGTCATCGTCGACAATATATACGGTTTTCTTAGCCAGCATCATCTTAATACGTTATCGATCTCCTGCAATCCCCTTGGCAGAAGATATCGTCAGGACCCTCAATTTGCCTTTTAGAGGTGTAATTTGGGCCAAATTACGCACTAATATGGCAACAACAAACCAAAACCGGTCTGACAGGGCTTTCCCAATACAGACCGGTCTCATTACATGCCACTTGCGAAAACAAAGAAACGATCCGCCTGCGGCCGGTTATTTTCAAATCACCTGCTTTTGCCGAAGAACTTTTGCTTGGGACTATCTTTTTTGATGAAGCCTTTTACCGCCTCGGCCAGCTCGATCGGATAGTCAGATTCTATGATCGAGGCGCCATCTTTTGCAATGGAAATGTAAGCGGCTTTGCGCTCCTCGGCGGTTTTAAGTTTGTCGTAGGAAGAGGCTGCTGAAATCATCGCCATCGCGCCAGCTTTGTTGAGCAAACTGTAAAGCTCCTGGTTGTCGGGCTTGACGGTTGGGCCAATGTAGGCGATCAGTTGGGTGAAGGGGATGCCAGCTTTCTGATAACTTTCAAATTCCGCTTTGGTTTTGATAAAGGCTGAAAATGTACTGTTAGGGTTGTTTTTCAGATAAAACGCAGCCTCTTCGGGCTTATGGACGGTCATCATGACGAATGCATCAGCTTTGTGTTTGCGGATCAGTGCAGCAGTCATTTCCAGGGGCACATCCTTGTGGTCCAGGTTCAGGATTGTTTTTCCGCGGCCCCATTCAATCACTTCACTTAATGTCGGGATCGGAAAATCGGTCACATTACCTTCGGCATCTTTCAGTCTGAATTGTTTGAGCTCGGCGTAAGTGTAATCTGAGAGTTTGCCTTTCCCCGTCGTAGTCCGGTCCAGGGTGGCGTCGTGCATGAGCACCATGACGCTGTCTTTGGTAAGCCGCGGATCGATCTCAAAAAATGCAGGCGTATGTTTTAATGTATTTTCAAAAGTCGCAATCGAATTTTCGGGAAAACCTTTCACCATTCCGCCGCGATGGCCCGCAATAAGCAGCACATCATTTCCGGTGTATTTAAAAAACGCGTGCAGGTCTTTGGCACTTTTCAATTTAAGCACATTCATTTGATCCTGACCATTCACCGCACTTATGGCTCCGAGAAGAAGCAAGCCGGTTACAGCGGAAAATAAAGAAGACTTTTTCATAAAAATGGGTTTGGTAAATTATCGGGTAAAACAACGTCGTGAATGTAATGCCGTTTCCTGAGTTCCTATATTAAATTTTGGTAACCTATCCTTTCAGGCACGGTAAATGGTTATCCGCAGAAGGGTTTTGGAACCGATTGGCAAAGTTTTAATACAGAAATCCGTATTAAGAATTGATTTATTCATTACAAAACTTCATTAACATGTCTGAAACAACCAAAGCATCGCTTCAAAATCCACTCACAAAATACCCCAAGCCACCCTTTAACAAACAGCCCCAGCAAGTGCCGGGCCTGGCTTCCAAAATGGACCCCAAGCCTGACCACGGCGAAAAAAGCTATAAAGGATCCGGACGCCTCGCGGGCAGAAAGGCCCTGATCACAGGAGGCGATTCGGGGATCGGGCGTGCAGCAGCGATCGCTTACGCGCGTGAAGGAGCCGACGTGGCCATTAATTATCTGCCACAGGAGCAATCTGATGCAGACGAAGTGATCGCACTCATTGAAGCCGAGGGCAGGAAAGGATATGCCATTCCGGGTGATATCACCCAAGAATCCTTTTGCAAGGAGCTTGTAGCGCAGGCGGTTCAAAAACTGGGGGGCCTTGATATCCTGGTAAATAATGCCGGCCATCAGCAGGCTGTGGATTCTTTGCTGGACATTACATCAGAAGGGTTTGATGCGACGATCAAAACGAACATTTATGCGCCATTCTGGATTACGAAGGCTGCATTGCCGCATCTGGCAGAAGGTTCCGTGATAATTGCTACTTCATCTGTGCAGGCTTATGATCCGTCTGAAAATCTGTTTGATTATGCCCAGACCAAGGCAGCCAATGTGGCTTATGTAAAGTCGCTGGCCAAGCAGCTCGGGCCTAAGGGAATCCGGGTAAATGGTGTTGCGCCGGGACCCGTATGGACTCCGTTGCAGGTGAGCGGCGGGCAGCCACAGGATAAGATCGTGGAATTTGGGGAAGCTACACCCCTGGGAAGACCAGGCCAGCCAGCCGAGCTCGCATCCATTTTCGTACAGCTCGCAGATTCAGAAGCCAGCTATGCAACCGGACAAATTTACGGAGCCGCAGGTGGTGGCGGGCATCCATAATGCGTAGCTTTGCGCAGAGTGTAGAAAAACCGCAATAAAAAACGAATGGAAACGAATAAGGACTTTAAGTCGATTGAGAATATTGAATTGGTTTTTCTAAAACCGGAAGATTACGAAGAGATCAAAGAAATGATGATAGAAACCTATTCCAGTATGCCTAACGCATACTGGAAAGAACATCACATTAAAACGTTGATCACCATTTTCCACGAAGGCCAGGTAGGCATCAGGGTAGATAACGAGCTGGCCGGATGTGCATTATCGATCATTGTAGACTATGATAAAGTTGACTCTAAACATACGTATAGGGAAATAACAGGAAATTATAGTTTCAAGACGCATACCAATAAAGGCGATGTTTTGTACGGGATCGATGTGTTCATCCGCCCCAAGTATCGTGGCCTGCGGCTGGGAAGGCGCTTGTATGATTACAGGAAAGAACTTTGCGAGAAATTAAACCTGAAAGGGATCGTATTCGGCGGCCGTATCCCAAACTACCACCAATATTCCGACACAGTCTCTCCCAAAGAATACATTGAAAAGGTAAGAAACAAGGACATTCACGATCCTGTTTTGAATTTCCAGCTGTCCAACGACTTTCACCCGGCCAGGATATTACAAGGATATCTGGAAGGCGACAAGGATTCCAATGAGTACGCCGTGCTGCTCGAATGGGATAATGTCTATTATGAAAAAAGCTCCGACCAGGCTGCATTTACAAAGTCGATTATCCGGTTAGGATTGATACAATGGCAAATGCGCTTGTATAGCGACTTTGATGAGCTGATGCAGCAGGTTGAATATTTCGTGGATGCAGTATCGGGTTACCGATGTGATTTTGCGCTGTTCCCTGAGTTCTTCAATGCGCCTTTGATGTCTGATTACAATCACCTTTCAGAACCGGACGCAATCAGGAAGCTGGCCGAATACACCGAGAAAATCGTTTCCCGGTTCTCTGAGCTGGCCATTTCCTATAACATCAACATCATAACCGGAAGCATGCCGGAAGTCGTTGACAACAGCCTTTATAATGTGGGTTATTTATGCAAAAGGGATGGCGGCATCGAGCGCTTCGAAAAGTTGCATGTCACCCCGGATGAAGCCAAGGTATGGGGAATGCAAGGTGGAAACACTATCAAAACATTCAATACCGACTGTGGAAAGATCGGGATCCTGATTTGCTATGACGTCGAATTCCCGGAATTGAGCCGCATCCTGGCTGATGAAGGAATGAACATTTTGTTTGTGCCATTCCTGACCGATACCCAAAACGGATATTCCAGGGTAAGAAACTGTGCGCAGGCCAGGGCCATCGAAAATGAGTGCTATGTCGCTATTGCAGGCAGCGTGGGCAACTTGCCCAAAGTCCATAACATGGACATTCAATATGCCCAATCCATGGTCTTTACGCCCTGCGATTTTTCTTTTCCTACCAACGGCATCAAAGCCGAAGCAACGCCCAATACCGAAATGATCCTTATCGCCGATGTCGATATCGATATGTTGAGGGAATTAAATCAATTCGGAAGTGTGCGGAATTTGAAGGACAGAAGATCAGATATTTATACGCTCGTTCGGAACCACGAAAGCCAGAAAAATAGTCTGGCCGCAGGAAATCCCACAGAACACATTTGACGCTATTGTAATTAATTGCCGCATGAAAACTGAGAAACAGAAAATGCTCGATGGCGAGCTCTACGTCGCTTTGGACCCGGAACTGACCCAGGAGCGCACCCGGACACGCTTGTTGCTGCTGGAATTGAATGCCGGTCGGGAAGATGAGCCGGAGAAAAGGGCTGCTATTTTAAAGCAATTAATTCCGAACGCCGGCGCTAATCTGTGGCTGCAACCGCCGTTTTATTGCGACTATGGAAGCAACATTATCGTTGGAGACAGTGTTTTCTTCAACTTCAATTGTGTCGTGCTCGATGTTACTTACGTGCGCATTGGAAGCCGTACGCTGTTTGGGCCTAATGTTCAGATTTACACCGCGACGCATCCCATTGATCATGTTACCAGGGCATCCGGGGTCGAATCGGCCAAGCCTATTACGATTGGAGAGGATGTATGGATAGGGGGCAGCGCTGTTATCAATCCTGGTGTAACGATTGGCGACCGCACCATTATCGGTGCCGGCAGCGTGGTGACCAAGGACATTCCCGCCGACGTATTTGCGGCCGGTAATCCCTGCCGCGTTATCCGGTCGCTTGCCGTAAACGACTCCCGGGACACGGATTAGAATGGCGACTTCCTGAATGATACAGCCCCGTTTTGATCCTTTGTATAAACCGCATAACAGTTGTCATTATACTGAGGATCAAAACCAGGGTTAGTTGCGGCGAGGGCTTTGGGAAATGGTTTGGATGCATCAAAAAAGTAGACCGTAGTCGTGCCATATTTCGTGTAAGGCATCATATCGCCATATTTTTGCATTTCATCAAAGACGGGCCCTTCTACCGATGCAGCATAAATCCTGATAATAGGACCCTGGTTGTTTTCATTCCGGAATGTGGCCACTTCCTTAAAATTCCCTTTGAGATCATCCACAGTCGGCTGTGAGGTCGAATCGTAGATAATGTAACCGATCACAGCAATGATCAATATGAGAAAAATGTATTTTTTGTTTTGAATCATGATCGGTTGCTAGATAATAAAAGCCTGCAAATTACGAGAAACGGTTGCGCGCGTCGTAGGCAAGGCCAAGTCCTACACTGGAAAGCTTGTTTTCCTCAGACCATTCCGCTGCCGGAAAAAGCTGCCTGAAATGTTGCTGGATCAGCGGGATTTCGGTTGAGCCGCCCGTCATAATGACAAGCCCGATACTTTCCGGTGTAACCCCGGCAGCTTGCAGGCATTCCCTGGCCGACTGCACAATGCGCTCCGTTTTTGTAATGATAGCAGCGTCAAAATCCTTTCTGGCAACGTCAATGCGCAAGTCCTGATCAATAAAACTCAGCGTAGCAGCAAAGCTTTCACTGCTGGCCAGGCCAATCTTAATCTTTTCCGTTTCAGCCAGTACGGCGTGTCCCGTTTCTTGTTCGAGCACATTGATGAGCCTTCCGTAACGCACCGGATCGTGTGTCTCGCGCAGCAGCTGTTTAGCCTGAAATAAAATTCTGTTGGTATATAAAAAATTCACTTTGCTCCATTCAGACAGGTCAAAGTAATGATAGGAAGGCACTTCGAGATTCTTGGTGCCATACTTAGAGCGGAAACCCAGCTCGGGCATCATTTCGGCCAGGCTTAGGTCGCGGTCAAAATCATTTCCGCCAAGGCGCACGCCTGTGTTGGCCAGAATGTCCTCGTTTCTGTCATGCTTGGTGGCATTTTTCCGGGAAAGCCTGATAATGGTAAAATCCGATGTTCCACCGCCCAGATCGACCACCATAGCCAGTTTTTCTCCGCTAACCCTGGCTTCATGGGCAAATGCAGCCGCGATGGGCTCAAACTGGAACCCTACATGCTCAAAACCCAGGTTTTTAGCGATCTGTTTCAGCTCATTCTCTGCCCGCTGATCGGCAGCAGCATCATTATCGACGAAATGAACCGGCCGGCCCATCACCACATGCCGCAGTTCCGTTCCGCAATCAGCTTCGGCTTTGCGCTTCATCTGGTCGAGGAACGCAGCAATAATCTGATCAAATTTCATCAGTTCGCCGTTGACCATCGTGCCCTGGCGCATGGCTGAACTGCCCAGAACGCGTTTGAGGCTGCGCATTAACCTGCCCGGCTGGCGGGTTAGGAATCGCTCGGTTGCTTCCCGGCCGAAGTACGCGTGATTGTCTTTTCTGGCAAAAAACATGGCGCTGGGAATGGTCTGGTTATCATTTTCAACCGGAACCAGAAAAACATCGTTTTGATTTGCCACTGCCAGGCTGGAATTGGAAGTGCCGAAATCAATACCGCAAAAAACAGAAGTAGTCATCATTTGAAAAATTGGGCGCGCAATTTCCCATTATTTACCCGGCAATCCAAACGAAAACTCAGCTTTATGCAGGCTTTGATTAGTCGCCGAGCATCTTACGAAGATATCTGGCAGCCTTGGTAAGTGATCCCAGCTTATCAGATAATGTGCCGATCAATGCGCCGTCGGCTTGCTCGATGTCGTTCATGTTAATGCCCGATTCGAGTTGTTTTGGATAAATCAGCAGCAGGCTTTGCTCCTGAAAATAATTGGAGAAATAACCGGGAAGTTTTTCCAATTGTGAAAGATAGGACGCAGACCCTTTTCTTGCCGAGACGATCACAAAGAAGTCGTCTATTTTCAGCTCCCGCGAAAAAATCAGGAAGTCGTCCCAGGCGCTAAAAAGGCTAAATTCCACCTCGACGGTCGTCGTCTTGCGGGCCAGAACGCTTTTAATTGCCTTAATAGTTTGTCCTGAGGCATAGAAATGAATCGGCATCGCATTGATCTTTGCCAGCGTAAGCAGCTTACCAAGCCAATGTAAAAATCCAGGCTCATTACTGCCTGCAGGCGGCACAGCAACCACAATCCGCGTGAGTGTATTAAAAGGCTGGGCCGGCTTGTAAATATAGATCGTTTCAAAAACCCGCTTGACAATGTTTTCGACCTTGGGCCCAAGGAATGTTTTGTGATCCGTATTCTGATGTAGGCCAATGACCACATCCGTAATGTTCTGTTCCTTAATAGAGTAGGTGATCCCATTACTGATGTTGGCATCATATCGGGTCAGCGGAACGAGCATGTTTTCCGAAGAGCTGGCATGCTGAACTGCTTTATTGAGAATTCTCTTGCCGTGGGACGCCGAATCGTTTTTCTGATCTTCATCCGTAACAATGTGCAAGCCATAGAGTGGGATCGCAATGCGATTTGCTTTCAGCATAATCCCAAAATCAACCAGGTCGGCGATCATATCGGGATAGGAAAGCGAAACCAGGATTTTTTCGTTGCTTACAGCGTCGGCTTCTCCGGGGCTTTCTTCATCCTGCGTGAGCGCGAGCCTTTTCGAAGCTCTTTCTACTACAAATGAACTGACCGCGCAGCTAACCAGAATAAGCACAATGGTGCCGTTCAGCACATCTTCGTCCAAAAGCCTGATGGGTTCGCCCAGTGCTGTTTCCCCGATGATAATGTTGTAACCTACCAAAATAATCGCCAGCGTAGCAGCCGCATGCGAGGCACTCAGGCCAAAGATCATCAGCCCTTCATCCGCAGACAGCCGGAACACTTTCTGTGTGATCCATGCTGCCAGATATTTACTCGACAATGCAATCAACAGGATAACCCCCGCCACTCTTAATGCACCCCAGCCGTGTGTTAATACGCCGATATTGACAAGCATTCCCACGCTGATCAGAAAAAAGGGAATGAACAGCGCATTGCCCACAAAGTCGATGCGGTTCATCAGCGGGGAGGAATGCGGGACAAATTTATTTAAAACCAAACCTGAAAAGAATGCCCCGATTATGGCCTCTACACCAGCGATCTCAGCTAAGAAAGAGGCCAGAAACACCATTGCCAGCACGAATATGTACTGCGAAATGCTATCGTCGAAACGCTTGAAAAACCAGCGGCAGATTATTGGGAAAACAAACAGCACCACCGCCACAAAAACAACGAAAGAAAAGCCGAGCCGAAACCAGAATGCCGGTGAAACATCGCCCTTCGAAGATCCTGCAACCCCCGCCAGGATAAGGAGCGCGAGAATGTCGGTGATCATTGTCCCGCCCACCGTCATATTAATGGCCCGGTTTCGGGCTACACCGTATTTGCTGGCAATGGGGTAGGAAACCAATGTGTGCGTGGAAAACATGCTGGCCAGCAGCAGCGAGGACAATAACCCGTAACCCAAAATATAATAACTGGCCAGCGTACCGCTGATCAGCGGCAATAAAAATGTGGTTAACCCAAATACAATGATCTTGTTACGGTTCTTTTTGAATTCGGCCAGATCAATTTCCAGGCCGGCGAGGAACATAATGTAAAGCAGACCAACCGTTCCAAAAAGCACAATGCTGCTATCCCGGCTGAGCAGGTTCAATCCATACGGCCCGACGATCATTCCTGAAATAATCAGCCCGATAATGTGAGGGACTTTGATCCGGTTGAAAAGGATAGGTGCAAATAGGATAATAAAGAGCACCACCGAAAAAATAATAACGGGGTTTTTAAGGGGTAAGGAGAGATCCAGTAAGAGCAACGAATTCATACGCACAAGTTTAGGGTTATTTCTGCCGTTCGGCAGTCAGGGTGTAGCGGATTTTGCAATCGGTGCGCTCCACTTCCCGCGTCCCTTCCATTTTGCCTTCTTTAAGTTCCAGCATAATCCGCATCACCGACTCGGAGCCGGGCTGACCATTGGTCGCTTCAAGCCGGGTTTGCATGAAAGAACCGTTGTAAATCCTGGACAGTTCGTTTCCCGTGAAAGTATTTACAACGATCCCCTTGTTCTGATAGGCGATTTCCCAGGTTTCTGTTTTCGAATCCCCGATGGCCGATCCGCTGCAATTCGTTTCCGTACAGCGCATTTTGACGATCCATTTGCCCGTAACGGGTTGCGCCTGTAACGAGTCCGTGACGGCGGTCGAATCTTCCAGCTGCTTTTTCTTTTTTTCCTGCAACTCCTTTTCCAGCAGCGTCAGTCGCTGTTCCCATTGCATTAATGTCTGCTCCTTTTCTGCGACCTGCTGTTCCCTTTTGGTCAGCTGCGCTTCCTTTTCTTTATATCCGCAGCCCTGCAATGCAGCAGCGAAAAACAGAAAAACTAATGTCCATCTCATCATGCACGTCCTATTTTAGAGCCTGTAAGGTGGGTAATTAAAGTCAGGATTTCAAACTGTTTAAACCAAAATTACCGATTTATTGACAGGCTCCGTGCCTTTGCCAAGCGCATCAATGCTGCTGAGCGTGACCTGGGCAATTTCCGAAAGGGCTTCATCCGTAAAAAAGCCCTGGTGCGCAGTTACCAAGACATTGGGAAAGCTCATCAGGCGTTGAATAGTGTCATCCTCAATTATACTCTCCGAAAGATCTTTGAAAAACAACTTTTCCTCCTGCTCGTAAACGTCAATGCCAAAGTGCGCCACGTGTTTGCTTTTCAATGCATCAATCACATCCGGCGTATTAATCAATCCGCCGCGGCTGGTGTTGATCAGCATAACACCTTGCTTCATTTGCTGCAATGTCCGGGCGTTAATCAGGTGATGCGTATGCTCGTTGAGCGGGCAATGTAGTGAAATGATGTCCGAATTGCTTAGTACAGTTTCCAGATCCTGATACTCAATGCCCTGCGCCTGCAAATCGGCATTCATCGCAATGTCATAAGCAATTACCCGGCATCCGAAACCTTTCATGATTTTGCAAAATGCAGCGCCTATTTTCCCGGTTCCGATTACGCCGACTGTCTTGCCATATACATTAAAACCCATCAGACCATTCAAGGAAAAATTCTGCTCCCTTACCCGGTTATAGGCCTTATGCGTTTTCCGGTTAAGCGTCAGCAGCATCGCAACTGTATGTTCGGCAACGGCCTGGGGTGAATATTCGGGCACGCGGCAAACCCTTATGCCCTGCTGGCGGGCTGCTTCCAGGTCAACATTATTAAAGCCCGCACAGCGGAGTGCGATGATCTTAACGCCTTTCGCTGCCAGGACCGCTATGACATCTGCATTCACCTTATCGTTTACAAAAACACAAACGGCGGTTTGCCCTTGAACTGCTTCTACAATGTGAGGGCCAAGATGGGTTTCCAGATATTCCAGCTCAAATCCGTAACGTTCATTGTGCAGATCGAAAAAGGTGCGGTCGTAAGGTTTTGCGGAAAAGAATAAGATTTTCATAAATGCGGTGATTGGTAAAAGGGAAATTCTGCAAGCTCCCCCGCAAGGAACGGCTTTCCAATGACATTTATCATTTAAGGCGGCAATCCGCATCAACTTTTCTTCGGGAATGCTCGCCTAGTTTTGGCCAATTATTATCCAACTGCGCAAACCATGCACCATACATTTCATATTCCGGTCTTAGGCCTCGGATATTCTGTTGATACCCCAATCAAAGTTGCCCATTTCGGTATTTCGTCGGTGATGTCCATTGTCGATGATGTGATGATTGAGCGAATGAGAAAGCATCATACCATAGCCAGCGGCGAGGTTTTTGTTCCGATCCATCCCGCTGAGGACGATTTCCGGGCCCGTCGCATTACGGCTTATCTGAACCTGGTCCATCGCATCGTTGACAAAAACTTTGAAGACCTTAAAATGCAGTCTTTTGAAGATGGGGCCGCACTGAACAAATATTTCCAGCTTCTACCCGAGCATTCAGCGCTTAAAAAACAATATGTGGAAATGTGCCAGACACCTTCCGCGCAGGAAAAGCAGCTTATGCAGGCAACATTGAAATCGCAGCTTACCAAGGGCGCTATCGACGTAAACATTATGTCGAAGGTGGATAAGCTTAACAAGGATGTTTATGGAGAAAACCTGGCAGATGATTTTTCAGACGCTTCGGCGGCATTGCGCGGATTTGCCCAAAGCACATTATCCTCGTCGCTGGTACTTTCGGCTGGTATGAATCCGCGGCTTTATAATTATCTGGAAAGCTTCGCCGATTTCTACCCTGAGGAGAACGGACATTTTAAAAAGCACATCATTTTAAAAGTAAGCGACTTCCGGTCCGCATTTATTCAGGCTAAATATCTGGCAAAAAAAGGGATCTGGGTTTCCGAGTTCAGGATCGAATCGGGCCTTAACTGCGGAGGCCACGCTTTTGCAACGGATGGATTTTTACTGGGGCCGATTTTGGAAGAGTTTAAAACAAAAAAGGATGAAATGCTTTCAGAGCTTTTTGCTTTGTACCAGGCTGCGCTGATGACAAAAAACATGGATATTACTACAATTCCTGCATTGCGTATCACGGTTCAGGGCGGCATAGGCACTGCGCAGGAAGATGAATTTTTATTGAAACATTATCAAGTGGACGCAACAGGGTGGGGAAGCCCGTTCCTGCTCGTGCCCGAGGTTACCAATGTAGACGAGCAGACGCTGCAAGAACTGACCCATGCCGACGAAAGTGATTACTATGTTTCCAATTCATCCCCGCTGGGCGTTTTATTCAATAATTTCAAAAGGAGCAGCGCCGAAAAGCAACGTTTGGAAAGGATCGCAAAAGGAAGACCAGGAAGTCCATGCAAGAAAAAATATCTGGTCTCCAATACGGAATTCACCGCAGAACCGATCTGTACAGCTTCCCGCCAATATCAGAATTTGAAAATAAAACAGATTCAATCCCTGGGTTTAACCGCGACTGAACGCGAGGAACAAATCAATGCTGTTACAGAAAAACTCTGCCTCTGCGAAGGCCTGAGCACTTCCACATTGATCAAACACAAGCTGCTGACACCAAGAGAAAATCACGCCGTCTCTATTTGCCCGGGACCCAATCTTGCCTGGTTTTCAAAAGTTTACAGTCTCCAAGAAATGGTCGATCACATCTATGGAATGGCTGATCTCCTGACCGACGTACCCCGCCCAAACATGTTTATCAACGAGATCGCCTTATATGTAGCACATTATCAGAAGGATATGGCATTGAACATATCGCGGATGGACACCAAAAAGCAAAAATATCTCGAAAAGTTCAGAGCCCAGTTGCTGCAAGGGATTGACTATTACAAAACATTAGTCCCACAGCTCGCCCATGAAACGGAGTCGTATAGGGAAACAATGATGCAGCAATTACAAGCATTCGAGCAAAAATTGCACGAAGTGAAACAAGCCTACATTTATGCATAATAATCCCGGAGGGATAAAAGGTTAGAAGAAAAACGACCGGCACCGAATAAGAATCCCGGAGGGATGTAGCAACATGCACGCTGTTACATCCCTCCGGGATTTCGACGATGACTTGGATGATGTCTTTGCTACCAATATTGTATCCCTCTGGGATTTGCTGTTGCTTGCGACGATGTCTTTGCTACCGATATTTCATCCCTCCGGGATTGTCATCGTCACCCTAATTCTAGCGAACGTTTAGTTTCGCATTCGGACTAGCTTTTCGTATTCGAAAACGGTGATCAGGCTTCCTTTCATGTCGATCAGGCGTTCCTCTTTGAAATCGGACAGCGTGCGGATCACGGTTTCGGTTGCGGTGCCGACCATGGATGCGATGTCTTCACGCGTGATGGACATGGAAAATGGCTTGGCTTTATCCTCCTGGTAGCGCTGTACCAATGTTACCAGTGCCTGCGCTACTCTTTTTCTGACAGAGTTATACGCTAAATGCAGCAGGCGCTCCTCGCGGTCCTTGATTTCGTTGGAAAGCATGCGGATGAATTTGGAGGACACTTCGCGGTTTCCCTGCAACAGATTGAAAAAATCATCTTTCGGGATCATCGAAACCTCCGCTTCTTCCAGTGCAATGGCACTTTCCTGGTAAGGCTCGCCTTGTAAGAGGTCGATGTAGCCAAAAAAATCGCCTTCCTTATATAGTTCTGTAATGTATTCCTTTCCGCTTCCGTTTGATTTATAGGCTTTTACTTTTCCTTTTTGTAAGAAAAACACATTGGAAGGAAAGCTCCCTTCGGTGTAGACGGTTTCTTTTTTACGCAATGTTTTTACTTTCTTGTCCTCTGCCAGCTTGGCGATCAGATCAAAAGATTTGGCTTCTTCAATAAACTGGTCCAAACCCTTTGCCGAGCGCTCGAATTGCCTTTTGAACCTTTCGCTTTTTTTTAGCCGCATTTCCACAATGTTGAGCAGCTCAACGTCGTCATAGGGCTTCGTCAGGTAATCGTCGGCGCCCATGGTCATGCCTTTGCGGTAGTCCTCTTTCTCTGCTTTTGCAGTTAGGAAAATGAATGGAATGTTGGCCGTGTGCTCGTCCTTGCTCAACAAGTGCAGGACGCCGTAACCGTCCAGCTCGGGCATCATTATGTCACAAATGATCAGGTCGGGATTGAATTCGTTGGTGAGGCGGACGCCTTCCTTGCCATGCGAGGCGGTCATTACTTTATAGCTGGCCAGTTCCAGGATTTCAGCCGTATTTTCCCGCATCTCGGGGTTGTCCTCTATCAGCAGTATCTTTTTAAGTTCCACAGTCAGGTGTTGGGTTAGTGCTTAATCAATTTTGGCCTGTGCAGGCACTACATTGGGCAGTTTTACAAAGAATGTTGTCCCTTTTCCGGCTTCACTTGAAAAAGTAACCTGGCCGCCCATCAAGCTCACATAATTATTGACAATGTTCAGGCCCAGGCCGGTTCCCTGTGTTGCGCCTGCATTATGTGCACGGAAAAACCGGTCGAAAATGTTGGGCTGGTCCTTTACAGGAATGCCAATTCCTTCATCGTGTACTTCAATATCGACCTGAACGTCGTTTGAATTAATTTTCAGTAAGATAATTTTACCGGGATCGGAATATTTGATGCCATTTGAAAGGAGGTTGAAAAGGATGTTGCGCAGCAACTGCTTGTCGAGCCAAACCTCCGTATTGCCATTATATTCAAACCGGATCTGCTGTCTTTCCTTGCAAAGACCGTGGATCTCGTCTATCAGGTTTCTACAATAGGCATCCAGGTCTACCTGAACGGGAATGCTGTGTACGCGGCCTTCTTCCAGCTTGCCGATGGACAAGAAATCGTTCAGGATCTCGGTCAGGTTGGTTACAGCCGATTTGATCCGTTTCACGTGCTTCTGACGCTTTTTTTCCTCTTCGCTAGTGCCGTAACGGCCTATGAGCGAGGCGGATGACAGAATAGTAGCCAGTGGCGTCCGGAATTCGTGAGATGCAATGGTGACGAACTGGCTTTTCATATTATTGAGCTCCTTTTCTTTTTTCAGGGCCCGTATCACCTCTTCTTGTGATTCCTCCACTTTTTTCACGGCTTCTGCCAGTTCTCTTGTGCGTTGTTCCACCCTTTCTTCCAGCTCTGCATTCAGTTTTTGTATTTCAAGATTAGCCTCCCTGATGCGGTTTTCCTGCTTTTTTCGCTCTGTTATATCAATTACAAAACTCACAACAAACTCTCCATCACTTGTTTTAAAGGGGCTGAGGCTAACTTCCACGGGAAATTCGCTGCCGTCGGATCTTCTGGCAAACAAGTCCATCAAATGTCCCATCCCGCGCGCGCGCGGCGCTTCCAGGTAATGGTCGCGGTAATGCACATGGTTGCCGGCATATCTCTGCGGGATCAGCGCTTCTATTTTCTTACCGATCAGATCAGGGTCCGTATAGCCGAAAAGTTCTTTGGCTTTGGGGTTTAGCATTACAATTGCTCCTGATTTATCCACTACTACAATCCCCTCTGTGGCATGCTTAAAGAGGGCATCTAGCATTTCAATATGCCGTGTCATCACTTTCGTATGAATTAATATATCACTATCAAACATCAGAAAGGTACACTACAATGGTGAAAGGGACAAGATTTTAACTGGATCAGACGGTTTGGCTGAATAACTGCGCCTCGGGTTGGGATTCCCATAAACGCGCATCGAAAGCCATGCAGATGTTACGGATGAACGGCTTTCCTTTCTCGGTAACATGGAGGCTGAAGGGTTGTAATTCAACAAGTTCATCAAATTCCATTTCGTCCAGGCGCTCAATCGATTGGAACACTTCTTCACAATATTCATTGGTTTTGGACCATGAGGTTTCAAACTGTGTCATTAACCTTAAAATATGCCGGCGCAGGATCAGATCTTCGCGTGTCAGCTCGTGACCGCGGGCTATGGGGAGCATGTCAACCGCGATGCGCTGGTAATAATCTTCCACCTTTTTTTCGTTCTGTACATAACCCGTCCAGCTGTCGCTGATCGCAGAAGCGCCCAGTCCGATCAGCAGTTGGGTATGGGTGTCGGTGTAGCCCATGAAGTTGCGGTGCAGGCGTTGTTCCTGCTGTGCTTTGTAAAGCGTATCGCCCGGCAAAGCAAAATGGTCCATGCCAATGTCCTGGTAACCAGCCAGCTCCAGCGCACCTCTGCCCGTTTCATAGATGGCCATTTTTTTATCGGCATCAGGCAGGTCTTTTTCTGTAAAATTTCTTTGTCCGGGTTTAATCCAGGGGACGTGTGCGTAGCTGTAAAAGGCAATGCGGTCTGGTTTGAGCTGGATCACGCGCTGCATGGTTTCCATCATGTAACATGCTTTTTGGAATGGTAACCCATATACAATGTCATAATTCACGGATGTGTAGCCGATTTCCCTGGCCTTTAACGTCAGGTGCTTTACCTGCTCATAAGTCTGCACGCGGTTGATAATGGCCAGCACGATCGGGTTAAAATCCTGAACGCCAATGCTGATCCGCCGGAAACCCACTTCAAAAAGTGTTTGCAGGTGCTCGTCGGTCGTATTACCAGGGTGCGCTTCGAATCCGAATTGCGCCTGGGGATGGACAATGGAGTCTTTTAACAAACCAAGAATGAGCATTTTCAGGTTTTCGGGACTAAAAAATGTTGGGGTTCCGCCGCCCAGGTGAATTTCCCGGATTACAGGTTTGGTTTCGCCGAAACCTGATAGGTACATCTGCCACTCTTTGAGCACAGCCCGAATGTATTTCAGTTCGACGAGATGATTGACGGTAATGCGTGTATTGCAGCCGCAGTAAGTGCACAAACTTTCGCAGAACGGCAGGTGAACGTAAAGGCTTATGCCTTCTTTCTCGTTAGAAACTTCAAAAGCATTCATGACCAGTTCCTTCCATTTTTGCTGGGTAGGAGGCGTTTTATGCCAGTATGGAACGGTTGGATAGCTCGTGTAACGTGGTCCGGGTGTATTGTATTTGAACAGCAGGTCCTTATCCATGGTAATCGTATTTTGATTGGTTACTATGAATCAAAACTAGGCTTATGGCGTGCCGAAAAACATGACTTTAATCAGGATTAAAACTAACCTTTGTCTGATCCGGGGCCGTGCATCATTATTTGCCGTGACATTCCGTGATGGGGTTGGCCGTAGGCTGGGCTGCGTGGGGATATTCAAATAAGGTGCTGCGATAAAGCAGCCATATTCCGGCAATAGCTATAAAAACAGGTGTTGCCTGATGAAATCTGCTCCGGACGGCGGGCGTTACCCAATTTTTAAAGAATCCGACAGCCATCATCGCCGGCCATGTTCCCATACCGAAAACAAACATGAAAATGCTCGCCGCGCCGCTGCTTCCTGTTGCTAATGAGCTCATTAATGCCAGATAGACGAGCCCGCATGGAAGCAGCCCGTTCAGCGAGCCGAGCAAAAACCACCCGTGCAGCTTGCGGCTGTGCAGCAATGCGGCCATTCGTTTTTTAATGAGATTAACAGGCCTGCGCAAAAATCCCGGTGCGATCAGCAATCCTGCAAATGCTTTTGGCCAAAGCACATAAGCAAGCATAAATAGCCCCGCCAGCACAGAAACGTATTTGAGATAGCCCATCAATGCCAGCGCACTGCCAAAAATGCCGGTGGCCGCTCCCAGCATGGCATAGGAGCAAGCCCTGCCGAAATTATAGACAAACAAACCCGAAGTGCGCTGCCAGGCGTTGCCTTTTTGCACGGGAAGCGCCAGCGCAATAGGCCCGCACATGCCCATGCAATGGAAACTGCTAAGCAGTCCCATCGTCAGGGCAAGATATGGGAGGGCATGGTTCAATGTTTTGTTATTGGTGATTGATTACGATGACATCCTCAGTCCAGTATGTCTGTTCTTTATTTTTCCAATCGATTTGCAGGTGATAGGTGCCTTCGGGAATGTTGCCGACAGGAATAATCTGCGTGTGCTCGTGAGGGGCGATCTTGAATTTCCGGTCATTTTTATCATTTGACGGGCAGTATAACTTGATCTCACCTGTCAAATCGGCTTGCTGCACATTACCGGGAAAAACAATGCTGATATTCTTGGCGGTCACTTCCCATTTCACGGGCTCAGTAAGCGCAGCGGACCGTTCTTTTTTGTCGATCTTATCCTGAAAACCAACTTCTTCTTCGTAATAATGCTCGGTTACCAGATCGATTTTCTGGCCGATGCTCATACTGACCAGCAACAATATCATGGCTACAAAGCCCAGATACAGCGCTGTTATGCCGACTCCCCAGTTGATTTTCATGATCGTTATTTTAATTAATTTTCTGGTGCTATGAATGTTGTTTCAAATGCTTCGAGCTTTTCATTGCCTTGATATACAGACAGTTTTAATGCTGTTTTGCGACTTTTCAATTCATTGCCCGGCACAATAATAAACACAGTGCCTTCAACCATTCCGGCAGGTTCAAGTGACAGATCAGGTGCTTTCGAGCCAGATTTTCCGGTGGTGGATGCCCCGGCGAAAATCAGCTTACCCTGAATGCCTTCCAGCCTGATCTCCGGCGCAATCGCATGGTTGGTTTTGTTGAAAATCTTGAAAGTATAAAGGTTTGTAATAGTCTTATCCTTGTTTTCAATGTACTGGCTGCCTGGCGCGCGCAGCAGCATGGTTTGGGTATCGGTTCGCGACACAACCATAAATCCCAGCACCGACCATAGTAGAACCAGCATCACCATTGCACTCACGACACGAGGCGTAATGAGTTTATTGGTTTTGCTGACAATTGCATTTTCGGAAGTGTAGCGGATCAGTCCTTTTTCAAATCCTACTTTTTCCATAATGTTGTCGCAGGCATCAATGCAGGCTGTGCAGTTCACACATTCCATTTGCAGGCCGTTTCTGATGTCAATGCCCGTCGGGCATACGGCCACGCATTGATGGCAGTTGACGCAATCACCTTCGGTGCGTTCCTGGTTTTTATGGATTTTTCCGCGAGGCTCGCCACGCTCATAATCATAGGCAACATTAATGGTGTTACGGTCCATTAGAACGCCCTGCAAGCGGCCATAGGGACACACCACCGTGCAAGCCTGGTCGCGCAGCCATGCAAAATTGAAGTAGAAAATGGCTGTGAAAGCAATGATCCCGCCAAAAAGGGGCAGGTGGTCTGCAATGGGTTCACGGATAATTTTAGAAAGCTCATCCACACCCAGCACATACGACAGCAGCAGGTTAGCAATCAGGAATGACACGATCATAAAGGCCATGTATTTAGCCGTTTTTTTCAGGATCTTGTCTGTGTTCCAGGGCGCTTTGTTGAGCAGTTTCTGCTTGGTTGCATTGCCTTCAATGGCGTATTCGATCTTGCGAAAAACCATTTCCATAAACACTGTTTGCGGACATGCCCAGCCGCACCATAACCGTCCGAAAACGGTTGTAAAAAGCACAATGAAAACCATAAACGACAGCATTGTAAGGCCGAAAAGCCAGTAATCCTGCGGGCCTATGAAGATGCCGAAAATGATGAATTTGCGTTCCAGCACATTGAACAGCAGCAAAGGCTGGCCATTGAATTTGATAAATGGTGTCGCAAATAAAAGCGTCAGTATCAGCACTGTGAACCAAACCCTTCGCGTATGCCATTTGCCGGTTGGTTTTTGGGGGTAAAACCAATTTCGTTTTCCATCCTCATTTACCGCATTGAAATGGTCGCGGAATGATTCGTCGGAATCGTTGATGACATGCTGGGTCGTATTCATGTTCGTAGTGTGAAAATTGACTTTACTTAGTTTTCTGCGACCTGATTACTGCTTACGAGCTCACCCTGAGGCTCTTTCGGGCTGGCAGGTTTGGTGCCTTGCAAAGAATGTACATAGCTGGCCACTTTTTGAATGTCGGTAGGTGAGAGCTGTTTTTCCCAGGAGATCATCCCTTTTTCAGGAACGCCGTATTTGATGACTTTGAAAAGATTTTTGATCCCGGCCCCATGCAGCCAGTACGCATCTGTCAGGTTGGGGCCCACACTTCCTCCGCCGTCCGCTCCGTGGCAAGCCGTGCATTTTTCCTGGAAAATAGCTTTTCCCTGTCCGATTGCCGCTTCTTCGCCGATCAGCGTCACCGTATTTTCATCCATGGATGCGCCTACTTTTGCCATATAAGCCTTTTTATCAATTTCCGCTTGCGCCACCTCTTTTTCGAGTTCGGCAAGCTGGTAATCGCCTATGCCGCTGAAATAATAAGCCCCGTAACCAACCCCGATCACAACAGTGGCCAGGAAAAGCGATTGCAGCCACGGCGGCATGCGGTTGTCGAGCTCCTGGATGCCATCATAATCATGGCCCTGGATGATCAGCTGATGTTCCTGGCTGGGCAGAATGCTCATGCCCGCGAATTTTTTCCACCAGGAAATAACCGGAGCATCTTGCGTTTCCGCCTTGGCTGGCGCCGAGATTTTACGAAGTAATGTTACAGTGTTGACCAAAGCGATCACCACCAGCAGCGCTGCAAAAAACAGGATGGCCAGCAGCACGAGCAGGATAAGCTCGTTGCCGCTGATCGCACGGATAGGTTCTGCCGTTTCCTGGGCAAAGGCCGAGCCGCCCATCGTGAAAAAGAAAAGTAAGGAAAGCAATGCCTTTTTGATCACACCATCATTCAATGGCATACTTTCCATTTTTTGCAGCGATTTTTTATCAATCCCAATCACAAAAACGATCAGCGACACGAAGAAGACAAAAAATATAATAAGCGAGATCAGCGGGTAAATGCCTATGCCGGCAATGGTTTCAAGATATGTTCGGAATTTCATAATTCAATCATTTTTTAATATCAGTTCCTAATCTTTGCAGGTAAGCAATGAGTGCAATGATCTCCTTATCCTCATTAGCCTTAATGCCGCTTTGTTTTAGCCGGGCCTGGATTTCTTTGGCTTGTTTGCTCAGATCGGTGTTGGCCATTTTATCATAACCTTCTTCATAAGGCACGCCCAATGTCTGCATGGCACGGATCTTGGCAGCTGTTGTGCTCGTATCCAGATCATCTTCCAGCAGCCAGCCATATCTTGGCATAATGGAGCCGGGCGACATCGTGGTAGGATCTTCCATGTGGTTGTAGTGCCATGAATCGGGATATTTTCCGCCTAGTCGGTGCAGATCCGGGCCTGTTCGTTTTGAGCCCCACTGGTGCGGGTAATCGTAAACAAATTCGCCCGATTTGGAATATTCTCCATAGCGTTCGATCTCGGAGCGGAACGGACGGATCATCTGCGTGTGGCATACGTAGCAGCCTTCGCGGACATAAATATCGCGTCCCTGCAATTCCAGCGGCGTGTAAGGTTTCACTGATGCAATGGTAGGCACATTAGATTTTATCATGAAGGTTGGGATCATTTCGATCATCCCGCCAATGGCTACGGCGATCAGCGCAAAAACAGTCAGCGCCAGCGGTTTGCGTTCAAACAACCTGCGGTGCCAGTATTCGCTTTTCTCAGCATGCCAGATCGCGCTCAAAGGCATTGCTTTTGCCGTTTCGGTGGCGATGAGCTTGCCTTTCAGCGCCGTCATCCACAAGTTATAGATCATCACAATGAAGCCAACAATATATAATGTGCCGCCTACGCTGCGCAGAAAATACAGCGGTTTGAGCTGTGTTACGGTTTCCAGGAAGTTGGGGTATTTTAAAAGTCCTTCCTGCGTGAATTCCTTCCACATAGAACTTTGCACCCAGCCAGCCCAGTACATGGGAATGGTGTAAAACAAGATGCCGAGCGTTCCGATCCAGAAGTGGAAGTTGGCAGCCTTCTGAGAATATAACGGACGTCCGTATATGCGTGGGAATAGCCAGTATAAAATTCCGAAAGTCAGAAAGCCGTTCCAGCCCAGCGCGCCTACGTGAACGTGTGCAACGATCCAGTCGGTATAATGTGCAATCGCGTTTACATTTTTGAAAGAAAGCATCGGGCCTTCGAATGTGGCCATACCATAAGCGGTGATGGCTACAACCATAAATTTCAATACAACGTCTTCACGGACTTTATCCCAGGCACCGCGCAAGGTCATTAACCCGTTGATCATACCGCCCCAGGAAGGCGCAAGGAGCATGACCGAAAACACGGTCCCCAGCGTTTGTGCCCATTCGGGTAGAGAAGTGTAAAGCAAGTGGTGCGGCCCGGCCCAGATATACAGGAATATCAGCGCCCAGAAATGGACGATCGAAAGCCGGTAGGAATAGATAGGACGGTTAGCCGCTTTGGGAAGAAAATAATACATCAGTCCCAGATAAGGAGTCGTAAGAAAGAACGCCACGGCATTATGTCCATACCACCATTGTACGAGTGCATCCTGCACACCTGCGTACACTGAATAGCTTTTGAATAAAGAAATCGGTAGCGCCATACTGTTGACCACGTGCAGCATGGCAACGGTCACAAATGAAGCAATGTAAAACCAGATCGCAGCGTAAATGTGCTCCGTACGGCGCTTAATGGTGGTCATTACCAGGTTAATGAGCGCTGCGACCCATACAACGGCAATGGCAATGTCAAGCGGCCATTCCAGCTCTGCGTATTCTTTGGAGCTGGTAAGGCCCATAGGCAATGTGATGGCCGCCGCCAGAATGATGAACTGCCACGCCCAGAAATGCATCCGGCTCAGCAATGGGCTCCACATCGGCGTTCTCAGCACACGCGGTGCAGAATAATACAAGCCGGTAAAAAAACCATTGCCGACAAATGCAAAAATAACCGCATTGGTATGCAGCGGCCGGATACGGCTGAAAGTAAGATATGGCAGATCCATATTCAGATCAGGAAAAACCAGCTGTAATGCAGCCAGCAGCCCGACGAGCATACCGATAAGACCGAAAAGTATTGTTGCAATCGCGAAATCCCGCACAATGCGGTTATCGTATTGGAACTCATCCAGTTCAACGGTTGCCAGAGCAGGATGGGGAACGTTTGACATAACTCAGGTAAAATTTAGTGAATATCTTTGGTGTTGTTTTTGGATGCATCGCTGCTGGTATCATCGAAAAGTATACGGACCGAAGGCGTATAGTCATCATCGTAATGCCCTTTGCGCACCGACCAGATGAAGGCACCTAAGAATCCCAGGGCGATGGAAAGACTGGCGATAATCATGACGAACATTGCACTCATTTTGAAAGAATCTTTTGCTGTTTGTATGGTTCAAAACTACCGGATCGCCCCGAGCAGAAAGATGATGACAGCATGGTCCACAACTGACCTTCGTCAGTTTTTCAGAATACGTTCCGCGGCCAGGTTGCTGGCGATGGTGGTGAAGCCCACAATGGAAATCAAACTTACGGGCATCAGAATGGCGGCAAGCACGGGCGAGAGTTGCCCGCCTATGGCAAAGAAAAGTCCTCCGATGTTGTATATCAGCGATATACCAAAGCTGGCCTTAATGATATGCTGGCCTCGGCGCGCCAGGTTGATGAAAGCGGGTAAGCGCGAAAGCTGTGTGCCGTCAATGATCATGTCGCAGGATGGTGTGAAATTGTTAATGTCGTCGGAAACGGCTACGCCCACATTACTTTGCTGCAAAGCGCCGGCATCATTCAGCCCGTCGCCCACCATGAGCACATTCTGATACATTTTTTGCTGCAATGCTGCGATGAATGCCAGCTTGTCTTCGGGTTTTTGTTTGAAATACAAATGGGCAGGGCTTCCGAAAATATGCGCCAGGTAATCCTGATCCGTGGGTTTGTCGCCCGAGAGCAGATATGTGTTAAAGCCGTGATCGTGCAGCTTATCTATGGTTTGGGACAGATTCTCCCGGTATTTTATTTTAACCAAAAAATAACCCTTGCAAACGCCATCAATGCTGACATAAACCCTGGAAAAGCGATGGTCATTTTCGATCATTTGCTCTCCGACCCACGCCGCCGAGCCCAGCTTAATGGTGTGGTCTCCGAATGATCCTTTAATGCCTGAGCCGCTGACCTCTATATAATGTAAGAGCTTTTGCGTTTCTGTATGGACACTGGCCAGATTTTTCACAACCAATCTGCTCAGCGGATGGGAGGATTGCGTGGCTATTTTTTTCACCATAGCCATTTGCTGGCCGCTCATCTGCGTACCGATATATGTCACTTCCGCGTCATCGGAGCGGGTTATGGTGCCTGTTTTATCAAATACGACGGTGTCGATCTTCGAGAGGCGTTCGATGGCATCCGCATTTTTGGGATAGCATTGGTTTTTACCAAAGAGCGCCATCAGGTTGCCGTTTGTAAAGGTGGAGGAGAATAGCAACCCGCAGGGGCATGCTACCAAAAGGCAAGTTGTAAATGCACGGAAGGCCGTTTCAGGGTTTTTGAAAATAAAATACCAGCCAGCAAAAGTGACCGTGGCAATGATGAGCACGATCACAGAAAAATACCTGTTGATCCGGGCGGCCAGCATTTGATTCTGATCCTCTTTCTGTTTCGTAAAACTCTCATTGTTCCAAAGCTGCGTGAGGTAACTTTGCGAAACTTTCCGCATGATTTCGAGCTCAATAGCAGGTCCGGTTTGCTTGCCGCCTGCGTAAATCGTATCGCCTTTTTTCCGCCTAACCGGCTCGGCTTCGCCGGATACAAAACTGTAATCGATCAACGCCTCCGGGCTTAGCAAAACGGAATCGGCCGGGATAAGCTCTGCGTTTCTGACCAGTATAATGTCTCCGGCATTCAGGTCAGTGACAGGCGTTCGGACCTCAGCTTTGCCGGTCAATATGGAAACGGCAACAGGGAAATAGGATCTGTAATCGCGATCGAAGGAAATGCCGGCGTAGGTTTTGTCCTGAAAAAAGCGGCCGGTAAGCATAAAGAATACTGCGCCGGTGAGGGAATCAAAATAGCCCGGGCCGGTGCCGGATACGATCTGGTAAAGGCTGAGACTGAAAATAGAAACCAGCGCAATAACGATCGGGGCATCAATGTTCAGGTATTTTCCTTTGAGAGCTGCCCAGGCCGATTTGAAAAAATCACTGCCGCAGTAAAGCAGCACAGGAATGGCCAAAGCCAGGTTCAGCCAGCCAAATGTAGCCCGGAGGCTTTCATCAAATGCATCTTTGCCCAAATGAAAATATTCGGGAAAGCTGAGCATCATTACATTACCAAAGCAAAAGCCGGCAACGCCGATCTTGTACAGCCTTTTGCGGTTCCACTTCTTAACTTGCTCACCTGCAATGTCGTTGAGGCTGATGTAAGGTTCATAGCCGATGCTCGATATCAATGTGGCCAGCTCGCTAAGCTTTACATTCCCGGCTTCAAAGGTAATCCTGAGTTTCTTTTCAGGGAAATTTACGACCGAGCTTCGGATACCCGGATTGAATTTGTAAAGCTGTTCCAACAGCCAGATACACGAGCTGCAATGCATTTTTGGAATGTACCAGCTTACCTGCGAAAGGTGGCCGTCGGTAAATTCCAGCATTTTGGCATGAACATCGGGCAGGTCCAGGTAGTCGAATTTTCCTTTGAAAAAGGATTTGTCGGGTGAAATTCCGGCCGAGCCGTCGATGTTATAATAATCGCACAATTCGGTGACTTTTAAGAGGTCGTAGACATGATAGCAGCCCTCGCAGCAAAACGAATGCTGATCGGCGTTGATCGTTTCCTCACGGCAGGTTTCGCCGCAATGGTAACAGGTGTTTTCGGTCGTTTTTGCTGCTGCCGGTCCGATTGTAATGGTTTCTTGCTCCATGCTATTGACTTCTTAATGCTTCTTCAAAATTGAAGAAAGATTATGTCGCCAAATTTGACGGAAGTTGGCAGGTAAAATGACTTTGGTCAGGTTTGTAAAAAAATTAGCAAGCCCTATTTTTCCGAATTTGTACGGCTGGCATTATATTGGTAGGTCACAGCACCAATCGACTTGAACTTTGTAAATATGGGATCAACAAGTTACGCCTACGATCTGCCGGGAACCGTTTCGGCTGTTTTTTTTACCAAACAACATGCTGAAAGTGCGTACCAGGCCCTGCTGAAGATGGGACATACGGAAGATGACATTTCTATACTGATGTCTGATGAGACATTGAACAAGCATGCCAATCCTACGAATGAGAAAGCGGGTTATGGTGCCGACGAGCAGATTGCGCTGGAAGATGAGGAGTCCAAGACGGGAGCAAAACATTTGCTTGCAGATGCGATTATTTCAATTACTTCTATGATCTCTCTGCCGGAGCTGGGCATTTCCATTTCCCGAAGGCTGATCGGAAAAGTGGCAGAGAAACCGGAAACCAAAACCATAAGCGGAGTGATCGCAACGCATATCCCCGAAGAACATTGCGATACTTACGAAACGGGCGTCAGGGAGGGCGGGATTATCATTAGTGTGGATCCCAAAAACCGCGCAGAACGGGACGCCATTGTCAGGGAATTCCGAAACAATGACGGCCATGATATTCTGGGGGACGATGGCTATACGGAGTTGGATTAAGCTTCAAAAACATTCTGTATAGATGACAAGGGCACGGTGCTGCCAGTAAAATTCCGTAGCTTTTATTATTTGTTTTTGACTTCTTCGGGATCGCTTTTATTGCCCGCCTTGACAAATTCCGCTGCGGTGGCTTCATTAAAACCGTTCATGACCAAAAGATCGGGAAATTGCTTTCCAACCTGACTCACGGCGCTATCTGTTACGGCCGATTGCCACACATAAATCGAGCGAAGTGCTTTCATGCCCGCAACTGCTTTCAATCCGGCATCTCCTACCTTGGTATCGACAACATTGATATAGCCCAGATAGGGAAGGGGTTTCAACATTGCGATGCCCTTATCTGTAATGGCGGTGTGTTCTACATGCAGCTTGCTGAGGTTGGGGAACTTTGCAATTTGCTCAAATGCAGCGTCGGTTATGGCCGTGCCGCCCAGTTTGAGCCAGGTAATTTGCTGGGCAACGGGCTTTAAGAGCTCCATTTGCTTATCATTGAAACCGGGCAGATTCACTGCACTGATTTCAAGCAGGTTTTGATCCTGAGATAATGTGTTGACAATAAGCCCTGTTTTTCTTAAATCCTCAATAACCCGATCATCCGCCTTTGGCACTTTCAGGCTAAGCACGCCGGGTTCGGAGATCTTGTCGGAGCCGGCCGGAGCGCCCTTTGTCAGCGAAGCCAGTGCAGGTTTAACGGCTTCCGAAACCGTCAGCTGGGAAACTTTCTTATCAGCCGGAGCACCCTGATCGATCCACCACGAAAGCAGCGCGATCTGGTCTGTTGTTAATTGCGGCTTGCCTTTTGGCGGCATATGCTCGTCATCATTTTCGGGCAAAAGGCATCTTTTGATCATATCGCTTTCTGCACTTTTTCCAGCAATGAATGCAGGGCCATTTTCGCCGCCTTTTGCCAATAACCCCAGTTGGTCCATGCGCAGGTCGCCTTTGCTTTTACTGGCGCTGTGGCATTGCGTGCATTTGGTTTGCAGGATAGGCTGCACAATGTCGGTATAAACTACGGCCTGCTGCACATCTGCAAGGGGCTTAATTTCAGTTGGTTCTGCTTTTAAAGGCGGGAGGCCGGCCAGGCTGCGGAAAGGTTCGGGTGTGTACTGCGTTAGGTAACCCTCGCCATGCGTAAGCGAGCCGCCGTCGTGGCCGGCGCTTAATGTAAGCGCGGTGGCGACCAGGACGGCGGGGAGGTAAATCAGCTTACCTGCCGGCAAGGCCTTTTGCAGTTTATCAGATTTGACAAGCCAGGCTGCCCAGGCGAAAACGGCTACGCCAATTCCCTTCCACATGTGATTATCAAGCAGGTTAACATCATATCCACCGCTTAATGAGAGCAGGTAACCCGCCCCGCAGGCAAATGTTGCGCTGATGGCAGACCATAGCAGAATAAAAACAACGACGTTTTCGCTTACAGCAATTTTCCCCCAGCGCCTTCCCAGTTCGAGCAAGGCTGCTATCAACAAAAAGCCAATAGGGAAATGCACGATAGCCGGGTGAAACCTGCCAATGAATGTTGCCCAGGACGAGTCCTGCAATAGAATAGAATACATGTTGAAGGGTTTAGTACTAGGCAATAATTTCTTTTACAACCTTTCCTTCTGTGTCGGTAAGCCGGAAATTGCGCCCCTGGAAAGGATAAGTGAATTTTTCATGGTCAAAGCCCATTAAATGCAGGATAGTTGCCTGTAAATCATGCACATGTGTTCTGCCTTTGGTGCCATAGTAACCCAGCTCGTCGGTTTCTCCGTGTGAAAATCCTTGTTTAACGCCGCCTCCGGCCATCCACATTGTGAATGCATCCAGATGGTGGTCGCGGCCCATGAATGGCATCACCAATCCGTTACGGTTCTCCTGCATGGGCGTCCTTCCAAATTCTGCACCCCAGATCACGAGCGTTTCTTCCAGTAACCCGCGCATTTTCAAATCCTTGATCAATGCTGCAACGGGCTGATCAGATTCGCGGCATTTCTGTCGAAGCCCGCCTTCCACATTATGGTCTTTGGATGTGCCGTGGCCGTCCCAGCCCCAGTCAAAAAGCTGCACAAACCGCACGTCGTTTTCAACCAGTTTACGCGCCAGCAGGCAATTCATCGCAAATGTGCCTTCCCCCGGCTTAACGCCGTACATATCCAGGATAAATTGTGGCTCCTTGGAAACGTCCATCACCTCTGGAACGGACATTTGCATGCGGAAAGCCATTTCGTACTGACTGATGCGCGTCAGGATTTCGGGATCCTTTACGTCCTCATAAGTTTGTTTATTGATCTCATTAATGGCTTCAATGGTCTGCTTGCGCATATCGCGGTTCATGCCGCTAGGATCACCCACATATAAAACCGGATCGCCGCCCGTTCTGCATTGCACGCCTTGGTAAACCGACGGCAGGAACCCGCTGCCGAAAACGCTTTTACCGGCATCGGGCTGCTGTCCGCCGGAAGCAAGCACGATAAATCCCGGTAGATTCTGATTTTCCGAACCCAATCCATAAACCGACCAGGCGCCCAGACTAGGCCTGCCCAGCCGCGGGCTTCCCGTATGCATAAGCAATTGTGCAGGCGCGTGGTTAAACTGATCCGTATGCATGGCTTTCAGAAAGGTGATCTCATCCGCAACCGTTTGCAGGTAAGGCACATAATCCGACATCCACGCACCGGATTGCCCATATTGGGCGAAATGTCCCTGAGGTCCCAGCATTTTGGGCACGCCTTGTATAAATGCGAATTTTTTGCCCTCCAAAAATTCCGCCGGGCAGTCCCTGCCGTGATATTTCAGCAATTCAGGCTTGTAATCGAACAGTTCGAGCTGCGACGGCGCGCCGGCCATGTGAATGTAAATGACGCGCTTGGCTTTGGGCGCAAACTGCGGAATCCGCGATTTGGCAACTTCACCGCCCGCATTGTCGGCAGCCGTCGAAGGCCCGCAGGAATCCAGCATTGTCCCGAGTCCCAGGGCACCCAGCCCAAAACCCACCGACTGCAAAAAGTGCCGCCGGGTCTGATGAAGCAATGCTGTATGTTGGAGTTCTTTTTTGAGGTTATCCATGATTTCGATCTTTGGTAATCCCCGGGATAAATCCCGGGGTAAAATATCTGGCGCCCCTGATGGGGGCTTCTTTTGCTTGTTGATCCGTTTTTTTAACCCGGGATGAATCCCGGACATGGGCTTTTGCTTGTTGACCCATTTTTAACCCGGGATGAATCCCGAGTCTTGAATATCGTTCGCCCCTGACGGGGCTTTTGGTGCTTAACTATCTTGTTCCAGCCAATGCGTGGTTTTTATCAAAAAGAGCCATCGGCTCGAACATTCTCTTGCCCAGGGTTTCAACCCTGGGCTTTGATGAAAAGTGCTTAGCTGACTCGTTCCAGCCAATGCCTTGTTATTTATCAAAAAGAGCCATCGGCTCGAACATCCCTGGCCCAGGGTTTCAACCCTGGACTTAGAAGAAAAGCTATTCCTTTGTAATGACATTATCCAGGTTCAGCATCACATTGGCTGAGATGGTGAGCGCGGCCAATTCGGGGGTGCGCTCTTTTCCGTAGGCCAGGATGCTGTCTGCTTCTACTGGTTTTTTCTTGTAGGCGTCCAGGGCCTGTTTGTACACTTTTACGAGCACATTCAGGTTTTTTTGTTCAATGTTCTGGAATGTGAGCATGCGGTAACCTTCTTTTAATTGCTGTTCAGGCGTTTTCCCACGCTGCTGCATCCGGGTTGCCAGCTTTTCGGCTGCTTCCAGATAAACCGGATCATTCAATGTAACCAGTGCCTGCAAAGGTGTATTGGTCAAAATCCTCCTCGACTGACAGAATTCCCGGCTCGGCGCATCGAATGTGACCATCGAAGGGTAGGGGGCCGTCCGCTTCCAGTAAGTGTAAACACCCCGGCGGTAACGATCTTCTCCTTCGCTCAAAACCCACTTTTCACCACTGTAAGGCGATTGCCAGATCTTATCCGGCTGGGGTGGCATGACACCCGGGCCATACATTTTATCCGAGATCAAACCGCTGCATGCCAGCGCCTGGTCGCGAACCTGCTCGGCGCTAAGCCTAACGCGCGGGCCACGCGATATCCAGATGTTGTACGGGTCTTTTTCGAGTTTGTTCTCGTCCGTTTTGGAGCTCTGGCGGTAAGTGGATGACATTACAATCGTTTTCAGCATCTTTTTAATGCTCCATTTGTCTTCCTCCATAAACTTGACAGCCAGCCAATCCAGCAGCTCGGGATGTGTAGGCTCGGCCCCCTGGGAACCGAAGTCTTCCACTGTTTCCACAATTCCTTTTCCAAACAACTGCTCCCAGAACCGGTTTACGATCACGCGGGAGGTCAATGCGTTATCGCGGCTTACGATCCATTTGGCCAGGCCTACGCGGTCTCTTTGTGCGTCTTTGGGCATAGGGGCCAGGAGCTTGGGCACGTCAGGTTTTACTTCTGCGCCTTTTACCATCCAGTTCCCTCTTACAAAGACATTTGTTTTTCGTGCAAAATCACCCTTTCCTTCCCAGATTACAGGCATACTCTCGGTTTGGCGCGTCAGCACGGTGGCATAGTCGGCTACAATGTTGTTGTATTCAGGTTTATCGGAGCCGGGTAGGGCTTTCTGGAACGACATCCAGGTGATCCGAACCCATTCGTCAGGATTCTCAGGGCTTTTCAGGGATAAATAAATGTCATGCTTGCCGGCCGTTTTTGTCAGCGGCGCAATGATCACCGAGTCCCTGGCGGGCACCGTGATCTGTGAGATTACGGGTCCGTCCAGCTTGTCCAGATGCAGGGAAAGAACGGCGTTCTGGGCTTTGGTTGACACGTTCATAACCACATTGTCGGCCTCGGAAAGATCCACTTGGGCAATCCTTGCATTCCCGTTGTTTTTTACACCATAATAGGAAATCAGCAGGACCGTGGACTGGTCACCTTTCACGAAATTATGTGCATTGATTTTTGGCTCCATCACTTTCATAAACTGCGTAACCTGAGGCAGCTGCTCCGGTTTATTTTGCCTGATCCAGCTTTTGACACGCTCCACGCGGACAGAATCTTCGCCTTTATAAAAACGCATCTTAGGCCATTCGTCCCACACATCTTCGTCGCGGGTATTATTGAAAAACGCCATGTATTTGTAATAATCCTCATGCGGAATGGGGTCATAAGGGTGGCTGTGACATTGTATACAGGCAAATGTGGTTCCCTGCCACACCTCCCAAGTTGTGTTCACGCGGTCGATCTGGGCGGCGGTCCGGAACTCTTCATCGTCGGTGCCGCCTTCATTGTTCGTCATAGTGTTGCGGTGATAGCCCGTTGCGATCATGTTCTCTTCCAGCGGAAAGCCGTCTTTGTCTTTTTGTAACAGATCACCCGCCAGCTGCTCAATGGTGAACTGGTCAAATGGCTTGTCCTTATTAAAAGATTTGACCACATAATCGCGGTAACGCCACATGGTCCTGCCGCCATCACTTTCATAGCCTTTTGTATCCGCATAGCGCGCCAGATCCATCCACATAGACGTCCAGCGCTCTCCATATGCTGGTGATTTGAGCAGTCGATCGACCACTTTCCCGTAGGCGTTTTCAGATTTATCATTGATAAAATCAGCGACTTGCTTCTCAGTAGGCGGCAGCCCTGTCAGGTCCAGACTGACACGGCGGATCAAAGTTGCCCGGTCGGCTTCGGCAGACACATGGAGTCCCTTATCCTTTAATTTATCCAGAACAAAATGGTCAATTTCGTTCGTAGCCCACTTTTTCTCTTCATTATCAAACAAGCCAAACAGGTTACTGAAACCATTCAGCGAAGGCACATCGGGTTTTTTAATTTTTTTATAAGACCAATGTGTTTCCCACCTGGCTCCCTGGTTGATCCATTTTTTCAGAATATCAATTTCTTCTTCCTTTAATGGCGTGCCGTTTTTGGGCATTTTTTCATCGGGATCATCGCTTAATATACGGCGTATCATTTCACTGGCGTCCGCGTCGCCGCGCACCACGGGGATCTTGCCCGATTTGCCCGGTTCGAGCATTTCGTGTTCAAACAGGAAGCTTACGTCGCCCGCTTTTTTCACGCCCCCGTGGCAGCCCATGCAATGTTTATTTAAAATAGGCTTCACCTCGGTGTTGTAGTCCACCGAGGAAGGGCCTAGCGAGCCTGAAAGCCAGAAAAAGGAAGATACGGCAATGATGAGAATCCCCGCGCCGATAAATATTCTGTTACTCAGCATCCTTCAATCTTTTTGTTAAAAAAAATCAATTGCCTATGACTACTGTCAGGTCGCGTTCTGCTTCCCATTTGGGTTGCCCAGCAACTCTTTCGCAGGCAGAGGTAAAACATAGTCTTTTGCCTTAGTTACCCGGTTGACATGGTATTTTTTGGGCAAAATGTTTTATTTAATTACCAAGATAATCAATTGGACCGCCGAATTTACTCTTCCGGCGGAGTTCCGGATGCATAACTTGCTCAAAACAAATCCCTGCATGCGTTCGTGTATGATCGCATTGCGCAAGTTATGATGTAAGATATCTTTATGAGGGCAGCTTTGGTAAAGTCTGGATGTTAAGTGAGTTGGTAAACAACCTCAGTTTTCATCCGCCTCTAAGATCTGTTTGAGCTTCAAAACATTGTCAATTCCCAACTTTTGGAAAATAGCGCTTTTGAATGTGCTGATGGTGGAGATATGCAGTCCGGTTTTCTTGGCTATGAAGCTGGTGGAAAGGCCCTGGATCAGATATCGGGCAATTTCGTTTTGCCGGGGCATGAGCAGGTCGCGCTTTTTGGAAGTTTTATAGTTGTCTATCAAATAGCCGAAAACGAGTTTAACTTCATCATCAATGAATCATCCTGAAAAAATCAGATTTGCTGCGCTTGACAAAAGCCTGTTCTTTCCGACCCTGAAGAAACGGGTTGATCAATATTTTGAGCAAAACCACAAGTCGCGTTATGCTAATAAAACAATGGTTGTCAAAACTGTTGTGCTGCTGGCGTGTACATCCTTCCTTTTATTGCGCCTATTGCAGTCAACCCTCCGGTTTGGGTCGCGATGCTGCTATGGCTTGTCATGGGCATGGGCATTTCCGGAATCGGCATGAGTGTCATGCATGATGCGAACCATGGCGCTTTTTCCAAGAACGCAGCAATTAACAAGTGGATGAGTTACACCACTAATCTTGCAGGAGCGGGCGTGCTGAACTGGAAATTGCAACATAATATTCTGCACCATACATACACCAATGTTCATAATGTCGACGAAACAACAGTTAATTTCTCACCGAGGAACAAGCTGCTGAGCTGGTATATCTGCGGGCTGAACTTTCAGATCGAACACCATTTGTTTCCAAAAGTTTGCCATGTGCATTATCCAAAACTTGCACCCATCGTTAAACAAACGGCCAGCGAATTTGGACTCACTTATCTCGAAAACAAGTCCTTTTTTACAGCCGTAAGCTCACACATTGAAAGCTTGAAGCGCTTCGGCGCGCCTAAGTTTGATGAGGCGATCGTTTAAAGCAAGTATTGGAAAACAAAGCCAAACCTGTCTACATCTTTACAATTTTCCGGTCGGCACCATTCACCCGGATCACGTAAATGCCGGGCGTCCAGTTGCTAATATCCAATTCGAAAGTCAGCGTGTCTGGTTTATACGACTGCATTTTTCGACCGGCAGAATCAATAATTTTAACCTCCCATATTCTACTTTCAGACTCGATGCGCATCGACGAAGCAGTAGGATTTGGAAATATACGGATCGTTTCCCGGCTTGTAATCTCGGAAGTGACAATGCTGCTGAATGCGTAAGTGCCATCGCGGTCCGTCATTTTTAGGCGGTAGTAATAGCGTCCGGCCGATAAATTCGGGTCCTGGAACTGGTAATCCGTGTTTTTGGCCGCATCGCCCTGCGCATTCACGCGGCCGGCTTCGCGGAAATTTTTAGCATCCGCACTTCTTTGTATTTCAAAATAAGCACTGTTCGATTCCTGGGAAGTCTGCCATTTGAGATTGGTAAGGTTCCCTTCTGCATTTGCGCTCAGACTGATCAATGTTACGGGCAGCGGGCTGCCGGCACTTGTAGTTAACGCATTGGGATACAGCGGAACGGACAGGCTGTTGGTGGCTTTTCCGGCCAGCACTTTCTTAGTATAGCCGCCCAGCGCCATAAACCAGTCGGGCGTAAGGTCATAACCGTCCGCGTCCAGTGAAAGGAACCAAGTCGCGCCTCCCTTGGGTGTGTGGTCCGAAAATTTTTCCATTTTAAAGAAGGAAGTTGCTTCATCCACTTCGTCAAACATGGCCAGATAAACCATGCTGGCGCCTTCATTGATTACATTCTGCGACTGCTGCCATAGGAAACTGCCGCCATTGCGGGGAATAGAATTCTTCACGGCTCCGGCGGGATTATTGCGGAAAGTTTGCAGATTGAACCACGAGAATCCAGGGAATATCACGGGCATATAATCAATGCTCTTAGGCGCCAGATAGGCCATGTCCGGCCGTATTGTGTTGTTAGCGAATTCATTGGCACCACTTTCGCTGCTGTATCTTCCCACCGACCACGGACTGATCACATCCAGCTTGTCATACACAGCAAGCCAGGCCGCCGAATGCTCTCGCCAGTTGTTATTGAGCCCGCCCATGATATTTGCGCGGTATTTTGGGTCGTCGGTCGGGTCGGTCGGGTCGCCTTCTTTGAACCATTTCACGAGTTTTTCCGAGCGTTCGGCGGTTGCTTCGGGGTTGGACGCCAGGCCTATCCCCCATAATGCAACGAGCGGTCTGCCCTTATGCCAGAGATAGTTGCTTTCGGAGGTTACGCCCATTTCATCCACCAGTCGTTTCCAGTCTGCTATAACCTGCTCTGTAGAAGTAGCGTCACCTCCGGACAAATCGTACATGATCGCATAAACGCGTCCGTATTTGTTGCTGGCAGTCTGCACATTTTCCAGCACTTTGTCAAAATGCCTGTGTACGCGCGTATCACTCGTGCGGAAGTAGTCCAGGAAGCGCTGCTGAAACACGCCATCGATCTCATGTTCCTGCATCCATTTGAAATGCTCGTCGACCGTATTGTAGTTATAGCTTGTAAACAGCTTGGCCGGAGAGCCGTTGGCATAAACCATATTTGTTGCTACCAGCTCATTTTGCGGATAATCACCCATGTATGGCCACATATCCACCGTAGCATTTGCATGCTCCGGCGCTCCGCCAAACCAGTGCAGCCACCAGTTATGCGTTGGCGATCCGTCGGTAGGCACACCAAACCAGCCCTGATAGCCAAACATTACCTTACCATTCAGCGTATTGTCTGCCGGGTCAGCGGTGGTTGCCGAAGCAGGTTCGTAAAACTCGATTTCATCGATCTTTGCCGTGATGCTGCCTGTTAAGGGTTGGTTAATGCGGAAATAATTAATGGCAGCCAGGTTCGGATTTCCCTGCTTCGCGGCGTCGGCCAGGTGCAAAATAATGTGGTTCCAGCCATTCTGGATCTTCTGGGCAGCGAGGTTCCAGCGGTATGCGTCGCCGGACGCCTGCCCTGAAGAGGAGAAGACAATGTCGCCGGCCCCGCTGAGCGGGCTTACATCCGAGACGTAGAGCCAGAATTTAACAATCCCGCCGGTTTCGCTTACGGCCGTATTGAATGGTGAATCATGGAAAATAAACCAGTCCGGGCCCGATCCGGTGCGGGTGAGAGAGCCACTTCCCAGGATTTTGTTCGCATTGTCGACCGTGACGGAATTGGTGCCCGACCACCCGGCCTGGTTGTCGGCAGCGCTGAAAATCTTTGCACCGATCAGCTCACTGCCTTCGTAGCCCTTAGTAAAACGAATGTTATCGATCTTGATGACGACAGACTCTCCGGCATTGATAAATTTGTAATACCTGAAAAAATTAATTGCCGATAGATCCGGATTGCCCGATTTCCCTGCCGCGCTTAACCGCAGCACGACATTGTTCCAGCCATTTCGCAGGTTTACGCCGCCCGTTCCCCAGCTGTATTCGTCCGTGTCGGGATTGCCTGAGCTGGTGATCTCGAACTGTCCTTCGGAGGGGCTGAATTTGGTAATGTCAGACACGAAAAGTGAGAATTGCAGATAAGCAATGTTCAGGTCGCTGGCTGCGATGCCGGTGTTGATAGGCGTTGCAAAATTTTTCCTGAAACGTTCGGTGTTGCCGCCTTCGGATTTAACGGAAAAGTTGCCTTGAACAGGGGCATCATTATCCAGGCTGAGCGCATTGCCGCCACCGCCCCAGCCGGTGAGCGCCTCGCAATCATCCACAGGCGTAACCTGCGCATAGCCGGGAATAACATAAAGGCTCAGCAGTAACAGCAGTAAATAGTGCTTTTTCATAGTAAGGATTTATAAGTGAAAAATCCAAATCTAGATCCCGACCTATAATTTTTGCTTAACTATGAATTAATAAAGAATTAATTGGAGAATTTTTTTCGAAAAAATCAATGACAAAAAGCGAATCTTAGATGCTTAGCGAGACGTTATTATAAGCGAAAAGGGCCAATCCCGAAGAACTGACCCGTTTTCTTAACGTTGAGTATATACATCCAATTATAAGCATTGTTTATAAACAGGATGTTTCGTCCTAAGCAGACGTCAATCTTTTCTTATTATAACAATATCCAATTTATTTTGCGGTAAAGGAGCAGTTACAAAACAAGAGAAATCAGGTTTGGATCAGTTGGGAACGAACTTCGTAACCATGTTATTTTTTGGTTCGAGGGTCCTCAGATAGGCATACATCGCCCTCAAATCTTTTTCTTCAATGCCCGAATACATTGCCCAGGGCATCACGGTGTTCATATCTTTCGGGCCTACTTTGGGGGTTACGTAATTCGAGTCCTTGTAAATTTTGAAGCGCTTCACAAAGGCTTCCTCACTCCACGAACCGATCCCGGTTTTAACGTCTGGTGAGATATTTTGAGAAGTGACGGTTCCGGATGGCAGTTTAAATTCCTGTCCTCCTCCAAATTCACTGCCTGGCACAATGTTGCCTTTTTCCCGCTTGCTATGGCAATCCACGCAGGATGCGGATGTTACCAGATATTCGCCTGTTGCCAGAATATTATCTTCGGAAGGCCGTTTGCCCGGCGCTGCTTTTGCTGGCATTGTATTGATTAAAATTGAAACCGGAAAGTCGGGCTCGGAGGCCGGAATGTCCTTTTTTACGGGGCTCAACGTCCGCAAATATGCGATAATGCTATGTACATCTTCGGGGTCCATTTTGCCATAAGCGTGGTAAGGCATAACCGGAAACAATGCTTTCCCATCTTTATTAACGCCCGTTGTAATTGCACGGAAAAGTTCGCCGTCAGTCCAGTTTCCTATGCCGTAGGGTGTGATGTTTTTCGAAATAAATTTGCCGGGGAAACCCAGTTTCTGGTCGAAGATCTCGCCGCCGCTACCCATATCCACACCTGTAATCGGACCAGCAAACAGGTTCCAATCGCGGGTGCTATGGCAGTCCATGCAGACAGTGACATGATTGGCGAGATACTTGCCGCGTTCCACTCTGGCAGGCGTTCTTTCAACTGTAAGTTCCGGCGCATCGCCGACATTGGGAAGTGCTAATGTAACATAGGAAGCAGCCGCAACAGCCACTACAACAAAAAGAAGAATGATGATTCCGATAACTTTGAAAAGTTTTTTCATAGGGTCCGATTAGGGTTTTACAAATTGCAAAAGTAAAAAAACCGGGCACTTTACTACCGGCTAAGCGGTTCACCCTGAGTTCTTTTTGGCGGAACTTATTAAACGGTCGGCGTGTGGGGGATGGGAGAGGTGGACAGGCCACGGATGCACGAATGGACACTAATCGCATTCGTGCCCATTCGTGCATCCGTGGCACTACAAAGAAGTTAATTACTTGATAATCTGATCAATAAGTAGCTGATAATGTGCTTGTTGGCCGGAGGTGGAAAGCCAGTCGCGGACAATGAATTTGAAAAACAGCATCGGCGGCTCATGATGGTCAATAGCAGCCTGAAAATAAACCAGGGCCTCGCTCACATTGCCAATGGAAGCATTTACAATGCCCATATCATAATTGGAAACCACCTGTGTTTTGCTCAGCGAGGTCATTTGGGTGAGGATATCGCGGGCACTTTCCGTTTCATTAGACAATCCGAACAACACACCGCATGCACTGAGCGTAATGCCATTATAATTGATTTCCAAAGCCGTTTCCAGCGCTTCCTGTGCTTCAGGATAGTTTCTGAGCGTGATCAGGTTGAGGCCAATGATCAGGTGGCCGCCCCAGAATGAAGGTTCCAGAGCCACCAGCTTCTGTCCCTGTTCAACGGCTTTTTCGAAATTTCCTGCAATCCAATAAACATACGCTGCGTAAAAATTATTGATCAGTGAAAAGGGTTCGAGGGATAATGCCAGCGCCGTTTTTTCCAGCGCCTCCTCATAACGATCGCTCAGTGCGAGATAGAGCGCGTACTGCCCGATAAGGTCGGCTGCGTTCCAGTTCAGTTCCAATGCTTTGGCAAAAGAGGCGGATGCGCTTTTGAAATCCCACTCATGCAGCATTTGCATCCTCGCTATGGCAAGATAACTTTCCGCAATGCCGTCGTCGAGTGCAAGGGCCTGCTCGGCTGCATGCTTCATCAGCGGCAGCGCCTTAGCCGCAGGAAGGTGCCGGTAAAACCACATATTAAGATAACACGACGCAATGCCGGAGTAAGCGATCGAGTAGGTGGGGTCCAGTTCAATGGCTGACTCAAAATAGCCGATGGCTTTCTGATATGTGTCCGGCCCGGCAAACTTGTTGTGGTAAAAACGGCCGCGCAGATAGAGCTGGTAAGCCGCTTTATTGTTGGTGTATCGTTTGAATGTGCTAATGGGTTCATCACCCAGAAGCTGGACTTTGATTGCATTCATGATGGCCAGTGTGATTTCGTCCTGAACCTCGAAAATGTCGTCCAAGTCACGGTCATAATGCTCAGACCAAATGCTGGCCCCGTCTGCAGCACGGATAAGCTGCACATTGATCAGCAATTTTTCGCCCGAATTCCGGATGCTTCCTTCCAGAATGTGCTCCACGTTGAGCTGCTCGCCAATGTGTTTCAGATCCTGGTTCTGGCCCTTAAAAATGAAAGACGAAGTCCTTCCCGCAACCTGTAAGCCCGGAACGCGGCTTAATACATTGATGATCTCTTCGGTAACCCCGTCGCTGAAATACTCCTCTTCGGGATCGTAGCTCAGGTTTGCAAACGGTAATACGGCAATGGTTGGTTTCATGGCTTGATAAGTTTGAATATTCAGTATTTTACTTGCAACTATCTTATGCAACATTGTGTCTGAAAGAAAAACGGCAAAACCCAATGGCTGCACTATGAAAAATCTTTTACGTCTATGCCTGCTTGTTATCATCGTCGCCTCGTGCATCACAGATAGCAATGATCCTTCCGAGCGATTTCCTTTCGACGGCACAGGTTACCGGCCCATGTACAGCTCCGCCGAAGATGCGGCCAGGGTAGAGGTTGTCGCAGCACAGCCTTTGTCAAAACCAGGGAAGATATATGTGCTCGACGATTATCTGTTCATTAATGAATCCGGCCATGGCATTCACGTTGTCGATAATTCGGATCCTAAAAAACCGAAAAACATCTCCTTCATTTCCATTGCCGGAAATTACGACATGGCAGCGAAAGGGACGTTTCTATATGCGGATAATCTAACAAATCTGGTCGTTTTCGACATTAGCAATCCAAAATCACCCAAGCTTACCAAGACAATTCCCAACGCTGTTCCGGGGACTGACTATCCGCCTGTCAGCAATGCATATTTTGAATGCGTAGAAAGTAAAAAAGGCATTGTGACAGGTTGGGAAAAAGTGCCGATGGCAAAGCGGCCTAATTGCTTCCGGTAAGCAACATTGAAATATCCGAATATTCAAGTGAAAGGCAGAAAACGAAAGTTAACCATGAAAAAAATTGCTCCATTTATATTTGCAGGACTCGCTATTCTTGGATTAGTGCTGATCCTGACCGGCTGCGAGGATGGCGGGAACGATTCAGCATTGAACCCGCAAACAGGCTCCGGCGGTTCGATGGCGCGGTTTGCGATAACAGGCAATACGTTGTACATCGTTACTAAGCAATCGCTCGAAGTGTATGACATTGAAAACGGAGCGAATCCGGTCAAAGCGGTAAAAAAGGATATGGGCGTTGGGATAGAAACCATATTTCCCTACCGCGACAACCTTTATATAGGAGCCATGGACGGCATGTATATTTTCAACAACACCGATCCGCGGAACCCAGTATTAGAGAGCAAATTTCAGCATATCCAATCATGCGATCCGGTGGTGGTGCAGGGAAAATACGCGTATGTAACATTGCGCAGCGGTGTTACTTGCCGGGCACAAAATTCAGTCAGCTCGCTTGACGTCGTGGATGTGAGTGACCCGGCCGCGCCGAAAATGGTCCACACACAGCGAATGACCTCGCCTTACGGCCTGGGTGTCTCGGGAAACAGATTGTTTGTGTGCGAGGGAAGCGTCGGGCTTACCGTGCTGGATATCACCGATCCTACCAAGCCTGTTTTTAAAGAGACAATGGGAGATCTGCCCGCTTACGATGTCATTGTCAGGGATAAACATCTGATTGTTACTGGCGAAAAAGGCCTTTTTCAATACAAGCACGACAACGCGGACAATATTGAATTTTTAAGTAAAATCCCTGTTCTATGAGGTTATTTCTAGCTGTTTTTGTGGGTTGCTGCTTGTCAGGACTCGCTTCTTTTGGTCAGATAGATGCTGAAACGGCCCAAAAGCATGTGATCGTAAAATTTGCGCCCTTATCACTTGTTGATTTTGATAATGCAGTTCAATTCGGCGTCGAAGTTCCGTTGGGCACCACAGGGATGTCTTTGCAGCAGGATTTGGGCTATGGCCCTGCCGCTATGAACACGTGGTACAGCCAGGGAGTTGACCGGCCCAATAAGGAAATCTTCAAAAGCAGGACACAGCTGCGTTACTATTACCTGACAAGACGCCGCATGAAACCCTACATAGCTGGTGAATTGCTATTGAAAAAAGTGATTTACAGGGATAATAAATGGGTTGGAATGGAATGTGAACAACCGTGGGGCAATTGTGATTATCTTGAAAATACGCTTATCAAAACCAGGCGCATGGTGCATGCCGGTCATGCCAAAGCCGGCATGCAGTTCTATTTCAGCAGCCGGATAGCGCTTGATCTTTTCGCAGGATTAGGCTTCCGCAACATCCGCGTGCGAACCATCACCGACATCCCCGCCAACACCAGAATCCCCCGCTCCGACCGCTGGTTCGAATACGACACACCCAACGAAAGTGAGTTCCTGCCCAGCCTGGCCATGGGCTTTCATTTCGGGATCATTCTGGGGAAGTTTGAGGATTAATTAAACGCATTTCGCTTTAATAAATGACTTTATCTCTTCCCAATCCTTGGTATATGGGGTAAATCCGACAATGTCAACATCATCCTCTGCGTCCTCAAAGTAAGCAATGCTACGCCAAAGAAAATAATACTGAGACTCGCCATACTTCGAGGCGAACCATTTTAACATATCTTGCCAGCCATAATTTTCGAGCAGCACATATATATCAAAAAAATCCTTTTTCTTTCCTCTGCCGCAAACCGTATGCATTTTCATGGCAGCAATGTCTTCAAAATGAAAATAATTTACGTCGTCTTCTGATAAAAAGGGATTCAGCAGTGTTGACGGCTCATTTACGAAGTCACATTTAACATTGTTGATATAACTGAATAGCATTCGCTCTGTGCGATTAATCATCTCAAATTTCAAACAGGGAGTTGATGAAAGAGTCAGTTCGAGATCGCGTGTATCGAAAACTTCGGGCGAAAAAATGTCCAGATCAATGGAATGCCGGTGACCCAGTTGCAATGAAAGTGACGTGCCACCTGCAAGTGCAAAACGGTTTTTAATTAAATCAATTGAGAATATTTTCTTTAAGATTTCGTAGGTCTCGAAATCAACGGTAGAATAATGAAGCATTCAGATCGGATTTAGGAATATTAAAATAGAGGCTACAAAAATTGATTGTTTTCGGATCAAGTTCCCGACTCTTTTTCAATGCTTCTATGATCTGTTCGCGATTATAAATCTGGGTTAGCATGTAAAAATCTTCCAAAAATCCCCTGGTAACAACCCGCTCTACCACATATTTTCGGTTTTTTTCGATATCGATCGCCTCAATCGGTGCGTCCCAAAACAGATATTTACTGAAAGGAAAACCACCTTTCGATATTTTTTCCTGTAACGATTTGGTGTCGATTAATTGGAAGTAATTAAACATCGTATCCTGTGTTAGCTAAAACAAATTTACTAATCCGTAAACGCAATGCAACCTCTTTACATTTCACATTAACCATCAAATTAAATCTTAACCTGCAATGTCACATAATAACCTCTTCCGTCTGAGGGGAGGATGCCGGGGCCGGGGTAGCCGGTGGCGCGGCGGGTGAAGTACATTTCATTGGTGAGGTTGTTGATGCTGGTTTCTAGTTTCAGGCGCTTCCACTCGTAGGAGAGGCTGAGATCCATGATCTTGTATGCTGGAATAATGCCTACCACGGACGAAACGCCTCCGTCAACGGCATTGGTCGCTTCCGAAAACTGGTCGGTCAGATGTGTTAGCTGGAAGGAACCTTTCAGCTTTTTGTATCCAACTCTCAGACCGGTTTTTAAATTTACTTTTGGAACAAATTCAACTTCATTGCCCTGAACACCAGGAATTTCGCTGTTTTTATATTTCGATTTTATGAAAGCAATGTTGGCAAAGAGCACAGTGCTCCAATCCTTTTCTTCCGGGTTTGCTAGTTTGAAAAAATCAGCTTCTGCATACGATTCAACACCCGTAATAATGGCCTGGCCCACATTGCTGCGCAGCCTCAGAACCCGGTTGCTTTCGTCGTAAAACTGCACTTCTCCGATCCGGTTGTTATAGTTGAGGTAAAAAAGGCTGACGTCGTAATTGAAAAATGCAGTCTGGTGGCTTCGGAAACCGAGGTCGATGCTGTAACCTTTTTCGTCTTTCATGTTCGGATCGATCACGGAGGAAGGATTTGAAATGCGCATGTCGCTGAATGTGATCGAGCGGTAGTTTTGCGAAATATTTCCGTAAACCTCCACATTTGAATGTGGCTTATAGCTGACACCGACACCTGCCAGCACAAACTGACGCCCGTTTTTACGATTTTCCTCCGTGCGCGTAATGTTGATAATGTTGCCCGCCAGATCGCGTGAGATGTTGCCATAAAAGCCATCTGCGGTTGTTTTTATATACTCAAATCTTACGCCCGGGGTAATGGAGAGCCGGTCGGAAAGATAAAAAATGTTCTCTGCAAATAGCGATACGTTTCTGTTTGGAAAGCGGTAATCGTAAGTAATGAAGCGCTCTGGCTCGACGAAATTGAAATCAGCATCCTTAGCACTGGTCCCTACGCCCTGCAAACTGTGATTATAGCCATGATAGAAACGCCCGCCCACGAGCAGTACAGACAGTTTTTTGGCTACAAAATACCTTTTCAGATAACGCGCCTCAGCGCCCCAGTTCGTAAAATTACCCTTGATCAAATCGCGCTCGCTATTGTCATCAATCGTCGCAACACGGTTTGGCCTGAAACCCAGTGAATAGCGGTGTGCCGAAAGTCCGAAGAGCCTTACATTGAAATCACTGGTTTCACTTAATTTCTGGTCAAAATGCAGGGCGAGCATGTTCCAGCCAACCTGGAACCAGTTTCTTTCACGGTTGGTCTGCCTTGGATCTTGCAGAAACATCGCATCAGAAAGGCCGCCCGGCTGCTTTGCAAGATAATCCATGTGCGTGACATCAATACCAATGCTCGTTTTATCCGAAATTTTATAGTCGATATCTGCGTATGCTGTTTTATTCTTAAAATGCGAATTCTCCCGCCAGCCGTCGCCTTTTTTGTATTGAAAAAAAGTGTAGTAACTCAGCTTTCCGACCGTGCCGCTGGCGCTGGTGAATGTGTTATAGAAGCCAAAAGACCCGACGCTTTGCCGGGCAGTAATTTCCAGTTTTTTGTCTGCTACGGGCTTGCGCATCACAAAATTGATCAGCCCGCCGAATTGTGTGCCATATTGCAGCGATGCCGCTCCACGGACAATTTGAATGCGGCCCACGGCCTCAATAGGAGGGGTGTAGTAAGTTTCAGGATAACCTAATGCGTCCGCGCTGATGTCGTGGCCATTCTGGCGAACATTGAAATTGGAGGTCCGGTTGGGATCCAGGCCGCGACCACCAATGCTCAGCTGTAATCCGCCGCCGTCATTTTCCCAGATATTAAGACCTGCAACCCGTGAATAAACTTGCCGCGCATTGTTTGTAGAAAGGTTGGCAACGAGCTGATCGGGCGTAATGACTTCGGATTTTTTGCCTTCATAAATGCCCATATTTTCAACCCCGCGAAGGCGCGAGAAACCGAAATCCGTTGCTTTTTCGGTGACGGTCAGTTCCTTTAAATTCTGGTCGCTGGAAATGCCGGAAGTGGCGGCAGCACTGTCCGGTTTTGGCGTTTTTTTGTCGGAAGTGCGCGATTGCGCATGGGCGACACATGAAAGGGCCAGTAAAAAAATGATAATGTTAAAGCCCTTTGATCTCATCATTGAAAGGAATAATCCAGGATTTGTGTTGGAAAGAATCTGTTTGTTTGGCCAGGTCCACCGCCGGATCGATCATCGGCTTGCCTAATCTGCCATTAAGCGCCACATAGGAATCCACATAGACCTGTGGCGTTTGGAAACCCGCCGCGGCGTAATGGTCGCGGAGCATGTGTGCGTATTGCAGGATCATATCGGGCTGGGTGGACATCATTTTTTCCTGCAAACGCGTCAGGAAGTCGTTATTATTGACGATTTGTTTCTTGCCTGAGGCGTCTATAACCGTGAATTGCGTGTAACCGGCTTTTTCCATCAGCATAACCCGCCAGGAAAACCGGTAACCTTCCTCCGTCCAGAAAAGCTCATCGGAATACATCAGATAGCGGAACGGAAAGGTGATTTGGAATATAAAAAACAGTGCAAAAACGGTCAGTAATAAGGGTTTGGCAATGCCTAAAACAATGTACGAGCGCTTTGGCCTGATAAATCGGATCGGCAGATTTAAAGCAAAACTAATAGCGTCGATGATTTTCTGGTGCATTTCTCCCGGAAAAAAAACGAACGCAGTCACGATCATAATGTATGGAAACATGCCGATCGGAAACAGAATGGCCGTTAATAAATGAAAAATGATCACGGAAATGAATGCATAGGGACGCGTTTTTTTGTTCCAAAGCAAAAATCCAATACTCAGATCATAAACGCAGCCAGCCCAGCTGAACAGGTAGGGCGTCCATTTGTAATTAAATAAACCACCGATCACGGGCAGATCATTCTGCGCAGGAAGCCAGATTTTCAATGGTAATGCGTGTAAAAGCCAGTCGCTGTTGAGCTTTGCCAGTCCTGCGTAAAAATAAATGATGCACACCAGTAGCCGGATGCTGTCTATGCACCAGCTGGGCAGCTGGTCGGCCAGTAACTTTTTGTTTCGGTAAGCGTCAAAAGAGAATGATGCGTGTGCAGGCAGGAAAATCAGCATAAAACTTACCATACTCACAAAATAGTAGTGGTTCAGGTAAGTGCTTTTGTCCATCAGCTCAATGTAAGTGAAAGATAGGAAGAGCATAATGGCCGATAACCTGTAAAACAGCCCGGCAGCAACCAGCAGGGAAGCCACGGCGCAAACCCCGAACAAAACATAAGTCCATTCTCCCAACGGCCGGATGAATTCGAAGCCGAAAAAGGGAAAATGGAATTTTGGTAAAATATACAAGTCGCTGATCCAGCCTTTTGCCCAAAAACGGCAAATGCTCAAAAAGAGCATAATGCCGAAAATGACCCGGAATAAGGCCAGCGTTGCAGCCGGAGAATATCGGTTGAAATATGCCCGCATGACTGATGCGTTTAGTCGCCGTCGTTATCGGTGTAGGTGATGGTAATGCTCATGGCCGAGGTCATGTCCACTTTCAGCATACGAACTGCCTTTTGCATTTCGGTATAAGTGTCCTTCATTACCTGATTATTGGTTTTTACCTCTTCGTATAAGTTCGGTTTCAAAGCATTGAGCTTGGATTTGCTTGCATCAAATTGTGCATTAAGCAGCTCGGTAAGGGGTTTGCCTGTGCCGCTGTCTTTGGCACCTAATGCATCCAGATAAGTTTTTAAAGACGGCCCGGTTCCGTCCGCTTTTACACTTTTTCCATTGAAAAAATCGACATAAGCCTGGTGCGCTGTTTTGGCTAGTGCCAGGGAAATATCTTTTTTATAGAATGCTTCCACTTTTTCAGGCGCGGCAATGCCATTGAGCATGGCTCCCGAAGGAATTCCAAACTTCCCGGAACGAATATAACGCTCGTAATGAAGTACATAACCATTGACCAGCAAGGAAGTTGAAGAGCCGATATCGAGTCCTGTTTTGGTAACGAATGTTTCTTTATACGCACCTTTCCATTCACTGGTAACTTTATCTAGAATGCTGTCCATGCGATCGGTAACGCGCTTGATGTAAGCGAGTTTAGCGGCGGCACCTGGCGCTGTTGTGTATTGGGCAACAATGGCTGCGTCGGTTGCACCGATGCCGTTGATCAGATAATCAAGCGCAGGAAATCCCTGGCGGGGGTAGGAATCCGGTGTTTCCAGGCTGGCAGCCGGATTTGCGATGTTTGCGACGATGCCTTGTTCGCTGGCTGGGTAAATGTTAAAGAAATTACGGATCGTATGCTTTTCTCCCGGTCCGAAATCAAACAGCTCGACCTTTTGCCATTCTGTGTAGGCGTCGGCCCAGGCTGCGCGGAAATCTGTAAGCGTGGAGGCGTCCGGTTTGGCGATGAATGCATTGGACTTGGTTACCATGGCATCAAACTTACCCTGGAAATTGTCGTATGAAGGAATGATAATGTTGTCGGCAAGATGCGTCAGCATGGCTTTGCGGTCCTTCCCATCCTCAACTGGTTCCGGCTCGGTTTTTTCCTTTGAATCGGAACAGCCCAGGAAGAACACGGTCAGCAAAATGGGCAGATATTTTTTCATTGTCATGAGTAGTCAGGTTTTAAACAACAAATGGTGGATCGACAGCAAAGCCGTCAATCCACCCTGAAACAGGTCAAGACCTGAATTTTATAACTTGAACTTTGCCGTTATCGCATCCGAAGCAGCATTGATCTTGTCGTTAGTAAGGTCCCAAAATCCATTCGGAGAGCCCATCAAGCCTAGCAACAATGCGTCAGAAAAAGCAGCGTCCGCACCATTGATCTTGCAGTAACGAAGGGAGTAAATGAAACCAAGTCCTTCGCCGATGGCATGTGCACGGGCAGCGTCCGTTGTTCCGCTTTTCCATTTGCCCAGGTAACCCAGTGCAGCAGAAGCGATCGCTTTTTCCATTTCCGTTCTGATAAATGTTGCCTGCGTTTTCACCTCGGCGTTATCCATGTTCACGATTGCCGCACGTCCTTTCACAAACGCGGGATGGATTTTAGCATAACTTGCTTTATTGTATTCCCAAATATACGAACCGATAAAAGACTCATTGGAAGTTCTTGCAGCGTCTGTTGCTCCGGCCAGATATACCGGGTTCAAAGTAAGCAGTCCATATGCCTCGTCCCAGTTATGCTCCAAAGCAGTATATTTTTTACCCGAAACCAATGAAATATTGTCGACCTCCAAACCTTTGTCCAACAGCACATTACCAATGTAATCCATTTGCAAAGCACCGATCAGGCCTTTTTGAATGATTTGTCCGTGCTCAATTCCTTTTGAATCAACAAGATATGTTCCAAGTTTCCCTGCAACACCTTTCGCCGCAGGCACCTTTACCGATTTGCTTGCTGCTTCCAGTGCGGCAAAACTGGTTTCCAGGTGCGCACGCGCAGCATCTGCTTCTGCGGCAGTTTTTGAAGAAGCTGTAACATCGCGCAACTGCACACCCGAAGCATTCAGGTCCGCGCCTTTAATATTAATGGTTGATGTGCTGATATCCGTGAACGGGTTACCTGTATTCGCATACATATTTTTCATCACAGCCGCAGTTACCTGTGTGCTGTCCCGCACTGCCGAGCCCAGGTAATAATTTAGCGCCTGGAACATTTTGTAACGTGCATTCCCGGACGTCAGATCGACGGTAGTATCGCCTTTGGTGTCAACAAACAGGCTTTTGTAAGGTGTTGTAGGGGTGATTTTTGCGTAATCGATCTTGGTGCGAAGCTCCGGGCCCGGGCTTGGATCGACAGGTCTTTCTTCATCGTCTGAACAGGAGGATAACCCCGCGACCAGCATGGACGCAAACAATACATTGCGTAAGTTGAAATGTTGTAGCATTCTTTTCAAATAGTTGTTTTGTCAGGAAATGTGAGAGGTTGCTTATTTAGACTAATCATAAGCGGGGGCAAACATATGCATTATTTAGAATCAGAACAAATTACTTAAAGGAGATTATAGATTAAGTCTGCTATGGATCAACGAAAAAAGACACTTACCGCTGACTTCAAGTTCGTTAGCCTGAAATCCGGGTAAGTGTCTTAATCAAATTTTAATGTCCGTAGTGAGTCAGTGCTAACTCAACTTCCGCTTTCTGCTTTCTTTTTGCTGTTGAATTTCTTCTCGGCGGTTTTGGCTTTTTCAAAATCCAGCACCACGCCGTTGATACAATAACGAAGTCCGGTAGGAGGCGGGCCATCCTCGAAAACGTGTCCCAAATGCGATTTGCATTTGCCGCACATTACCTCCGTGCGACGCATGCCGTGGGAGTTGTCTGCCGCTTCCAAAATGGAGGTTTTGCTGATCGGTTCAAAGAAGCTCGGCCAGCCGCATCCGCTTTCGTATTTGGCATTACTTTTAAAAAGTGCATTGCCGCAAACGGCGCAATAGAATGTGCCTACCTCTTTGGAATGTTCGTATTCACTGGTAAATGGTCGCTCGGTTCCTTTCAGGCGCGCTACTTCGTAAACTTCCGGCGAAAGGACCTTTTTCCACTCTTCGTTGCTTTTATTAACCGCAACGGAATCCTTCCTGGAATATGCGGGTGTTTTTTTCTGCTCTTTCTGTGCCGGGGAAGATTGTCCGTAACAGCTTTGCAGCATTAATGCGAACATGCCTGCAAGCAGGAATGCGATTGGCTTCTTCATGCTGTTTATCATTTTGATGTTTTCTTAATATACGATATGCCGGCGCAAATAGTTGGACGCGGGACTATTTTAACTAACAATATCGGGCAAGAAAAGATTTAAATAAACGCCGACAGATCCCGCACGCCAAGCTTTCTGGAAGTCGTAAACCCTTCTCCGAAAGTCACACCGATCGCGTGGCCCATTTCCCGGGCGCGGGCGATTACAAATTCGAGGAAATCAGGGGAGGAAATGTAGCTCTGCGGCTCGTCGCTGTTGTAGGAAGGCACGAAAAACTGGCTTTCGAATGCACGGATCGCTTCTACTTTTTTGTCATGGACATGGGTTATGTCAACGATAAAATCGGGCGTAATGTAGCGGTCCTGTACGGTGTGGAAAACCTGCCTGGGCCGCCATGCTTCCTGCTCATTGCCTTGTTCATCAAACGTCTTCACCATCCGCAAACCGGAGTAAAAGCAACTGTCCGAAACGAGCTGTCCGGCACGGCCGTGATCCGGATGCCTGTCCGTAACCGCATTCGTAATAACGATATCCGGCTGATATTTACGGATGTATGGGATGATTGCTTTCTGATGTGCTTCGTTATTAGCAAAAAATCCATCGGCTAAACCTACATTATCACGTACAGCAATGTTCATGATAGCCGCTGCATTTTTAGCTTCCTGAATCCTGCCTTCGGGCGTCCCGCGCGTGCCGAGCTCGCCGCGTGTGAGGTCTACAATCCCGACTTTTTTTCCCAATGCAATCTGCGACAGCAATGTTCCGGCACAACAAAGTTCGACATCGTCAGGGTGAGCTGTGATGGCAAGGATATCTAGTTTCATAATATGGATGTTATTTGATGCGAAGTTTCTGCCCGATTCTCAAAGTAGAGCGGGTAGAAATGCGGTTTTTTCTGGCAACGGATGAAATGCTGACACCATACCGACCTGCTATGGAAGACAATGTCTCACCCGAGCGCACTTTATGCAAAATAGAGCGGGTGTAGGCTACGGGAGCATCGCCCGATGCAAACTCGCTTTTGTTCGATTTACCCCTTAAATGGCTCCATACATTGCTCGTCAGCAAGAAATGGTCAGACTTGATGGCTTTGTTTTCCCAGTCAAAGATATTTCTCGGGTCGAATGGATTCCCTTCGTAGCGGTTTTCGTAATGTAAATGAGATCCCGTACTGCGGCCGGTATTTCCTCCCAAGCCGATCACTTCGCCAGCCTTTACGATTTGCCCCGATTCAACAAGTTGTTTGGATAAATGCCCGTAAAGCGTTTCGAGACCATTATAATGTCTTACAACAACAAAACGACCGTATCCGCTGCCGTCGAAGGCAACAATGCGGACCATTCCGTCATAGGTCGAGCGCACTGTATCGCCCGTTTCCAGGTCCAGATCGCTTCCGTTATGCCATCTTCCCCAGCGGTAGCCGAAGTTGGAAGTAGGCTTGGTGTCGATCATGGGTGTGGCCCACATTCTGTTTACTGCGGGATCGTATAATGTAATGTCAACGGGTTCGTCGAATTCCAGCGGGCTGAGTCCGTAGGGGTTAATGGTGCGTGCATCCCAGATTACGTAATATTCAGCGGATTTTACCCATTCATCTGCAACTAGCAGGGAATCAACAACCTCTACGACTTCGGTTTCGCCCTCGTCCAGGGTGGCTGTGTCCTCGCTTACCACGGGGTTGAGCGGTTTTACCGGCTCGAACTGGCTTTGGAATCTGAGATTGGAGGTTTCTACCTGGTATTCGTCTTCGGGCTGCGGTGTGCTTATCCTAGTAGGTCCTTCGTTGGCATTGTTTCCGGACTGATTGATTTTGGGATTTCTTTTGAATTTTCCTCGCTCTTGCGCTTGCGTGTTCCAGGAGATCAAACACACGGTCATTAGCAAACTTACAATAAGCTTTACTTTCATAGGTATAAAAAAATCAGATCAGACTACATTGCTTGCTAAAACATGACAATGCAGCCTGATTCAAATTAGGGGTTGGGCAAATTATTTATGCTGTTTCCTCAATGATGGTTTCTACTTCAAGTTCCATTAGAAATCTCTCGGCGTCCAACGCGGCCATACATCCGGTTCCGGCAGCAGTGATGGCTTGTCTGTAAACATTATCCTGCGCATCACCACAAGCGAATACACCTTTAATGTTGGTGCAAGCACTTCCTTTTATAGTCTGAATGTAGCCGGTTTCGTCCATGTTCAGATATCCTTTGAAAATATCCGTGTTAGGCTTATGTCCGATCGCTACAAAGAAACCGGTTGCCTGCAATAGTTGCTCCTCGCCCGTTTTATTATTTTTTACCAAAACAGATTCAAGTCCTTCTTCTCCGTTCAGCTTTACCGTTTCCGTATTCCAGAGAATTTCAATGTTCGGCAACATTTCTACGCGTTTCTGCATGATCTTGGAAGCACGCATTTCATCGCGACGAACCAGCAGATACACTTTACGGGCCAATTTGGCAAGGTAACTTGCTTCCTCAGCCGCTGTATCACCAGCGCCCACGACTACCACATCCTGTCCTCGGAAAAAGAAACCATCACAAACCGCACAGGCAGAAACGCCGCGGCCGTTCAGGCGCTCTTCGTCAGGAAGCCCCAGCCATTTGGCAGAAGCACCGGTTGAAACAATCACTGAATCGGCTTCGATCTCGTGCTTGTTGTCAATAGTCACTTTGAGCGGATGTGTTGTAAAATCAACTGCCGTAGCCAATCCGTAACGGATATCTGTTCCGAAGCGTTTGGCTTGTTTTTCGAAATTGACCATCATTTCAGGACCGGTAATCCCATCCGGATAGCCTGGATAGTTATCAACTTCCGTGGTAATGGTCAGCTGGCCGCCTGGTTGCGCGCCTTGGTAAAGTACAGGATTCAACCCTGCTCTGGATGCATATATAGCGGCTGTATATCCGGCAGGACCGGAGCCAATGATTAAGCAGGATACTTTCTCGGGTGTCATATTTTATGGATACTAAATGTTAACGACGAATGTTTACGAACTAAGTTGTACTCGTCTATTACAACATTGGCAGATCGACAAAAGTGCAAAATTTCGATTCTTTATGCAAATTCAATTAGAGGATCCTCCACTCGATTCTGCGGTTCTTCTGGCGGTTTTCCTGGGAGTCATTTGCGGCAACAGGCTGCGTCTCCCCATAACCTTTGAATGTGATCCGGTCGGCAACAACCCCCGACTGTTGCAGATATTGTTGCACGGATTGCGCCCTTCGCCTTGATAATTCCATATTTTCCGTGTCGGAACCTACATCGTCGGTATGACCGGAAATTTCAATTTTTACAGTTTTGTTTTTATTCAAAAAGTCAACCATTTTCCCAAGCTCGACTTTCGATTTTTCATCGAGGCTGTATTCACCTGTTTTGAAAAATATATTATTAAGCACTTCTGCCCGGTCTTTTTCGATGGCCTCCAAAGGAATGTCCAGGTCAACAAAGGATGTGGAATCATTCACTGTAAATGACAGGCTTTTAAAAAGATAACCTTGTTTGGATACATAAAAAGCATATTCACCTCCGCTGTTGAGCACGGCCAGGAAAGAACCCGTTTTGCCATCCGACGAGAATTCGCCGACTTTTTGTTGTGTTTTCAGATCAAAAAGGTCGATAGCAGAAGCCAGCGGCGTGTTTGTCTTTTTATCAAACACCTTTCCCTTCGCATAGCGTGTAGGCACGATCATATCCTTCACCTCTTGGGGCAAATTGAATGTATAAAGCAGCGAGCGGCCTTTTCCTTCCGAACCGTCGTCTGTATAATAAGCTTTCTGCCCGTCCGAAGCTATAAAAAGTCCCACCTGATCGGCTATGGTGTTAATAGGATAACCAATGTTCCTGGATTGCGACCATAGAGTGTCCGTGCGCTGTGAGATAAAGATGTCAAAACCGCCCATGCCGGGAAAGCCGTTTGAGGCATAAAAAAGCGTTCTGCCGTTGGCGTGAATGAATGGTGCATTTTCTTCATCGGGCGTATTAATGTGTGACCCAAGGTTTTTTGGCGCCGCCCATTTGCCTTTATCATCAAGTTTGGTAACCCAGATATCGCGCTTGCCCTGTCCGCCCTTACGGTCCGAAGCAAAGTACAACAGGTGGCCGTCGGCCGATAAAGATGGCTGCGATTCCCAGTCGCGTGTATTGATTTCCTGACCCAGATTTAGCGGCGCACTCCAATCCTTGCCTTCTTTGCGTGAAATATATAGATCGCAGCTTCCATAACCATCCGGCCGGTTGCAGGCCGTGAAAACCAATGTTCGTCCGTCCGCCGACACAGTGCAAGTGCCTTCGTTATTGGTTGTGTTAATGGACTTGGAAATTTCCTCCGGCACGTCCCAGCGGTCCGCCGCGCGGTTACCATTGATACGATGCGTGGTATAAATGTTCTCGTCGCGGTTCTCGGTCAGGCCGGTGAAAATCAACGTTTCATCATCCGCCGTCATAACAGGGAAATACTGCGTGTTCAGGAAGTTGACCGTGTCGCCCAGGGACTGTTTCTGAATGCTTAAAGGATTTTTGATCGCCTCCCGGGCAAATTTGGAAGATGCTATTGATTTTTCCGCAAGCCGGGCGAGGCTCGACTTCGCGGGAAACAATGGCAATGCTCTCTCGTAGTAGACCTGCGCGGAATCATAGTGCTGCGCTTCAAAATGATGGCGTCCAAACCATTGCAGTGCTGCCGCCGTCTGCGGCGCCGTTGGTCTGAGCTGAATGGCTTTTGCGTAGTATTTTTTGGTGAGATCCGGGTTGCGTTGCAGCTCGTAGATCTGCGCAAGCCTCAGGTTGGTGTCATAACTGTTGGGTTCCTGTTCCAGGACTTTTTCAAAAAGCGCAATGGCATCGGGCAGCTTTCTTGCCTGCCAGGCTTGCTGCGCTTTTTCATAAGTTTCCCGGGCTTTGCGGGACAATGTTGCATCCTGTGCATGCGTGTAATTTGAAATAAACAGACAGGAGAAGAGCAAAAATATAGCGGCGCGGTGCATTAAGGAATGTTCATATACTTGTGGGTTTGTAACGACATTTTCCATTTGGGATTGTCTTTGATATAGTCAATTATCAAAGGCAGCATCACCTCATGCTTACTCCATTCGGGTTGTAAGAGCAGCGTGCATTCGTCGGAGACGAGTGCAGCATGTGACTCCGCAAATTCAAAATCACTTTTGTTGTAAATGATCGCTTTGAGCTCGTTGGCGTTTTTATAAATGTCGGGATGCGGTGTTTTAAATTTTTTGGGAGAAAAGCACACCCAATCCCAATGTCCTGTGAACGGATATACGCCGGATGTTTCGATGTTGGTTTTAAAACCTGCGTCTTGCAGCTGGCCCGTCAGCTCGTCGAGGTTATACATTAAAGGTTCGCCGCCCGTTATCACAGCCAGACGGCCGGGATACTGCAGCGCGCCGTCGACAATGTTGTTAATGTTATATTTCGGATGCAGGTCCGCATTCCATGATTCTTTCACGTCGCACCAGTGACAGCCCACTTCGCAGCCGCCGAGGCGGATAAAGTAAGCAGCCCGACCGCTATGCTGGCCTTCACCCTGCAAGGTGTAAAAGGCCTCCATAACCGGAAGCTGGTGGGTAACGATGGGCAATGTTTCAGTCAGCACAATTCAAAAAAGGGAGATGTTCAAAAAAATGTAACAACCAATCCGGTCGAAAAATGCCCAAAGGTACGAAATTCAAAGTGCTAATAGTCTATCAAACCAGATCAATTAGTCGCATATTTGCAGTATGAATGCAATGCCAATCCACCAGCAAGAAGTTATTTGTGCGCTCGCAACTCCCTCAGGCGTAGGCGCTATTGCCGTGGTCCGCGTCTCCGGACTTGGGTCCATTTCCATGGTAAAATCCATTTTTAAGGGAAAAAACCTGGAAGAAGCCGAAACCCACACCGTACATTTCGGAACAATCCAGGCAGCCGGTGAAATCATCGACGAAGTCCTGGTAACCGTTTTCAAAACGCCCAGATCTTTTACCAAAGAAGATTCGATAGAGATTTCCTGTCACGGCTCGGACTATATTATCAGGCAGATATTAAAGCTGCTCATCACAAAAGGCGCAAGGATCGCCAAGCCCGGCGAGTTCACACAGCGCGCATTTTTAAATGGCCAATTTGACCTAGTCCAAGCCGAAGCCGTAGCCGATCTCATCGCCGCAGATTCCCAGGCCAGCCACAAAACTGCGCTGAACCAGCTAAGAGGCGGCTTTTCCAAAAAACTAGCCTCGTTACGCACCGAACTCATCCATTTCGCATCCTTAATCGAGCTCGAACTTGATTTCGGCGAAGAGGATGTTGAATTCGCTCAACGCGACGATCTCCGAAGACTGATCGAAGCATTACTAAGCACTATTGCGCCGCTGATCGAATCCTTTGACTTTGGCAATGCATTAAAAGAAGGTGTTCCTGTTGCCATCATCGGCTCACCGAATGTTGGCAAATCCACCTTGCTGAATGCGCTGCTAAACGAAGAAAAAGCAATCGTCACCAGCATTGCAGGCACAACCCGCGACGTAATCGAAGACACCATCGTCCTCGAAGGCCTGAAATTCCGCTTCATCGACACCGCCGGCATCCGGGAAACGACCGACCTTGTGGAATCCATCGGCATTGAAAGATCGAAAAATGCAATGGAGAAGGCAGACATTGTGATTTTTCTGTTTGATAGCTTGGAGACATTGCAGGAAAACCAGCAACTGGCAGCATTGTTGCCCGCTGGAAAACAGGTTTTATATGTGTTGAACAAGATTGATATTGGAGAAATAGCGGCTGAAAGTTTAGGCGCGCTGCAAGAGAATGTTATTTCAATTTCTGCAAAATCCCAAACCGGATTATCTCAGCTGACCAATAAATTGGTTTCAATGGTTTACGGGCAATCGGCCAGCGATACTGTTGTAACGAATTTGCGTCACTACGAGCATTTGGTGAAAACACATGATGCTTTAAGTGATGTTTTGAATGGGTTGGAAACGGGGGTTACGGGGGATTTTTTGGCGCAGGATATTCGGTTGTCGCTGTTTCATCTTGGGGAGATTACTGGGACTATTGTTACGGATGACCTATTAGAAAACATCTTTTCCCGCTTCTGTATTGGCAAGTAGGTAGGCTAAATAAAGTAAGCAATCTTCTATCAAACAACAAGATATGGACGAGCAGGATATTCGTTGGAAACAACGCTTTGAGAATTATAAAAAGGCACTTGCAAAGTTAGGTGAAGCTGTTCATCTGGATACGCAACGTGCGTTAAGTGAACTTGAAAGGCAAGGCGTTATACAGGCGTTTGAATTTACGCATGAATTGGCCTGGAAGGTGATGCAGGATTTTTTTATTTATCAGGGCAACTCGGAGATAAAAGGTTCGAGGGATGCAACACGCCAGGCATTTAGTGTTGATCTGATCATGGACGGCGATAACTGGATGGAAATGATCAAGAATAGAAATCTTACCAGCCATACTTATAACGAAGAAATATCCGAACAGATTTATAAAAACATTGTCCGTGATTTTTATCCTCTGTTCTTAGCATTTCAAGAAAAAATGGAATCCATAATAGCCAAAAAAGAATAATGTACGGCCTGTCAGAAAAAACAATTATCGCAGTTCAAAATGTTTTTCGAAAGTATCCGAACGTAGAAAAAGCAATCCTCTACGGATCGCGCGTAAAAGGAAACTTCCGCAACGGCTCCGACATTGATTTAGTGCTAGTAGGAGACAAACTCACTTTGTCAGATCAATTCAGAATTGAAACAGAACTGGATGATTTACTGCTTCCTTACAGGATAGATTTGGCACTTTACCATCAAATTGAAAATGAGGATCTTGTCGGTCACATTGATAGAATGGGGATGGTTTTTTTTGAAAATGTGACCGTCAAGGGAGCTTAAATTTGATTCCGCCGGTTCGGTGATTCAGCCCGGTACAACAATGACCGCCGGATGGCTCGCAAATACTTCCATGACCAGATCAAAATAAGTCTTTCCTTCCGAGGTTTCCAGCGCTTTTAATTTTTCTGAAAACAGCGCTTTGTTGAAAGGTGAGCCGGGGCGTAGTTTTTCCAGGTAATACCGCCTGGTTTCTTCATAGCCCAAAGAAAGCCGACTAGTTTCCATATCCAGCCAGATGAGCTCTAATGCTGTGGCGCCCTTGGCAGCTCCAAATCCTCCGTATAGAAGATCGTCCAGGGCATCCAGGCTTTCTGCAATTTGCCATTCTTCATCGGCCATAAAAAGCCGGTTGATCTCCGTATAAAAGGATGCAATCCCCTGAATTGAGCTGCCCTGAATTGTTAATTGCATTTTTATCTGTTATTGATAAGGCGAACATTGCAAATTTGTAGCGTAGGGCGCAGTTTACAATGTGCCTTGATTGTATTTTGTTATGAGAACGATGAGCATTACCGAATCAACAATATCTGGTTCAATAATTTGTTAACAAAAACCGGCAGCAAGGACGCTGCTGGTCTTTTCCACTTTACAAATGAGCAAGTACATTTCAACAATCGGACTTTTAGTTCTTTCTAATGTCTTCATGACACTAGCCTGGTATGGGCACCTCAAATTCTTCAATAAGGACGGTGGTCATAGCTCCACACCATTGTGGACGATCATACTTCTGAGCTGGGGCCTGGCATTTTTTGAATACTGCTTTCAGGTTCCGGCGAATCGCATCGGCTCTTCCGAAACCGGAGGCCCGTTTACATTGGTGCAGCTGAAAATTATTCAGGAGGTGATTACCCTGATCGTTTTTATGATATTCTCGGTAACGTTTTTTAAAAATACGCGATTCACCTACAACCACCTGATCGGCTTCGCATTACTGGTTGGAGCGGTCTATTTTATTTTCAAGGCGTGAGAGGTTTTCATAGCATGGCTAATCAGCAGCGTTAGAGAGGTTAAGCCACGCAGGAAAATTCTCCAACATTGAAACTTAATTTCTTTACCGATCGTTCGGTATAATATAGAGTAGACAATGGCACATTCAAAAGTTAAGGCTGATATTGTTGTTGAAAAGCTGATGCAAGTATTCCGGTCGATAGGCTTTGATGGGGCGAGCTTGGCCGAGTTGGCTTCTGCAACGGGGCTGAAAAAAGCAAGCTTATACCATCGGTTTCCGGACGGCAAGGTGGGTATGGCGAATGCTGTGCTTGATTATGGGTCCGAGTGGACGGATGAACATATATTCAGCGTCCTTCATGCATCCGAACCGGCCACGGAACGTCTGAATGCTGTGTTGGATGCTATTTCACGGCTTTATGATGGTGGTCAGTCGGCGTGCATTCTCAGGGCAATGTCACAGGGAACCGCCGTAGATATTTTTAAGGATCGGGTGGCTGGTATGATGCAGCAATGGATAGATGCATTTGCGCACCTTGCGTCGAACCTGGGGCATGACTCCAATGCTGCTGAAAAGCTAGGCAAGTCAGCCCTCATTAAAATACAGGGCTCGCTCATTGTAGCTCAGACTTTACAGCAACCAGCGTATTTCCAGGAAGCACTTAATGACATTAGAAGAGATTTTATCAGATAGCGTTAGGGCCGACAAGTTAGACTGCCATTTGATATCCCTTCCTCCGGTAATATCGTCAGCAGTTTTAAAATAAAATTACTTTAAACTTTTACTACAATGGAAACAACAGATGTCTTTGAATATACCCCATTCGTGAATGAAGAATGTGGCGACACGATGTGGAATGAAGAAAATTTGAACCCACCAAAAAGCGGCGCTAAAAAGGATGTTTCTGTGGAAAATATAAAAACAGAAAACAAAGATATTCAGCGTCCCTCTGAGGATAAATCCATTAAGTGACTTTGATAGGATTGGGGTTAAATTAAAACAAATCAGATATGGCAAGGAACTATGCATCAGTGGCTTTCACTCCGGAAGTGAAAGCCCTGCAGGAACGCTACGGAAGCCGTCAGGCTTATGCGCACATGGAACAAAAAGCGACCGGGACCCGGCTTTTCGACAGCGAGAGCAACTTTATTCAGGAAAGGGACAGTTTCTACATAGCGAGCATTGGCGAAAATGGGTTTCCTTACATCCAGCACCGTGGAGGCACGAAAGGATTTCTTCACACAATTGATCCGCAAACACTAGCCTATGCCGACTTACGTGGTAACAGGCAGTTCATTACAGTAGGCAATACTGCCACTAATCCCAAAGTTTCCCTGATATTAATGGATTACGCACGGCGGGCGCGATTGAAGGTATATGCCGAAGTCGAAACCGTAGCTATTAACGACCGCCCCGATCTGGCCGACCTGGTTATTCCGGAAGGCTATGAAAACATTGCCGAGCGGATTGTGCTGCTGCATATCATAGCCTTTGATTGGAACTGTCCAAAGTATATTACTCCCCGTTATGCTATGGAAGAAATTAATCAGATGGTAGCGCCGATGCAGGAACGTATCAAGGAACTGGAATCGGAAGTCCTGCGGCTGAATAAGGAAAATGAGCTAGCTACTGCAAAGAATATTCCCGACACCCAAAATTGACTATCAAAATAAAAACCTAAATTGGCTGGATCGCAAACCGAACCTGAATGGGTTAGGGGAACCAAAAAACGAGTTTCCGGATATGTGTTTGTCTCCGCGGAATCTTTGGGATATGAAGCGTTTTTATGAGCGATATTACGAGGCTGATACAAAACTGCTACAGGCCGTAGCAGTTTTGCCATGGGGACATAATTTGCTGTTGATTAACAAGGTAAAGGATAATTCTCATATCGAATTCTATGCTAGCGAAACCCTCGCAAAAGGTTGGTCAAGAGACTTATTGCTTAACGCCATCAAAATGGACAGTTACGGGCAGGCACAAAAGCAGATAAAGACGCACAATTTTAACCAGACGCTTCCTGAGGCGCATGCGGACTATGGCAATGAAGTCTTCAAAAGCACGTATAATCTCGGATTTTGGGGGTAACAGAGCCTGTTAAGGAGTTGGAACTAGAAAACAGGCTGATTTTCAAAATAAGGGCGTTTATACTGGAATTGGGCAGAGGGTTCAGTTTCATCGGCAACCAATACCGGCTGGAATACAATGACAAGGAATATTTTGTAGACATGCTTTTCTTTCACCGCGGCCTGCGCTCCCTGGTGGCCATCGAATTAAAAATTGGCAGTTTCAAAGCCGAATATGTGGGCAAACTGAATCTTTACCTCTCCTTGCTCGATCGTCTCGAAAAAAGCGAGGATGAAAACCCTTCCGTTGGTATTATTCTCTGTGCTGACAAAGATCACCTGGATGTTGAAATAGCTTTGCAAGACATTAATAAGCCCATTGGCGTGGCTGAGTATCAGCTTTTGCTACCGCAGGCTGAATTGCAGAAGTTGGTTTTGAATGAGTTGAATGTGGACATTGAACCCACACGATTTACCGATCGGTAACTTTAACCGTTAGTTCATTCCTCCGCCACCCATTCAAATTTTCCCCTATATTTGCCTTGCGAACTTTATTAAAATTTTTTATGCTTCTTTTGTTAAAACTTGGGTTTGAACATTGCTCTTGGAGAGGCATACGGGTGAAAGTCCCGAGACCTGTCATTGCACCGCCTTTGATGAAGTTCGCAGTGACCTCTCCATATCTTTTCATCACAACCCATTTAGGAAATGCGAACTTCAAATGGTCCAGGTATCGACTCGAACCAAAACCCAGTCAACCCAACGATTCATGCACGTCACGCATCGAATGCCGGTGCTCCGCTGACGCAGTCACAAGCCGAATTTTGGTATCTTCTAGAATGTCAGGGGTTTTCAGAGCTGGCGCGATCTCTCAAAATGATCCACGACCTCGCGCTTTATCATTCGGATGTTCCGTTTGATAAGACTGAAAAGTCTGCTCTTTTTGACATGAAAGTACTTTGGGAAGGGCTCGAAGAAATGGGTAAGACCGCGTAGGAATGCGGGGACTGTTGGTGACAGTCCTTTTTTGTTGCTTCGTCGACATTTCAATGCTTTCTGTCGACGGTTAGAACAAAAAGGCCATTGACCGGATTATCATCCCAAAATGGTTCATAATCACAATAGCAAAATGCCGGGCAAGACGATCATTAGCAGCGACTGGTACGCTGACGAACAGCTTATTATCACACAAATCAGCGGTGATATAGACAAACAGGATGTCATACACTGGGAGCAAACCTTACATGCGGCGCTGGATCGGGTGGGGGATTCGGGTCTTTTCAAGATCTTCATAAACCTGCACGGCTTTAATGCGGTGAACGTGGATGTGCACAAACATTTTCGCAACATTGTTCCACTTACGCTCGCATGCTATGGCTGGAAAGTCGGCTACGTGGCAATGTTTCCGGATGAAGCTGAAAAAATAGTCATCACCAGGAACAGGAATATCCAATGCGTCGCAGCAGCACATTGCCACCAGGATGCTACAAAAATGGAGAAATACGAATTGCTGTTCAGCAGCAACAACGAACACTTTTTCACTGACGCGGAAGCCGCAAATGCATGGATAAGAGGCTTTAATAAACCTTCATAGAATCACTTTCCTAAGCCCCTCTAATCCAACTCATACAAGCGCCGCTCGCTTCTTAATTTTTCTTGCAGCTCTGCGATGGCTTGCTTTTTACTTTGCTTGATCCGGTCGAGTAATGGTTTTGGGCCGCCGTCGGGGTTGTGACGGGATCCCCAGGCGAGGAATTCTACCATGATCGGTACGAGCTCGATTCCTTTGTCGGTGATCAGGTAAAGGAATTTGGACGCGTTTTTGGGTGAGGTTACTTTGGAAACTATTCCTTCTTCCAATAGCAGGTTCAACTTTTCGGTAAGTACGGCCGAAGATATTTTCTCAGCCGATGCCCGGAATTCCAGGAAAGAATTTTTGCCGTTGAACATGATGTCCCTCAGGATTAGGAGCATCCATTTATCACCAAAGATTTCCACCGAATAATTGATGGGGCAGCTTGATCTTCTCTCTGTGCTTTTCATAATATTATCATCAAAAGTAGTTTGTTTTTAAAACTGCTTTTATCTAAATTTGCAGTTCGTAAAACAGACTACAAATTTAGCAAAATTTAATTATGGACTTCACAAGTAAAAACGTCATTATCACTGGCGGAACAACAGGAATCGGACTGGCAACAGCAAAAGCATTCATCAGCGCAGGTGCAAACGTGTGGATCACGGGAAGAAGTGCCGGTAATCTGCAAAAAGCCAGCGCAGAAATACAGAGCCCAAAACTGGCCACTGTTGTAGCGGATACATCGAATCTCGACGGCATTTCGGTTTTGGAACGAACATTTGCGGAGACCGGCAGCAAGCTGGATGTCCTCTTCCTGAATGCGGGAATCGGAACATTCGAGCCGATTGCAGAGGTTAGCGAAGCGAATTTCGATGCACAGTTCAACACGAATGTGAAAGGGCATTTTTTTACATTACAAAAATTACTTCCCCATCTGGCTGACGGAGCGTCGGTATTGTTCACATCTTCGTCGGCAGCATCTGCTGCAAATATTGGAAGCAGCGTATATGCTGCCACCAAGGGGGCGCTAAACAAAATTGCCCAAACCGCGGCTAATGAACTGGCAGGGAGGAAAATACGCGTAAATATCGTTAGTCCGGGACCTATTGCAACCCCGGGGCTAACCAGCGTTGTGCCGGAAGAAGCACAGGGTTTTTTGGCTGGTGCTACCGCATTGCAAAGGCTCGGCACGCCTAATGAGATCGCCCGCACAGTGCTGTTTCTGGCTTCTGATGCAGCAAGTTTCATTACGGGAACGGAAATCAACGTGGATGGCGGTTATCATAGCTATGCATTGAAATAAGTTGGCTATATCTTTCATTATGAGTTAAAAAAGCGGCTATCAGCCGCTTTTTTAAGTTCCTGATAACTTCCTCACCATTCAGTGATTCAAAGACAAACGCCAGTTTTATTTTTAATTAGTATAAATAATTTTACTTTTGCGGAAATTAAACGTTCGCTTGATGAAAGTAAGATTACACTCCATACTATTCTTTTTCGCCTCTGTTTGTTCTTTTCACCTCGCTTACGCCCAATCTGATTCGGGAGTGATCCGGGGGACCGTGATGGATAATAATAACCAGCCTATCCCGTTCGCTTCCGTCGTTGTGAAAGGGACTAACATTGGCACCACTGCAAATGGTGACGGAAGTTACCGGCTTGGAAATTTGCCCAAAGGAAACGTTTCGATCAGGGCTTCTTTTATCGGATATACGATTCAGGATAAAGATATTACACTTGACCCGGGCTCGGACCAAAGCCTCGATTTTGAGCTAAAAGAAAGTTCTTCCCTGCTTGATGAAGTCATTGTATCCGCAGGACGCAGGGTGGAGTCGCTGGCAGAAACGCCGTCATCTGTAACGGTTGTGAACGCAAAGGAGATAGGAGCACTTTCTACCATAAGCCCCAACATTGCCAACATTCTGGCATTTTCGGTTCCGGGTTTAGGAGCTTCTACCAATCAGACTGGTAACTCGGGACAAACATTGCGCGGTCGTAACCTGCTGGTGCTTATCGATGGCATACCGCAATCAACTCCTCTCAGGGCCGGAGGAAGGGATATCCGCTCCATTGACCCTTCGGTGATCGAGCGGGTAGAAGTGATTAAAGGCGCCACGGCAATTTACGGAAACGGTGCTGATGGCGGGCTGATGAACTACATTACGAAAACGCCAAAAACAGACCGGAAAATCGGTGGATACAGCCAGTTGAGCCTTACCGGAAACACCCGTGGAGACAGCACGCTGGGATTCCGGGCTTCACAGCAATTGTACGGACGGGTGGCCAAGTTCGATTACGTCGTAAGCGGAATGTACGAAAAAACCGGCGTTTACCGGGATCCGAAAGGATTAGTGATATCTCCTGATTATGGACTCGGCGAAACCAAAATATACAATGCATTTGCGAAGGTTGGTTACAATTTTAATGCTTCCCAGCGCATTGAGGCGATGTATAATTATTACAGCTCCAATCAGCATTCGGCTTATGTTGCCAAAGCCGGTGTTTACGGAGAGTCTCCCGCGATCGGCGTGTGGGGAACGCGGAAAGGAATTGACGAGGGAACCCGCTACAACCACAATGCCAATATTCAGTATACCAACAAAAATATAATTGGCCGGACTTCTCTGACTGCCAATGTGTATTTGCAGGATTTCTGGACGGTTTATTCCAATTCAGAATCATTTTTTGGCAGCGGACAATCTGCCATCATTTCCACGAAAAAAGGTTTCAGGCTTAACCTGAACACGCCTTTCACCGTTTCGTCCAAACTGTCGGGAGACGTCACTTATGGTGTGGATATATTGAATGATAAAACTGAGCAAAATCTGGTTGACGGCCGCTCCTGGGTGCCGCGCATTAATATGAACAACCTGGCGCCCTACGCCCAGCTCACGACGCAATGGTTTGATTACCTGAACTTGAAAACAGGCTTGCGTGCTGAAAACATCAAAATGGACATTGCCGATTACGCCACGCTGGCCACAGGTCCCAATGGTGCCGGAAGCATTAATGTAACAGGTGGAAAGCTGGATTACAATGCGTTTGTATTTAATGCAGGGCTTCGGTATTCAAAGTATAAGCGCTTCAACCCATTCGTGAGCTATTCACAATCGTTCTCGATTTTTGATCTGGGAAGAATATTAAGGGCTGCGAACGAAAATACGGTGGCCGGTCTGCAAACGGAGCCGATCATAGTGAACAATTACGAAGTCGGTTTCAGCAGTGCACTGGGGCCATTGAATGTGTCTGCTGCCTATTATTACAGCACATCGAAACTGGGGTCCAATTTATTGCTGGTAGATGGTAAATACGTAGCGGAACGATTGCCCGAGCGCGTTTGGGGTTACGAATTCCAGTTGGATTATCAGGTGACCAACAACTTCGTTCTGGGAGGTAACTACGCCTTCGTGGAGGGCAAAGGGGATAAGGACGGCGACGGCAATTTCAACGGCCCGACTGATAAATATCTGAACTCGAACCGCATTACACCCGTGAAAATTGCGGCTTACGCCAGGTACAACAAAGCCCGTTTCAATGCAGATCTGAACTGGTTGTATGTAGGTAAGCGGGACCGCTTTGCTCCCAACGAAAAAGGCGTTTATCCAATAGGCGAGGGGCCTATCGAATCTTATAATACATTTAATTTGTCTTTGGGATACAAAATTACGGAAAACCTGAAAGCTGATTTGGGTATTGAAAACTTGCTTAATACCGTTTATTACCCGGCTATTGCCCAGTTTTACGGCACAGCCATTGATTACCGGCGAGGAAACGGACGCAGATTTAACCTTACAGTAGGATACCGGTTTTAGCGAATATGAAATTTAAAAAAGTGGTCAGCTTTTTACACCTTTGGCTCGGACTTTTGTCCGGGCTTTTTGTGTTTTTGATTGCTGTCAGCGGCTGCCTCTATGTTTTTGCCGACGAGCTCAAACCCATCGTTTACCGGGAGCGTCTTTTTATTACCCCGGAAAATAAGGAAAAGCTCCCTTTGACCCAACTGCTGAGCATTGCCCAAAATACGCTCGGGAAGGACAAAGTCATCACGCGGATCGAAATGGCCAACGCGCCCGACCGGTCGGTGACATTCCGGTCACAAAAGAATAACCACGAAGGATTGACGCACTGGGACTATTTTGAATATTATTACCGGGTATATATCAACCCTTATTCAGGGAAAGTTATTTATGTGGAAGACTCAAAAAACGAATTTTTTCAGCTCGTACTGGCATTGCACATGCGAATGTTATTTGGTGAAAAAGTAGGGCATTACGTGGTCGGATATTCGGTGTTGAGCTTTGTAATTATATTGATTTCCGGCTTTATTCTCTGGTTTCCCAAGAAATGGACAGTCAAAAGCATCAAGAACCATTTCACTGTTAAATGGAGCGCAAAATGGAAAAGACTAAATTACGACCTGCACCAGATCCTTGGACTTTATGCATTCATTATTCTGTTACTAACGTCCCTGACAGGCCTCGTCTGGGCATTTGACTGGATGCAGGATTCTGTGCGTTTCGTAGCGAATGGCGGGAAAAATATAGAAAAGCCCGCCCTTCTGGTTTCAGATACATTGCAGCCGCAAGCTGTTTCCGGGTTGGATAAGGCATTCACAGTGACCGCCGCTGGCTACCCGGATGCATATGCTTATCTGGTATTATTACCTGCCAAAGCCACGTCTACGATTAATACACTGGTCTATAAAAAAGACTGGAACCGCTTCGACCGCCTGCTGATCGTATATGACCGTTATTCTGGCAGAATGCTTTCCAACACCTCCTTTCAGGATCTGAATAACGGCGACAAGGCCTATCAGCTAAATTTCGACTTGCACACCGGCGCATACATGGGTTTGTTTGGTAAAATCCTCTCATTTCTCGCCGCCCTGGCCTGCGCCACATTGCCCGTCACCGGCTTTTACATCTGGTGGAACAAAAAGAAAAAGAAGAAGTCACCACCGCAAGTACAATTGGCGGATCGGCCGTAGCAGGGCAAACACCTGAAAACCCACCGCTTTTTTCTCTCCCTACTCTTAAAATGCCTCACTCCATCATGTGTCCTTTCAAGTGCATGATGTAACTTTGATGCTACTCTGTAATGCTTATCCTTTTTGATTATCAAATGAAACAAATTCTTATCATCGTTCTGCTTTGCTTTTCTTGCCTGACTTGCCCTGCTCAACTTTTAGACCGTATCAAAAACAGAGTGGAGCAAAAGGCTGTCGACCAGATTGACCAGTCGATTGATAAGGCTTTGCAAAAAAAGAAAAATAAGGATAATACCACTGCTCCGGACACTGCAGCTTCACCTGCCTCAGTGCCCGCCAGCCAGCCAGCGGACGCGGCATCACCGGCTGTGAAAGCAGATGCGTCCCGGCCTGCTGCCGCTGCCGTACAAACAACTCAGGATATCACAGCCTATTCCCGCTTTGATTTTGTGCCCGGTGATAAGATCATTATGTATGAGGATTTTACCCAGGATGCAGTAGGGGACTTTCCTGCAAATTGGAATACGCGGTCGGGCGCGGACCTGGTCAACATTGCAGGCCGTGAGGGCAAATGGCTTCGACTAAATCAGGACGGGGTTTTTTATCCTGAAAACCTCACCAGCAATTTGCCCGATAACTTCACGCTGCAATTGGACCTGATCGCAAACAAGGACGTCGCCAATATCGGCGAATTCATGATCAGCCTGATGCAGACCAGCGACACGGATCAAAAGTTTGCATGGGGCGAGTCGAATCAAGTCTCGGCGCCCAGTTTTAAGATTATTTTTCAACCCAATTCCTCTGAAAAAGGCAGCCTTGACTATTCAACGAATCTGATCGGCAATCAGCATAAGTATGGTGTGCCCGAATTCAATACGGTGAAAAATGCGACAAAGGTTTCTATTTGGAGGCAAAAGCAGCGCATCCGCGTTTACCTGGACAGTACAAAGGTGTTGGACCTGCCGCGAGCCCTCAACGCTGCTGAGCCATTGAATTCATTGGTTTTTGCGGCAGATAATCCTGATTTCAACCAAAAAGGCGGCGCATTTTTCCTGGGAAATATTCAGTTGGCTGTCGGTGCTGCTGATACGCGTAACAAATTGCTGAGTGAAGGTAAATTCGTCACCCGCGGCATCCGCTTTGCTGTCAATAGCGACCAAGTTCTTCCGCAATCTTACGGCAGTCTGAAAGAAATCGCACAGGTTTTACAGGAAAACGCCTCGCTCCGTGTCCGCATTATAGGCCACACAGATTCGGATGGCGATGAAAACACCAATGAGAGCCTTTCCAAAAAACGAGCAGATGCTGTTAAAGAGGCGCTTGTCAAAAATTTCAGTATCGATGTTTCAAGACTGGAAACCGATGGAAAAGGAAAAGCCCAGCCTGTCGACTCCAACGACACAGCTGTCGGGAAGGCCAACAATCGCCGGGTTGAGTTTATAATGCTGTAAATCTTGTTGGCTGCTCGCAAACTGGGTGGGTACGGGTTGCTGGCGCAGCTGCGCATCAGCCTACTTTCCGGGCGGTCAGCCTGTATTGCTCGGGGCTTTGGCCCATGTTTTTTTTGAATACCCTTGAAAAATAGAAGGGGTCGTCGTAGCCCAGGTGCAAAGCAATTTCTTTGATCTTTGCTTCATTGGCATAGATCAGCTGACAGGCTTTCTGCATTTTCAAATGAATAAAATAATCCACCGGCGCCATGCCTGTGCCCTTGCGAAAGAGCATTGAAAAATGAGAGCAGGAGAGCTGGTGCTTGTTTGCCATATCTTCTACCGACAGTTTTTTATCCAGATGCAGGCGCATATGGGTGATCGTGTCCGTGATCATGTCCGCCTTTTCGGTATGCTCGGCAGCGAGGTGTTTTTCGGGAAAGAGGAACATGGCCATAAAATATTGCAGGCACATGGTGGCATTGGCCAGGTTTTCCAGGCTGTAACCCATTTCCAGGCTCTGATAGATCCGGTGCCAGGTGTCGGGCACTTTTTCATTGAAGATCAGGTTAACAGGTCCTTTTTGAGGCAGGATCTGTAAGGTTTCGTTAAAATGATCAATGGCGCTGCCGGTAAAATGTATCCAGTAAATCGTCCACGGGTCCTCGTGGTCGGCCCAGTAACGTATATATTGATCAGTCGCCGGCAGCATAATGTATTGATTGGCCGTGACCTCAAATTTCTTGTCGGCGATCACATAATGTCCCTTTCCCTGAACGCAGTAGATCAGGATATTATCCTCGCAGCCTTTGCGCCGCTCGCGGTAATGAAAAAGGGCTTTGGGAAAATAGCCGATATGCGTAATGTACAGGTGAAAAAGGGCAGGGTTCTTGTGGACCACATCGCGCAGAATTCCCGGTGGCAGGCTGATCAGCTTTTCCCCGTCAAATCCATCCCGCCTTCTGAAACTGCTGCTCATAACTTCTGTTGATTTGTAATCGTATTTTCCATTATACATGAAGACAAAGTGCGATAATAGGCAATTTTATATCATTATTAAAAACAAATCGGGATTGGATTGTAATTAATGATGGAAAACCAAATTACGCGATCATAGCATTGTCCATGAAAATAAACGGATGCTCTATATGTAACACCTGAATGCTCAACTACTTTTGGCACATCAAACGGCGACCTAAATGCGCTGCAAATTTTTGATCCTATGCATTTACATTCTATAAATTATGTTGCTATTAGCCGATAAAGTCGTTTTTTTAACGGGAGGGACCGAAGGGATAGGGTTTGAATGTGCCAAAGCATACCAGCAGGCAGGCGCCCGCTTATGCATCATCAGCAACGATTCAGAAAGCTTTCACCGTGCAAAAATGCAGTTGGAAAGCATTGCAACCGTGTTTTTCCTGGCAGATGTTGCCAATGCTGCACAGGTGCAGAAAGCCATCGCGCACTGCCTTGCAGTGTTTGGTAAAATAGATGTTATTCACAATAATGCAGGCATTTCGAGTCCTTCCAAAGCATTGCATGAGACTACTGAGCAGGAGTGGAAAAAGCTGTTTGAGGTGAATGTAGGCGGCATTCATCATACCACATTACATGGCATCGAAGCCCTGAAAAAATCCGGTGGGAGCATCCTGAATACGGGGAGCCTTGTGGGAGAAATAGGGCAGGAGATCCATGCGGCATACACGGCTACGAAGGGCGCGGTAAATGCGCTTACAAAGTCCATGGCGCTGGACTATGCACCTTTCGGTATCCGCGTCAATGCAGTTGCGCCTGCGGGTGTCATCACGCCACTTTTGCGGAGTTGGAGCCAGCAGCAGCCCGATCCTGATTTGGCAGAGGAATATCTCAACAACATTCACGCGCTGGGCTATTGTCCTGAGGGCGACGTGATTGCAGACGCCTGCCTGTTCCTGATCTCGGATATGGCCAGGTTTATCACAGGTTGCATTCTGCCCGTAAGCGGCGGTGCCGAACTGGGTTATAAGAAGCTTTCCAGCAAACAGAACCATTTTCATGATCTATAAAATAGCAGTAAAAGACGCCCGTTACCCGCTCGACGGCAGCGCAGGAAGCGACGCCATTCACCGCGATCCTATATATTCCTATGCCGTTACCGAGCTTGTCGACGACAGCGGCGTTACAGGGACTGGCTTTGCATTCACATTAGGCGAAGGCAACCAGCTTGTTTGCCAGGCCGCGCAGTATTATGCGCAGAAGCTGGTTGGGAAGGACATTGAAGAATTAATGGCCGACTTCGGCGTTTTGTTCAGGCAATTGTCTGACGATCAGCAGTTTCGATGGCTTGGGCCGCATAAAGGCGTCGTGCACCTGGCGCTGGCTTCTGTTACCAATGCTTGTTACGATCTTTGGGCAAAAAGACGCGGTGTGCCGCTATGGAAACTGCTCACCAGTCTTTCGCCCGAAGCCATCGTAAACACGCTGGACTTTTCGTATCTGGAAGACGAGCTCAACAGGGAGCAGGCAATCAGCCTTTTAACAATGGAGCAGGCAAGCAAAGCAGACCGGGAAAGCATTCTGAAAACAGGATATCCCGGTTACGACACTTCGATTGGCTGGTTCAACTATTCCGATGAAAGGGTGCGTGAAAACTGCAAAAAGGCCTTAGCCGATGGTTTTACAGCCATGAAGCTGAAAGTAGGATCCGCCGATCCCGCGCGCGACATCCGGCGCGCCCACATTGTACGTGAAGTTGCCGGAGATTATGTGAAAGTGATGCTGGACGCCAACCAGCAATGGAACCTGCCCGACGCGATCGCGATTTCCAAGGACCTGGCAACAATGAATCCTTACTGGATCGAGGAACCCACGCACCCCGACGACATTCTGGCGCACCGGACGCTGGCGAAGGAAATTGCGCCTGTGAAGCTTGCCCTGGGCGAGCACGTTCCTAATAAGGTGATTTTTAAAAACTATCTGCAAGCGCAAGCAGCCGCATTTGTCCAGGTGGATGCCGTGCGCGTCGGAGGTGTCAGCGAGTTTCTGACGATCAGTTTGTTATGTAAGAAATTTGGCATTCCTGTCGTGCCGCATGTGGGTGATATGGGGCAGCTGCACCAGCATTTGGTGTTGTATAATCACATTGCGATGGGACATGAAGCATTATTTTTGGAGCATATTCCGCATTTGCAAAAACACTTTGTGCATCCCGCCCGCATTCAAAACGGCGTTTATGAAACACCGCAGGAACCTGGCAGCAGCTGCGACCTGATCGCTTTGCGTAACTAGTCCATTTATTTCCGATGATCCACTCCCTCGATATCACAATCAGCGCGCTGTACATTACGGCGATATTTGTCATTGGTCTGTGGGCTGGATTAAAACATAACAAATCGAAAAACGGCTCTGGTGAAGCCGGGGCGTATTTCCTCGCAGGCAAAACTTTGCGCTGGCCCACGATAGGCCTTGCATTGTTTGCTACCAACATTTCCTGCGTTCACCTGGTAAGCCTCGCGCAAAGCGGTTTCGACACCGGGCTTCTCAACGGGAATTTCGAGTGGATGGCCGCTTTCATCCTGATCCTGCTCGCACTCTTTTTCGCTCCGTTCTACATCCGGTCCGGCGTTTCCACGTTGCCCGATTTTTTGGAGAAACGCTACGACCGCGCAAGCCGCGACTGGCTGGCTGTGATATCGGTGGTGTCGGCAGTAATAGTGCACATTTCCTTTTCCTTACTGGCCGGCGGCATTGTTTTGCAGACATTGTTTGGCGTGGATATGTACACGAGCATCATCGTCATTTCCATCATTACGGCCATTTACACCATTGTAGGCGGGTTAACCGCCGTTGTCATCACCGAGTCGATCCAGACGATTGTGCTGCTTTTCGGCGCGGTGATCATCAGCATTGCCTCATATAACAAAATGGGCGGTTGGGAGCCGATGATGGACGTTCTCAAAACGACCGGCCAGCTTGAAAAGCTCTCCATGATGCGTCCTCATGGCGATAGCAGCGGAATGCCGTGGTATGCCGTGTTCTTAGGTTATCCCGTGCTCGGGATCTGGTATTGGTGTGCCGACCAGACAATTGTCCAGCGGGTATTGGGTGCAAAAGATGAGAACCATGCGCGCATAGGGCCGCTGTTTTGTGGTTTTATCAAAATCCTGCCCGTTTTCATTTTCGTGCTTCCCGGACTTTTCGCCTATACATTATCTCAGTCGGGCGGGCTGGATATTTCAGCTTTGCAAACTGTTTCAGATGGCAAAACGGTAGTTAATAGCAAAGGAATCTACACATTAATGATCACCCAGCTTTTGCCCAAAGGACTGGTTGGAATATTGGTCGCTGCATTACTTTCGGGGCTGATGAGCCAGATTTCCGGTGCGCTTAATTCCATATCTACATTGGTCAGCTATGATTTATACCAACGGCGCAAACCGGGAGCATCGGACCAGCAACTGATCCGTGTTGGCAAAATCGCTGCGGGCATTGCACTGGTCGTCTCGCTGGCCACATTGCCGCTGCTGAACAGTTATGAAAGTATATTCAATGGCCTCAACGACATTATCGCACACATTGCACCGCCGATCACCTGCGTGTTTTTATTAGGGATCTTCTGGAAAAAGGCTTCTGCGGAATCTGCGAAATTCACCTTGTGGATCGGATCCGCGGTTGGTGTCATTGTTTTTAGTGTCAATAAATTATATCCCGAAACGCTGGTCGGACAAGTGCCGTTTATGATGATGGCGTTTTACCTGTTTTGTTTTTGCGTTTTAGTCCAGGTTGTCTTCTCTGTTTTCTTCCCGGTCCGCCACACGGCTGCAAGCCTGCAACTTTTCTGGAAATCGCCCCTCGAATCGCTCCAGACACCCGGCTGGCCAGGCCTGGGCAATTACAAAGTGCTATCCGTCCTGCTTGCCGGGATCATGTGCTTTCTCTTCTGGTTTTTCAGGTAAGTAGTTGCATTTTAAAATAATTGGATTTTAATAATTGTTGTTGTTCACATTTTAGCCGAATGTGTTTTAAGCCTCTTTATACACAAAATTCAAGCATTACCAGCGTATTCTAATAATCGTATTATCCATGTTTTTATCAGGTTAATCCATTTCAATGTGATTTTTGCCTATCTAATTTTACCCCATCAAATAGTATAAATTAATGAAAGAATATGGAAAAATCTACTTCAAACCGATGGCAGCTTCCTGGGCTGCTTCTGGCGTTTTTGCTGTGTGCCGTCAGTGTTTTTTCAGCATCGGCCCAGACCGTCGACATTACCGGAACAGTCACTTCCGCAGGCGATAACACAGGCTTGCCGGGCGTATCCATTACCGTAAAAGGGACAACCTCGGGCACGGTAACCGATCTGAATGGCAAGTATGTGGTAAATGTAGCGGATCAAAATGCCGTGCTTGTGTTTTCCTTTATAGGTTATGAAGCTGTGGAGCAGCCGGTTGGAAGCCGCAATGTCATCGATGTGGTGATGAAAGAAGATCTGAAACAGCTCAGTGAAGTGGTTGTGGTCGGATATGGAACACAGAAGAAAGTGAACCTCACGGGCGCAGTGGCAACAGTGAGCGGCGATGAAATGATCAAACGGAACGTGACCAATCCAACGGCCATGCTGCAAGGCACGATGCCCGGGGTGCAGGTCACGCAGGGCAGGGGAGAACCTGGTAATGAAGGCGTTTCGGTGCGTATCCGGGGCTCGGGAACTTTCAGCGCTGCCGGTTCGGAACCGCTCGTGCTTATCGACGGTGTACAAGGCAATATGTCCGACCTCAATCCCAATAACATTGAAAGTGTGTCGGTTCTGAAAGATGCTGCATCGGCGTCCATTTACGGTGCGCGCGCCGCAAACGGGGTGATCCTGGTCACAACCAAAAAAGGAAGTGAAGGCAAACTGAGCGTGCAGTACAGCGGAAATTACAGCATTAACAAGCCCACCAAGCTGTTTGACCTGATCACAAACTCAGCGGAATATATGGAGTTGTATAATGAAGCACGCATGAATTCCGGGCTAACCTCGGGATTGTACTCTCAGCAGCAGATCGACGATTACCGCAATGCAACGGACCGCAACCTGTATCCTAACACAGACTGGCTGGGCCTCATTTTTCAAACCGCCCCCACCCACATGCACAACCTGACCTTCGACGGCGGGCGCGGCGGAACGCATTTCAACGCTTCTATCGGTTATGTAAACCAAAAAGGCGTGATGAAAGGATTTGATTTTGAAAAATACAATGCGCGGCTGAACATTGCCTCGCAGATCAACAAGAAGATCAAATTCGGTGCGAACATTGCCCTGAAATCCGGCAACACGCAATCGCCCGTTTTCGGATCGGAAGATATGTTTTTGTCGGCCATGTCACAGGCTCCTACTTACGGACCGAAACTGGCGGACGGCAGCGGGCGCTTTACTTACAAGGCTTATGATTTGGAATACAATAACAAAAACCCGATTGCGCTCCTCGACGGGCACATTAACCGTGACAAACTGGATTACTCGGCCAATACGCAGGGCTGGTTTGAGGTGAATTTGTTAAAAGGCCTAACGTGGTACGCGAAGGGCGCAGTTAATGCGGATTTTTACAAAACGAAATCTTTCAAACCGCCCTTGCAGCTTTATAATTTCCGTACAAACGAATTCATGGCCACATTGGATCTCGGTGGCGGACTGGAAGTGAAGGATGAGCAGAATGTGTATACCAATTTGTTCTCCTACCTCGATTACGAGCACACCTTCGGACAAAATCATGCATTCAAAGCGCAGGTAGGTTACAGTACTGAGAAAAGTTCTTTCCAGGATCTTGAAGGGATCAGAAGAAACTTCCCGACGGATGTTTTGCGCGAGATCAATGCGGGTAGTCCGTCTATCCAGTATGCCAATGGTTCGCAAAATCAATGGGCGATCCGGTCGTTTTTCGGAAGACTGAATTACAATTTCAAGGAGCGTTACCTGCTGGAAGCCAACATGCGCTATGACGGAACCTCGCGGCTTGCGGCCGATTCGCGCTGGGGCGTTTTCCCTTCATTCTCTGCGGGCTGGCGGGTGACGGAAGAGGATTTTATCAAAAATCTGAACCTCAACTGGCTTAACAGCATGAAGTTTCGCGGATCGTGGGGCCAGCTTGGCAACCAGAACATTGGAAATTATCCTTACCAGGCGATCCTGAGCTTTACCGGAAATTATTCCTTTGATGATTCCAATCTGTCTTCGGGTGTGGCGCAGACCAACCTTTCCAATGCGGCCATCAAATGGGAAACCACAACCATCGCCGACTTCGGCCTTGACATGACAGTCTTCCGCGGCCTGAACCTGAGTGCAGACTGGTATCGCAAAACCACAACGGATATTTTGAGAAGTTCGCAAGTGACTGGCGTGGTGGGTCTTGGCGCTCCTACGATAAATAACGGGACTATGGAGAACACAGGTGTTGAACTTGGGATTTCATACAATCACCAGGTTAACAGCGGCGTGTTTTCTGGATTGAATTACAATTTGGGTGTGAATCTGGAACATTACAAAAACAAGCTTGTGAAGTTTGGGCAGCGTGAAATTGACGGCTATCGGATCCGTGAAGAAGGAAAGGAATACAACACTTATTACATGCTTCAGATGGATGGCATTTTCCAGTCGGCCGATGAAATTGCTGCCGCGCCCAAACAATACAATGATGCAACTGTGCCGGGAGATATCCGCTTCCGCGATGCAAATGGTGATGGCAAGATCAACGACGACGATCGCGTAGTCATGACGGGTAATTATCCGGGGTTAAATTATTCATTCAATGGATCAGTCAACTTTAAAGGTTTTGACTTGTCTGTTCTGTTTCAGGGCGTTAACAATGTTAAATTTTTTGTAGACAATTGGGGAACGGTTCCTTTTGTACAAGGTTCACCGCCTACAACGGACTGGCGTAACCGCTGGACGCCTGAAAATCCTTCTGCCACAATGCCACGCATTTACTGGGGCTGGGGCGCACCCGACCGAATCCGCAGATCGTCTTCCTACTTCCTGCAGGATGCTTCCTACCTGCGTTTGAAAAACCTCACATTCGGTTATACACTGCCGCAAACATTGGTGAAAAAGATCGGCATTGATAACCTGCGGGTGTTTTTCTCGGGTGACAACCTGCTGACGGCTACCAAATATCCGGGCCTTGACCCAGAGCGCGGCGGCAGTGGAAGCTTTGTGCAATATCCTCAAAACAAGATTTTATCATTCGGATTAAATATCAGATTATAATGAAAAGTCAGAAACTAAAACTGTTCGTACTGCTGACTCTGGCGTTTAGTGCGTGCAATGATTCACTGGACCTCAATCCCCTCGACCAGATTTCAGCATCCACATTCTGGAAAACAAAGGGTGATTTTGACAAAGCATTGACGGCCAATTACGCTTCCATGCAGGCCGATCCCTGGGCGGTTGAGCTGCCCGTCTGGAACTGCCTGACGGACGATGGCTTTGCGCAGCATAATTCAGGAAGTGCAAAAGAAATCACTTCCGGCAGCATCAGTCCTTCCACAGGTGGTTATGTTTCAGGGGTTTATAGCGAAAGTTACAAGGCCATTGCCCGCGTAAATATTTTCCTGGCTCAATTGAAAGCGTACACCAATGCCGACATAACCGACACCAACCGAAAGCTCTACGAGGCCGAATCGCGGTTTTTGCGAGCATTTTATTATTTCCAGCTTTACCATTTGTATGGCGATGTGCCGCTGGTTCTGGAACCGCTTACATTGGAAACGCAGAACCAGCCCAAAGTGCCGGCTGCGCAAATCCTGGTGCAGATCCTCGCTGACCTGGACTTCGCCATCGCAAACCTCAATGCAAATGCTTATCCGCAAAACGGTGGCCACGCTGCCGTAACTTCCGCGCAGGCATTCAAAGCGCGTGTGCTCATTTTTGCTGCATATGGAGAGAACGGAACGCCTGATCCGGCCTTGTTGGCACAGGTGAAAACGCTGACCAGCGCAGTGATTCCGAAATACAGCCTGAGCCCAAAGTTCGAAGATATATTCCGTGACGCCGGTCAGAAAAACAACCCGGAAATCATTTATTCGACCAACTTTCTGGCCCCTAACAACACCCGTCCCTGGGATATGTATTATGGTGACTGGCTGGTAGCGAGCCCGTTACAGAACTTCGTGGATGCATTTGAATGCACCGATGGGCTGCCCTACGGCGTGTCGCCGCTGACAGATAAAAAGGAGCCTTTCAAAAACCGGGACTCACGCCTGGCTAAGACCGTCTTCGTTGACCATCCCGATTTTGGCGGAGGCCGGGTTCATATCCCGTCCAACAGCCGGCCGTCGGGTTATGGCGTAATGAAATTCCTGGCGCCTGAGAACATTCCGTTCGGATTTTCGACATTAAGCCAGCAAAATGCAGTAGTGCTGCGCCTGGCGGAGGTTTTACTGATGTATGCCGAAGCACAAAATGAAATAGCAGGCCCGGATGCAACCGTTTACAAAGCCATCAACGACATTCGCCTGCGTTCCCAAATGCCAGCCTTACCAGCCGGTTTGACCAAAGCCCAGATGCGCGAAAAAATCCGTCAAGAACGCCGCATCGAGCTGGGTTTCGAAGGTCTCCGCTATTACGATTTAAAGCGGTGGCACATCGCAGAGCAGGTTTTGAACAATGTAAAAGACAGCTTCGTGCCTTACAAGTTTGAAAAGAAATTCTACAAATGGCCAATCCCACAGCCGGAGATTGATAAGAGCGGCGGATTGCTGGTGCAGAATGGGGATTACTTGTAGGAGGCTATTGACAGGGGGCGTTACTCTCCCAGGTGAACGCCCCTTCGGCTCCGCTCAGGGTGACAGGGGGGATTAATACTAATTATAAAATCAAACAACATTAACATGACTTTTAAGCTCATACTTACCTCCATACTAACTATCTCAATAACAACATCTTCCTTCGCTCAGGTTAAACCTCTTCGTCTTTGGTTTAATAAGCCGGCGGCTCAGTGGGAAGAGACTATTCCTGTGGGGAACGGGCGGTTGGGGATGATGAGTGATGGGGGAGTGTTGCGGGAGAATGTTGTGCTCAATGACATTACGCTCTGGTCGGGAGGGCCGCAGGATGCCAATAATTACGAGGCGCACAAAAGTCTTCCCGAGATCCGCAGGCTGCTTTTGGAAGGTAAAAATGATGAGGCGCAGCAATTGGTAAACCGGAATTTTGTAGCGAAAGGTGCGGGTTCCGGGCATGGTGATGGGGCCAATGTGCCATTTGGCTGCTACCAGGTCTTGGGTAACCTGCGGATGCAGTTTGCCTACAAGGGCGCCGATTCTTCGAACATGCAGTATCAGAATTACAAAAGGGAATTAGCCCTGAATGATGCGGTTGCGAGCCTCGTTTACCAGGTGAAGGGTGTGACTTACCGCCGGGAATACTTTACAAGTTTTGGTGACGATGTGGGCCTTATCAGGATTTCTGCCGACAAACCGGGCCAACTGAATTTGCGCCTGGGACTTGATCGTCCCGAGCGGTTTCAGACTGTGGTTAAAAACAATGTGCTGGAAATGTCCGGGCAGTTGAACAATGGAACGGACGGGAATGGGATGAAATACCTGACTAAGATCAAGCCGCAGGTAAAGGGTGGAAAACTGACCGTTTCGGGTAAAGAAATCGTTATTACGGATGCCGATGAGATCATTCTCTACTTCTCTGCAATGACCGATTTCAAAACCATGAACTTCGAATCCGAGACGCAGAGGCTTATTGATGTCGCAGTGAAAAAATCTTACACTGTTCAGAAACGGGCTCACATTGCAAATTATCAGAAACTTTATAACAGAGCGACCTTGCATCTGGGCGGATCAAGGGGCGACGATTTACCAACGGATCAGCGGCTTTCTGCCTTCCAGAAAAACCCTGCTTTGGACAATGAACTGCCCGTTCTGTTTTTTCAATATGGACGTTACCTGAGTATCAGCAGCACACGGGTAGGACTATTGCCGCCAAATTTGCAGGGACTTTGGGCCAATCAAATCCAGACACCCTGGAATGGTGACTATCACCTGGATGTGAACATTCAGATGAACCAGTGGCCCGTGGAGGTTGTAAATCTTTCGGAGCTGAACCTGCCGCTGGCCGATCTGGTGAAAGGGATGGTGAAGCCGGGTGAAAAAACCGCGAAAGCTTACTACAATGCAGACGGCTGGGTAGCGCACGTGATCACCAATGTCTGGGGTTTTACAGAGCCGGGTGAGGAGGCGTCGTGGGGCGCGAGCAATGCGGGTTCGGGTTGGATCTGCAACAACCTCTGGGAACATTATGCTTTTACCAAAGACAAAAATTATCTCAAAGAAATCTATCCGATATTGAAAGGCGCCGCGGAGTTTTACAACAGCGCATTGGTAAAAGATCCGAAAACGGGGTGGCTTGTGACTGCGCCGTCCATCTCGCCGGAAAACTCATTTTATCTGCCCAACGGTAAAACGGCTGCCATTTGCATGGGCCCGACTATTGATAACCAAATGACGCGCGAGCTTTTCACCAATGTAATTACAGCCTGCGAGGAACTGGGCGTTGATGCAGCATTAAAAACGTCTTTGGAAAATAAACTAAAAAACCTGCCTCCTCCCGGTGTGGTAGGAAGCGATGGCAGGCTGATGGAATGGCTGGAAGAATACAAAGAAGTGGAGCCCAAGCACCGGCACGTCGCGCATTTGTATGGACTCTTCCCGGCTCCGCTCATCACGCCATCGAAAACGCCTGGTCTTGCCGCTGCGGCTGCCAAAACGCTGGAAGCCCGCGGAGACGATAGTCCGGGCTGGTCGAAAGCATATAAACTGCTTTTCTGGGCCAGATTGCACGATGGTAACCGCGCTAATAAATTATTACAAGAACTGCTCGTGCCCACATTGGACACCAATATGAACTACGGTGCTGGCGGAGGCGTCTACCCTAACTTGCTCGTTGCAGGGCCGCCGTTCCAGATTGACGGCAACTTCGGAGGCACGGCCGGGATCGCTGAAATGCTGATTCAGAGCCACGACGGTTATATCGACATTTTGCCCGCCATTCCCGACGCCTGGAAAGGTTCGGGAGAAGTGAAGGGTTTGAAAGCGAGAGGCAATTTTACAGTCGATTTCAAATGGATGGATGGTAAAGTGACGGATTACCGGATCGTTTCCCAATCGCCCCAGAAGGTGACTGTGAAGGTCAACGGAGAGAAAAAAGAAATAACATCAACGCGCTGACTTAATGGAAATAAGCAGCGGATGCGGTTTGTGAAGGATTGAAATTTATTATTGATTTCTGTTCAGTACGCTGATGATAAGCTTTTTAACCGTCTCCATCTCTTCCGGCTTACTGGCGGCAGCAAAAAGTGTAAGGCTCGCAAGTGCCTCATTACTAATCAATAATTTCCCGTCGCTTGTTGTCAGCAATCCGTTCACTTCTAACAAAAGCAAGAAACAAGCGGCGGCAATTCGTTTGTTGCCGTCAATAAATGAATGATTCTTGATGACTAAATAAAGGAGGACAGCGGCTTTTTCCTCGATAGAGGGATAAAAATCAAAGTCACCGAAGCCCTTGCCGATCTGTGCAATAGAACTTTGGAAAGTTTCATCTTTTTCCTTTCCGAAGATGGCGGATTGGAAATCGCCTTTCATGATATTTATAATCTTTTGATAGTCTGATAATTCAGGATATGTTGCGCTGCGGACATTAATGCCTCTTTGATCCAACTGATCATGGTCGTAATCATCCAGCAATTCTAAACCGGTTGCAAATTGTTCCAGCCAGCTATTTTGTGCATCTCCGATTTTACTCTCAATAGCCCTGCTTAGGATCCGGATGCCGTCCTTTAATGTTTGTACCTGCTGGTTTTTCTGTGCAAGCCGTTTCTCGTTAATCGCGAATCCCTCAATCAGGTAATTTTTTAGACGCTGGGTAGCCCAAATCCTGAATTGCGTAGCCTTGCCGGAATTTACCCTGTAACCGACAGACAAGATCATATCCAGGTTGAAAATGTCTACTTGTCTGACTACATGGCGTTTGCCTTCCTTTTGAACTATTTCCATTTTGGAAATAGTTAACTCCCTTGTTAGCTCTCCTTCATGCAAAATATTCCGGATATGCTTATTGATGGCTGGAACCTCGGTGCCAAACAATGCAGCAATCTGCTTCTGACTTAACCAGATATTTTCCGCCTGGAGTGTCACTTCTATCTGGCTGTTGCGGTCCGCACCTACGTATATCTCTATCTGATTTTCCATTCCGACTTCATTTATTCCAAAGATTAGAAAAATCGAACTATGAGAAACGCAAGATCCAACGAACGGTAGGCGGGATTATATCGAAAGCATTTCATACTAGGGCAATGGTCGCCTCTACTCACCCCAAACCGTCACCACAACCCCGCGTGGGCCGCCGTGGTCTCTGTGTTCGCAGAGATAGATGCCTTGCCAGGTTCCGAGGGCTAGGCGACCGTTTTTGATGGGGATCATGACGGAGCTGCCTAGTATGGAGGCTTTCAGGTGGGCTGGCATGTCGTCGGAACCTTCGTAGTCGTGCTCGTAATCGGGGTCGTTTTCTTTGACGGTTTTATTAAAATACATTTCGAAATCCTTTCGCACGGTGGGGTCGGCGTTTTCGTTGATCGTGAGCGAGGCGGAGGTGTGCTGGATGAAAACCTGGCACATGCCTGTGGTGAGCTGCGAAATTTGTGGCATCGCATTGATGATGTCGCCGGTGATGAGGTGAAAGCCCCGGCGTTTTTCACGGAATGTTAGACTTTGCTGAAATATTTTCATCCGGTAAATGTATTACTCTGCGTTCAAATTTGATGATACTTTTGCATCTTCAAGCGAATGATGAGTTAATCAAAACAATTGATGAAAAAAGCGCTGATCCTTATCCTTACTACGGGAATGACCATCGGTTCCATTTACGCACTGATCCACTATATTGGAATGCAAAGTTTTTCATTTGCGTGGATCCTTAATTTCTTACTGATGGCGAGTGTGCTAACATTTACGGAAACGATTAAAAGCCCTTTGACTTCTCCCTATTTTGATACAAAACCCTGGGAACGGAAAGGGGAAATCTACGAGTCTTTCGGGATCAACTTTTATAGAAAAATACTGGTATTGACGGGTTGGGAGAAATTGAATAAAAAAGCCAATCCAATAGCCAAGAATATCAACGATTTAACGCATTTATATTATAAGACAAAACAGTCTGAACTGGGTCATATAATTATTTTATTCGTCGTTTTCAGTTTCAATATTTTTGTGGCATTTCAGTATGGCATTGTCAAATCGTTGTGGTTATTTATTCTCAATATCCTGCTGAATCTATATCCTGTGTTACTTCAACGATACAACCGGCCGCGAATAGCACGAGCCATAAGTTTAAGCAAATTTTAGTCGATGAGCATTATACCCATTTCCGTCCTCACCATAGTGAAATCCAGGCAGGAGGCGCTTCGCAACCTCGTTCTGGGCCTTGACAATGCTGAATCTTATCCGGCCGAGCTGATCATAGTCAATATGAATGAGCCAGCAAGTGAGCTGGTTTCTGATAATTTCCCGATCCGCTCCGTTCGGTTTGATGATGCCGAAAGGCTGCCTCTTGCTGCGGCGCGGAACTTTGCGGCGAAACAAGCGGCGCATCCTGTCATGATTTTTCTGGATGTCGACTGCATTCCTTCGCCGGATTTGGTAGAAAAATATTTCAATGCGTGCCAAGCCGGTGCACATTTGTGGATAGGGCCGGTCCGGTATCTTCGTCAGGGAGCCACAGCGGAAAATGGTTTTCTTTCAAAAATGTGGGAATTAAGCACGCCGGATCCCGTTAGGGCCGATTTGCGGGAGGTGAATCATGCGCTTTTCTGGTCGCTTAACTTTGCTTGCAGCCAGGAAACGTATGAGCGCATCGGTGGTTTTGATACCCGATTTACCGGTTATGGTGCAGAAGATACCGATTTCGGTTTTGCAGCCCGTAAGCAAGGCGTGGAGCTGAGTGTTGCAGATGCCGTGGCATTTCATCAATATCATCCCAGCTACAACCCGCCGCTCAATCATTTTGAAGACATTCTTATCAATGCCAGGACATTTTTTAACAAATGGCAGATCTGGCCTATGGAAGGCTGGCTGCGAAAATTTGAAAATGCAGGGTTGATCAAATGGGAAGATGATGAGATCACGATTTTGCGCAGACCGACAGAAACCGAGGTTAATCAAGCGTTGAAGTCAGGATAATCCGGCGTTGAATCAAGCCAATCTTTCAGGAAAATTAGCGTCCCAAAGTTCATGCAGCCGCAGCGCAACATCAGCCAGCGCTGAGTCTTTGATCACGCCTTTCCAGCAGTCATCAGGCAGGTTCTCCGCCTTCTGAATGATTGTCTTCCAGTCGGTATGATCCAGCTCTTCTGGCTGGACAAGCACAGCCATTCCATTTTGGTCCAGTAATCCAGCTTTGCGCAATTGTTCCTGAAACGGACGGTCCTCAGGTATGCAGACGAACTTTTTCCCCAGATCGGCCATTTCCATGACCGTGTTATGCCCGGCATTGCCTATTACAACACGGCATTGGGCCAATACAGATGCGGGATCATTAATTTGCCCGTGAAAAATTACATTGTGTGCAGCAATGTGTTCATGATCAGCAACATTACCAATCACCAGGATAGATCTTTCCGAACATTGCGCTGCCAAAGCATTGATCACCTTTCCATTAATAGAGGTCCCTCCGGAGCCTACTAGGACGCCAATTGCCGGATTTTCAGTTTTCTCCGCATATTTTTCTTTCCCTGAATATTTTGAAAATCCCCCCGAAAAGAAGGTTTTTTGATTTACCCAATCCTGCGGTGAAGGGTTCATCAACTCTTCCGGCGATGGTGCGATCAGCAGCTGGGCACTTTCATATGCATGTAAATGCGCCAGATCATCGCGGTCCCCGTTTTGACGGATCACTACCGTTGGTATCCCGCATAGAGTTGCCAGTAAGGTAACTTCCACAGACACATCGACCATCAGTATCACCGGAAATAATGCATGCAGCGCCGCCGAGATTACGGCGGCGCGTTTGGCAACTTTTTCAACATTGACAGGTGCATAATGCAGAAAACCCAAATGCATGCGCGAAGCAAAAGGGTCTTCCGGACCTGGAACATCATGCGGCAGGTGTATACATTGAATTGTAGCCGGAATAATGGCTGCAAAACGCGTGAGATCACTTCCCAGAAATGTCACCCGTGCATCTTTAAGCTGTGATGCAATCGACAACGCGCGCATAAAATGTCCCGAGCCGTGGTGGTGAATATAGAAGGCGAAATTAGCGGACATTGGTCTTCATCTTCGTGACTGCAGTTTCAAGCGCTATCGATTCGAACAATGTTTCGTAGGCATCCACCATTCTTTCCACATCAAACAGATCTTCGGCGCGCTGCCTGCAAGCCGGGCGGTCCAGCTGCTCTGCTGCCAGGATGCAATCCGCCAGTTCCTGAACATTATCCCCGCTGCATAATCTGCCCGTTTGCTCGTCAAGTAATTTTGGTAAGGCCCCTTTTGCAATGCCTGCAACCGGTGTTCCGCAAGCAAGCGACTCAGCAACCACCAGTCCGAACGGTTCATCCCAGCACGGCGTGATCAGTGATACGGTTGCGTTTCCGATCAGCTCATTGAGCTGTTGATGATTGCAAGACCCGAGTAATTCTATCGAATCGTCCAGACGTGGCATGATCTCAGTTTCGTAATAATGCTGATCGCTGATGGCCCCGGCAACTTTCATTTTCCTGCCGGCAAGCTTGGCCGCATCTATGGCCAGGTGCAAGCCCTTATCCGGATGTATCCGCCCAAACCACATAATATACCCGCGATCATTTTCAGGATAAAATGCCCAGGTTGTCAAATCTATGCCATTGTGAATGATGTCGCATTCAGGTGCGTACGCTTTCCAATTCTCAGCATTGGTCTCAGAAACAGACACATATTTGACCCGGCCGTAATTCTGTTCGCGGCGGATCGCGTTTTTCAGCTCAAAGATCGGAGGCGTATGCAGCACAGTTACCATCGGCGCTTTAACCAGCACCGACATCATAATAGGAACATAGTTCAAGCTGTTGTTAAAAATTACGTCCAGCTCATCTTTGTCTATCTCCTGCATCATTTCAACATAGGCGTGATGTGTAGAAATATATTCAGTGCTTAGCTGGCGGGAGGTAAACTGCGAGGATGTAATCGGACGGTAATCCTCCTCGCAAAGGATCGGCCTGACATTCAGAATAGGATCCGAGCCGGCGCATGCGTACAATAATACGTCGTGACCGCGCGCGAGCAATCTCTGGCAAATATCATAGGTAAACGCTTCCAGCCCTCCCATGAAGGGTTTAGTGATCGGATATTTGAGGTGTGCAATGATCCCTATTTTCATGTCTGTTATGGTAAAGTTTGTTGATGAAGATTTTTGATAAAGTGCATTTTTGATACTAGTACAGCGGAGGCTGCGTTGTACCGTCATAGAAAACCGTGCCGGTGCAGGAGACATTGCTTTTGCGGCTGGTATGGATTTAAGGACTGCACCAGCGTTATCAAACTTGAAGCATTGTGATCTTTACACCAAAAGAAACACTGACCGAGGAAGAAGTGAAGAACGGATTGAACACCGTTCTCAAAGAAGGGATGACCACCGAAGCCATGGTAACCCTTGCCGGGGGGACATTTATGGTAGCCTTCGCCATTTTGCTTGGCGCCAGCAATTTTCAGATCGGGTTACTTGCGTCCTTGCCTACATTCACCAATATTTTCCAGCTGGTGTCCGTGTTTCTGATCCGCAGATATAACAACCGGAGGGCCGTTTCGGTTATTTGCTGCATTCTGGCCCGTATCCCGATGGTTTTATTGGGTGCGATGCCATTTTTTCTGGGAGCAGATGCACCGGTCAGCCTGTTGCTCTTTTTCTTGTTCTTCTATTATCTGTTTGGCTCCATTGCCGGTCCAAGCTGGAATGCGTGGATGAAAGACCTGGTGCCGGGTGATATGCTGGGCACTTTTTTCTCGAAGCGAAGCCGCTATGCGCAGACGCTCAATGTTGTACTCAGCATCATTCTGGCCATTTCGATCGATTACCTGCGCCGGCATGCGCCGCAGTACGAGCTGTATGTGTATGCAACCATGTTTATGATGGCGGGGATTGCCGGTCTGGCGGCAGTGGCATTGCTGGCCAGGGTGCCCGAGCCACGGTCGTATTTACCCAACGAGAATATCCTGAAAATGTTCATTAAGCCGCTGCGGGACAATAACTTTCAGCGATTACTTGTCTTCAACTCACTCTGGCTTTTTGCCGTTAACATTGCCACACCGTTTTTTACAGTTTATATGCTGAAAACGCTTGGGCTTACCCTGGCGTACATTATTCCACTCACCATTTTAAGCCAGTTGTCGAGTATTTTGACGATTGGATACTGGGGCAAATTCGCAGACCGGTACAGTAACAAAACGATCATCTCCATATGCGCGCCGCTGTATGTGGCATGCGTGATTGCGTGGTGTTTTGTAGGGATTTATACCAATTTGATATCCAACCTTGCCCTGCTGGCCGTGATCCATATCGTCAGCGGATCGAGCAATGCCGGCACCAACCTTGCGTTGACGAACATAGGCTTGAAGCTCGCTCCGTCCCGTGAAGCGATTGTTTATTTATCCGTCAAAAATATCGTAACGTCCGTTTTCTCATCCCTGGCACCGTTGATAGGTGGTTATCTGGCTGATTATTATACATTAAGACAACTGCGCGTCATTGCCGAGTGGAGCGGGCCAACGTTGCAAAAATCGTTTCGGTTGCTGTTGCTGCATGAATGGAATTTCCTTTTCCTGATAGGCGCGGCGCTGACCGTGGTGGCATTGCAATTCCTGCCGCGTGTGCGTGAGGCAGGGGAGGTGCATAAGAGCGTGGTGAAAAGGATCATGCGTACGAGCCTGAAAAGTAACCTGCGGGATTATTTTGTGATTGATGTGCTGATCAACTGGCATTCTTCCTTGAATAATATGCTTAAAATCAATCGTGTAGGCTCCGATGACGCACGAAGAGACGAATAAAGCGAAGCCGGTTGTCATCAAATTTCATGGTAATGTCTTTGGAAAAGTAACTCCGTGGTTATATTTGCCCCATCATACGATGCGAGTTGCGCTGCTTTACATATGGCTCTTTGTAACGATCCTACCGACTTTCAGTCAGTGGGGAACGATCGCTTATTACCATATCAACAAGGATTATATAGCGCGCGTCCTTTGCGAAAACCGCGATAGGCCACAGCTGCATTGCGACGGACAGTGCTATCTGGCCAAAAAACTAAAAGCCCAGGAAGAGAAAAAAGACCAGCAAACCAGTGAGCAGGTGCGTAATCTGCCTACGCTGCATCTATTTTCATCCCCGCTGGTCGCGTTTGAATTTCTGGCATCTCCATTTCTGATTCATTCCCAAGCCGCTTTCCAGTATCAGCTGGCAGCTTATCTGGCTCCGCTTACCATCGTTTCTCCACCACCCTGCGCTTAGTTGTCGTTTTTGTCAATTTTTGGGCTAAAATGAAAGGGTAACATGGTTTATCCCCGGCGCGCGACTGCGTTGCCCTGCTCCTTTATTCAAATTCAACAGCTAACCTGACAGCATCCATTCTGCTTTTTAAAAGTGGATGAGTTTATCCTTGTATATCCGAATGAAATTTCAATATCTGTTTCTATTGCTGGCCATGTTCAGCAATGTTACCCGTTCCTACGCTCAAAGCGAGCAAGGAACACTTCACGGGCGTATCGTCAACGCCGAAGACAAGCCTGTCTCAGGCGCGTCCATCGCATTTCAAAACACAACATTAGGCACGATTACAGATGAAAAAGGCCAATTCAGCCTCACCGGCATTACACCAGGCTCTTACATTCTGACCGTTTCCAATGTCGGTTATACTGCATACACCCAAAGTATGCGCATTTCGAAAGGGAGAAACGCGTTTCTTAATCTTCAACTGTCCGAAAGCAACCAGGAGCTGAAAGAGGTCATTGTTAGTGCCGCCAAAAACAGTTACCAGGTTTCATCGTCCAATAGTTCCACGCGCCTGGACGTGCCTTTGCTGGAAACGCCTCAATCGGTGCAGGTCGTTTCTTCCGCCGTTCTGCGCGACCGGCAGGCATTTACCCTCAACGAGATCGCGGGTACATTCACGGGCATGAAAGCCAATAATGGCAATGGTTCATTTCAAATACGCGGCTTCACAGCTTACTCTCCGAATGATGCCAGTTTTTTGCTTTTTAACGGCATCCGGGGCAACCTGTATTTGTGGAGCCAGCAGCCGCTGCTTTACAACATTGAATCCGTAGAGTTGCTGCGCGGGCCTTCGGGAGCTTTGTTCAGTGAGGGTTCTCCGGGTGGTGTTGTCAATTTTATTACAAAAAAACCATTGTCGGAAAAGCGCGCAAGTGTGGACCTTTCGCTGGGCAGCTGGGGATTCGGAAGAGCTTCCGCCGACTTTACGGGGCCGGTTTCGGGTAACAAAAAACTGCTGTACCGCGCTATAATCGGTTATGATCGCTCCGAAAGTTTCAGGGATTACCAAAAGAAGCAAAACCTGCTCATCGCCCCGTCGCTGACCTACCTTGCCAGTGACCGGACTTCGCTTAACCTTGAACTCAATTATACTTACTCCAAAGCCGTTCAGCAGTATGACAATGGAAGTTATGTTTACTCCCGCCCGGATGGAACCTTTGATTTCAACCATTATCCCAACAACCTGACAATCCAGAGCCCGACCGATTATGGGAAAACGCACAATGCATCGGCTACGCTGAGTTTCAACCATCAAATCAGCCAGAATCTTAAACTCACCGTTGTGGAACGAGCAGTGCGGAATGTACTGGATTATACAGACCATATTCCGGTAGGAAGGATCCGTAATGATTCCATCAGCCGGGGATTTCAGGATTGGGAAACGGACAGGTTCAGCCTGCAAACCACTGCTTTTGCAACCTATACCACCAACACAGGACCGCTGGGGCACCAGATTATCGCAGGCTCGGATTACAATCGCTACGGCTGGACGCAAAACGACTATCAGTACAAGCCTTCGACCCGCATTTCTATCCTGCACCCGGATTATGCGGGCAGTATTCCCGATGCCTCCGTTCCGGCCGACGAATCGGATGATAACAAGCGCATTACCAACCTGATAGGAGCTTACATTCAGGATCAGATCAGTGTGGGCGACAAATTGAAAGTGTTGCTCTCGCTTCGTTACGACAACTACAATGGTAAGGAAACGCCATTGTCGGATCGTGACAACAAGCAGGGCGACGAGCTGAAAACCTCAGGCTGGATCCCGCGGGTGGCCCTGGTATATCTGCCGGTAAAGAACGTATCTATTTACGGAACCTATCTCAAATCGTTCAATCCGCAAACCTCCAACAATGTGCTCTCAGGCGGACCATTCCCGACCCGGCAGGCGACGCAATATGAAGTAGGTTCCAAAGCGGACCTGATAGGCAACCGGTTGTCGGCTACATTATCCCTTTACCAGATCAATTATGCCAATATCCTGACGGCGGCCCCCACGGAAGAAAACTCGCACCGGCAAGCTGCCATTGATGGCACGCGCAGCCGAGGCGGAGAATTTTCAGTTGTCGGAAACCTGAACAGATTGAGCCTGATCGCCGGATATGCTTTCAATGAGCACGAGCTGATAAGCACGACGAGCTATGGTAAAAAAGGGGACCGTTTTGCCAATGCGCCTAAGCATCAGATCAACTTCTGGGGCAAATATGCGCTTCCATCCCAGGCGCTCAAAGGGCTGGGAATTGCTGCGGGCGTGCGTTATGTGAGTGATCAGGTGGGCTTGCTAAGCAATCAGAACTTCGTTTTTCCGTCCTACACGATGCTGGATGCTGCCATTTCGTATTCGCGCAACCGATATCAGGTTCAGGTTAATGCTTATAATCTGACTAACAAGCATTACTTCACAGGAAGCAGGTCGGGCGTAACATTGGCAGGCCTGGGCGATCCCTTTAATGTACGGGTCGGCATTAGTTATCAGCTCTGGTAAGTCGAAGGGTTTATGAAAAAGACAAAATTCACACGGGGCCTGTTCAAGCTGCATAGCTGGCTTGGGCTGGTAACGGGCGTATTCCTGGTTTTGTTGGGGTTAAGTGGTTCCGTTCTTGTTTTCAAAACTGAGCTCGACCATCTGGCCAACCGTAACCTGCTTCGCGTATCTCCGGCGGCGACCCACGTGCCGGAAGACGCGCTAATGCAATGCTATAAAACGATCACCGCCCGTTATCCAAACCTGGACGGCATTGCCTGGCTTAATCCCGACGCAGGGCCGGGTGATGCTTATGATTTCAGGATTTATTTCAATGATGCTCGCTTGCTAACTTATGACCTGGCATTGATCTCGTTCAATCCTTACACTCGCGCTATTCTCAGGGAAGGGCCTGCTAGCCAGTTTGTGCCGAGTTTTATTGAATGGTTGTTCCAATTCCATTTCAGCTTCCAGCTGGGCATCCCAGGCGCGGCGCTCACGGCTATTTTTGGTATCACAATGTTGTTGTCCGTGCTGACCGGCGCTATTGTTTATAGGAAAAATATCTGGCGCGTCCTGTCTTTTCAAATTTCCATCAACCGGAAAAACTGGCGCACGATCAGTTCCGATTTGCACCGGATTGTGGGGGTATGGTCAATGTTGTTCAATGCTATTATTTTCTTCACCGGCTTTTGGATGAACCTCTTCGCTTTTGAACCCAAAACCTGGGAGAAAGAACTCCTGCCAGGCAAACGGAACAATGCAATGACGGTTTCGGCCGACGAAATGCTCCGTGCTGCCAGGAAGGCGCTGCCGGATCTGGACCCAACCTATGTGTATCTGCCTACGCAACCTGAACGAAAATTTGAAGTCAGAGGCTATGAGCAGGGACAATGGAAACTCTGGGGTGCTTTGAATTCAGTGAGGATTGATCAATACACAGGTAAGGTTTTTAAGATCAATACATTAGCAGATAAATCTGTCGGCGAACGCATTGAAGCAACGTTTCATCCTTTGCATGTTGGCAACTTTGGCGGGCTGCCCGTCAGGATATTTTATGTGATCATCGGGCTGACGCCCGGGTTGCTGGCCGTGACGGGTTTCCTGCTTTGGTGGCGGCGGGCAGGGAAGTCTGAGCCGGACCGTTCAGCGATTTCCCGCTAAGGTGAGCGCCTCATGCACAACTTCGCTGGGATAATCGTTCAGTTCCAGAATCCGGATGGCATTGGTTGTCACCAGTTTGCCCGGTTTCAGCTTGTAGTCGAAAATGACGGCATCCTGGTGAATGACTTCCGTAAAGTGATAAAGGTCAAAAGTGTCCGCCAGAAAGTTGGAAAGCTCCCGGTCGTGCGTTGAGGCGAGCGCCAGATTGCTGCCTTGTGTGAGGTAACTGAGCACCGATTTGCCGATAGCAATGCGCTCAACCGAATTGGTGCCCTTAAAAAGTTCGTCCAGCAGAAACAGGTTGGAATGGCCCGACCTGCTTTCTTCCAACAGATTTTTAATGGTAAGCACCTCTTCGAAATAATAACTTTTGTCCCCCAGCAAATCATCCGAGATGCGGATAGACGAATGTATTTTCATGGCAGTCATAGCAAATGCATGGGCAAAGCATGTATTAATGGTTTGTCCAAGCAGCGCATTAATGCCCACGGTCCGGATGAAAGTGGTCTTTCCCGACATATTGGAACCTGTCAGCAATGCAGATTTAGTTTGTAATGTTAAGTCATTGGCCACGCCGTCAAATATCAGCGGGTGGTATACACCCCTGATTTGCAGGTGCTTTAACTGTAAATGAAAGTCAGGCTGACAAGCGTAGGGGACACTTTCTCTGAGTGCGAGTGTTGACAGGGCAATGTCGGTTTCCGCAACGAACCGGAAAACATCCTCGATGTGCTGTCTTTTGGAATCCAGAATTTTCAAGATTGTAAAGAGCAGCACAGGCTCAACCAGAAGCAGTGCTTTAAATAATTCAAAAACATAATCAACAAACATGCCGATCTCACCTTGCAGCTTGGCCTCGATCTTGAAAATGGACATGGGCAACCCCAATTGATCCAGCATACTGACCTGCGCTTGCAATGCATTGTTTTGCGCTGTGAATTCCGGGTTTTTCAAGATGCTGCGGGCTGTTTGGGTCAATATCAAAAGCTGTGGAATGGAGCTTCCGTATTGGTATAGATTGTTCTTGTTCCAATAGTGGATACCCAGATTCACAGGCAGCAGGACGATCAGGAAAATCAGGATCTGCGGTAAGAAGAAAGCCATTATAACAGAAAGCACGCTGACCGCAGAAAGTAGTTTGATAAGCCAGTACCAGCCTGGCCTGGGTGTGTACTTGCCGTGGAAAAGCGACGTGATATAGTAAGCGTCGTTTTTATTAAGTTTTGAAATCTCTGTGGTGGTTGCGGCCCTTAATGCAGGATCGGCTTGAAAAATAGAGATAACGTTTTCCAAGCGCTCCTTGCGGGCGTCACCCAGGGGAATTACCCGCATGAAGTAATACAAATACTGCTGACCGACGCAGGAAACAGTCCTGTCGATAAACTTAAAAACGTCTTCAAGGTCCAGATCCTGAAATGTTCTGTCGGAAATTACCTGGAAAACCCCATCCCGTTTATCATTAACAAAATACTTTTCGATCTGACCAAAATTGAAAAATCCCTTTTTTATTTGGGCAATATGGTCCTTATCCGATGAGGTTTTCGAAGACATTTCTATAAGATAAATTATAAGGGCAAAAAGCAGCCAGCCCCAAAGCCAACCGAACCCAGGATCAATTTATCATTTTAGAAAAGAAGTATTTTGAAAGTGTTATGAGCGGTATCATTCCAGCCAGGCCCATCTTTTTGCCCAGTCTGTCAGGAATGCTTTTCGGTGTTTTGAGATGGTTTTTGCGCCTTGCTGCTGGTCTATGAAAAGATTGGGGTCCGGGAGGTCGCCGTACCAGTTTTTGCCGAGCTTGTAGTCGTGCGGTTCGGTTTTTCCGGGCCAGGGTGCGGTGCTGACGTATTTTCCGGTATTACCATTGAGCTCTGCAATGCTGCTGATGGTGGTATATTCGCCCACCTCGACTTGCTTGGGAGAGTAGCGAACGGCGTATTTACCGTCGCCAATGTAATAACCAGGCCATTGCTGACCGCTGATGCTGAGCGTGAACACAGCCGAGTCGGCGGGAACATTAATGTTTGGTCCTTGAAACCGCCACTCAATGACGCCGTAAGTGGCTACGGTGTCGGCAGTGGTGGTGTTGCGATCGAAAATGGTTCTCGAACTCCTTGTGATCGGCGTGAAAGAGCCGCCCCAGCTTTCGCCTGTCGGCTGATCCGGATTGCCGTGCATGACATAGGCCAGCGAAGGTGTGTCGCCCATTTTAATGTTGCCTTTGTAATACTTAATAAAATCCTTTCCCATTGCTCCGCGGCCTTTGATGTAATTCGGATAATAGGCTTCTGCCGTTATGTCTGCGGACGATCCGGCATCCATAAACCAGCCGCGGTAAGTGGCGTTGCATTCGATCATCCAAACATCCGGGTGGTTGGCGGCGATGTAGTCATAGGCATTCACGCCCCATTTTTTATTCGGGCCGCCGATCCAGTACACCCGTATGTTTTTCGCGATCTCCGGCGCATCATGCAATGCTTGTGCAACATCTTCGATACCACCCCATACCAGCACCCAAAGCGGCTGGTCGGAAGACTTTTTAGCACAAGAAATGAGCCATTCTGAACCCTCCGTTTTTTCGGCGAAACCCTTATAAGGCGCCCACGCTGTTGCTCCCTGTTTGCACACATTGCGCAATGTAGCGGGCTCGGGAAAGGCCTTTTGATGCTTTTTTAGTTTGGGAAGATCCTTTTCATACAAATCAATCATATCCAGGATGTCCTTTTTGCGACCGGTCTGGAACGAAGTGGAAACCAATCCTTCAATTTGAAAACGGTCTGCATACATCAGCAGATGGATCATCGATTGGAAATCATCCGGATCGGTCCCGCCGATATCGGTGCTGATGAAAATGCGGGGTTTTTGCTGCGCATGGGCCGAAAAAAAGCTCATAACCAAACAAATGGTCATGAGCAATGGGATATAAATACGGATGTTTTCCCTTCTTAAAAACAGTAATTTCATCGTTATTCCGATCAGTCAGCACCGAACATCCGGCACACTTCATTTTACTATTACAAAGGTAAAAAGAAAGTAATCGAAAAAAATAGAAATTAAATGATAGTTATCACGGATGGAGTTTAATAGTAAAAGTAGTGTGCATATAGCTGCTTACATCTATCTAAAAATGCCTGTGATTATTTCTTCAAAACTTTCGCGCGGTCAACGGATCCGTCGGCGAAAATTACTTTAACTATGTACAGCCCGGCCGGAAAATGGTTGATATTGAATTCTGATACCGCATTCGACGAATCATTGTTTTTCTGGTCCATTATCAATTTTCCGGAAACATCCATGAATTGCACGCGTGCGATCTTATCCAGATCTTTCGAAAGAACGGAAAGGCGGTCAATGGTTGGGTTTGGATAAAGGGCTGTTCTGTTGGCAGACTGGAAATTAATACTCCTGATCCGGCTGAATGCAAAGGTCCCGTCCTTATCGATCATTTTCAGTCTGTACAAGTTGTTGCCGGTCTTTGGCGCATTATCCGAGAAAGAGTAGGAGAGTAGCTTGGTGCTTTCACCATTGGAAATTACACTTCCTACTGCAATCCACTGTTTGCCGTTTTGGCTGCGTTGTATTTCAAAACGATCACTGTTTGTCTCCGCTGTTGTTGCCCAGTTTAACGTAACCGAGGACTGCTCGCCTTTATTTACATCGAAGCTTAAAAGCGTCACGGGAAGGGAAACTTCTACATTCGAGACAACATTACCGTTCAACGATATTTTTCCAGCGGTCGAAAGCGCTCTTCCCGAAAGAGTTGCACCCGCTCCCAGTGAGATGGCGCCTTCATTAACAACGGTGCCGATAAAATCAATGTCTGCTGCCAGGTTGAAAGCACCGTTGACTACCCAGTATACGTTCTTGGGCAATGTTCCGCCGGTTAAAACGATATTTGCAGGTGCGTCCACCGAAAGTGCTCCTCCTATCTTGATGATAAAAACAGCATCTGGATCATTGTTTCCGTTTAAAATAAGGCTGCCTGAAAAAGAAGTGGCCTCTGTGCTGCAATGCACGCCTGGGGCAAGCAGCGTCACGCCGTCCAGTGTGGCGGCTAGCGGAAATCCGCATGGATTAAGTGTTCCACTGGTCAGCACGCTATAAGCCGTAGCAACATCTGCGGCAGCCGCAACACCCTGGGTATCGCCAAAGTGGCTCTGCCCGACCAGCGTAACTGCATTGCCGGTCACAGCGCCTGTCCCGTTTCCGATGTCGCCGGTAACCAATGTTGTTCCTGTATTAGCAAACTCCCCAGCGGATGTATAAAGTGCAAATGTCTCAGCCCCGCCGAAAGTAGGCACGGTTTGAGCCATGCTTAAATGGCAAAGTGCAGAAAGCGAAACGGTAAGAATGTTGAAGAAGAAAGATGTTTTCATATATGCTTGAATAAATTGTGAAAGTATTTTCACCGCACAAATATGACCTTAACCCCTTCAAGTAATGTTATAGCATGTGTAGTATTAGTTATAACATTCACACGTTTTCCAAATTCCCGCTTCTTTTACCTTTTAATTGTTTATAAAAAGACGGCGTAAGACCCGTGATCTGCTTAAACTGATTGGACAAATAGGCTACGCTGCTGTAATTCATTTTGTAAGATATCTGCGTCAGGTTCAGCTCGTCGTAAAGGATCAGTTCTTTTACCCTTTCAATTTTGTGAATGATGATAAATTGCTGGATCGTAATGCCCTTTACCTCGGAAAATACATTGGCCAGATAGGTGTAATCATAACCCAATTGCTGGCTGATGTAGTCTGAATGATTGATTTTGGGAAATTCATCAGAATGGTGGATCATCTGAATAATGAGATTTTTAATTTTCTCAATCAGAATACTTTTTTTATCATCCATCAATTCCAGCCCGGATTTGAGCAGGTTGTTTTTTAGCATTTCACGCTGCTGCGGATATATTTCACCTGCAATTTCCACCATGCCCAAGTCAATGAGCGAGTAGGCTATCTCCAACTTGCGCAGTTCCTCCTCAACCATCATTTTGCACCGCAAGCTGACCATATACTTAATGTAGAGTTTCATTCAAATTGCGATCTATGGTTTGTTGATGGTCGCCAGCGTTCGCACGACCCGGCAAGAAAAGTAACCATAATAAATCAACATCCGACGAAATGAAATTTAATTTATACAATGAATTCTACGTATAGACTGACGGCCATATTATAAAGGAGTCAGTTGTGTGATGTTGCGACCATGCACGAAGGAATACTCTGGTCTGCCGGACCCAAACAACATCATGTACATATGGCATTATTTTTCAATAAAATGCCGGTTTATTTATAAAACACATCAAAATACAGTCAATACTAATCAAATCCTGAAATGTATTTGGTATTATATTGTGTTAAAATTGTATTGTAGAAACCGATTGAAACTTGTAGTATCATCACGAACTAATATTCCCCTATGAAACATTAATCCTGGTTTTCATTACTCACCTTTAAGCTAAACTCAATTTTATGAACCCATTTAGACAAAATCCCCTCCCGGGACTTTGCAGGCTTCTTTGTGCCGTCACGGTAGCAGGGATAATGCATTCTCCGGGCATTTTACAAGCTGCACCCGCACCCGTAGCGGCAGCAAACAGTCCGCACAGGCGCATTGATAAAACCCTGACCGGGAAGGTTATTGATGAAAAAAATACGCCGTTGCCTGGCGTAAGCGTCATTATCAAAGGGACCAGCCGGGGAACGACCACTGGCACCGACGGAAGCTTTACACTGGTGGTTGAAGATGCGGCTCAGACGCTGACCTTTTCTTTCATAGGATACACATCGCAAGATGTAGCCATTGGCAATCAATCTGCATTTAACATTACATTACTGCCTAGCAGCGAGGAGCTTACAGAAGTTGTGGTGGTAGGATATGGCACGCAATCTTCGGCGGCGGTAACGGGCGCGGTGAGCAACATTCAGGCCAAAGACCTCATCCGTACGCCATCGGTTGGTACTTCTGATGCGCTGGTGGGCCGCGTTCAGGGGATTACTGCCCGAAAAGCAGATGCCCGTCCGGGTGCTGCGACCACTATCCAGATCCGGAACCTGGGAACCCCGCTTTTTGTCATCGACGGAATTCCCTCCGATGCGACCAACTTCAATAACCTGGGTCAGAACGATATTGAAAGTGTTTCGATCCTTAAAGATGCTTCTGCCGCAGTATATGGACTCCGTGCAGCGAACGGGGTTGTTTTGGTTACGACAAAAAGAGGAAAAGCAGGGGATGGTCCCGCCCGGATCAACATTTCGGGTTACTATGGTTTGCAGAATTTTACGCGTTACCCCAAGCCGGCGAGCGCTTACCAGCACATGCGGGGGCTTGTGGAATCGGACGTGAACCAGGGTCGTACGCCTTCTATTACGCCTGAGGAACTTGCCAAATGGAAAGCAGGGAATGAAAAGGGTTATCAGAGTTTTGATTATTACAAAATGGTAATGCGTCCTAACGTGCCGCAATATTCATTGAATGCCAATGTATCCGGCGGCACGGAAAAGATCAGCTACTTCCTTTCTGTGGGTCATTTGAGCCAGGATGCCCTTATCAAAGATTACAGTTTTAAGCGTACCAACGTGCAGGCGAATGTGGAGTCGAGCATTACCAAGAGGCTGAAAGTCGGCGCGCAGATCAGTGCCCGTATCGAAGACCGTTTTCAGGTGGGTGTGCCTGGGCTGGACGATTATTTCAACCCTTTCCTGAGCATATTTACCATGTGGCCAACCGAACGCCCTTATGCCAATGATAATCCGAAATACATCAACCAGACTCACAATGTAAATGTGAACCCCGCTACCTATAAGCGGGATATTACGGGTTATATTGACGAGATCACACGCGTGGTGAAGGGCAACTTTTATGCAGAATACGATTTTGCATTCGGCCTGAAAGTGAAGGGAACGTATTCATATCAATACCACAATTTCGATTTTGATGGTTTTGAATACACTTACGATGCTTATAAATATGATGAGGCCACCGACAAATACAATGTCGTAGCGGGTGGGGGAAACCAGAATCCATGGCGTGAGCGTCGCAAACGCAACATTGTGGACCGCTTCGCACAGTTGCAGCTGAATTATAGCAAAACCTTCGGCGATCACGAGCTTTCCGCTGTTGCAGCCTACGAGCAATCGGACAATGTGAACACTTACCTGGTTGTGCACACCGTTCCGCCAAACAATTACATTCCATTGATGTCTTTTGCGAATCAGGATTTGCTGATCGATGAGTGGAGTACGGAAGCGCGCGCAGGATACATTGGCCGTGTGAATTATAATTTTAAACAAAAATATTTGCTTGAAGCGGTGGGCCGTTACGATGGCTCTTTCCTATATGCACCCGGAAAAAGGTTCGGTTTCTTTCCCGGCGTTTCCGCGGGATGGCGGATCTCAGAGGAGAATTTCTTCAAGGGAAAGCTTGAAAACGTGTTCAGCAGCCTGAAAATCCGCGCTTCTTATGGTCGCACGGGGAGTGACAGGAACGCCACTGTTGTCAATGAGCCGTTCATCGTATCGCCATTCAGTTATTTGCCCGGCTATAACTTCCTGCAGGGAAGCGCCATTTTCAATGGACAATACAACATTGGCGTAAGGCCGCGCGGGTTGCCCATTACGACGCTTTCCTGGATCACCAACATTTCTACCAACCTCGGAATTGACTTCGGTCTGCTGGGCGGGAAATTGAATGGTCAGGTTGATATTTTCCAAAGAAAAAGAGACGGACTTCCTGCTGCCCGTTATGACGTGCTGCTGCCATCAGAAGTAGGCTATACATTGCCCAACGAAAACCTGAACAGCGATACGCACCGGGGAATTGAAGGGGTGCTTACCTACAAAAGCGCAGTAGGTCAAATTGATTACACAGTTAGTGCCAACGCAACATTATCCCGCCGCCGTGACCTCGATTTCTACAAACCGCGTTTCGGGAACTCCTACCATGAATACCGCGACTCGTACGTAGACCGCTGGGGCAACATTAACTGGGGTTACCAGGTTGAAGGACAGTTTCAGTCTCAGGAACAAATTGAGAGTCACCTGATTGACAATGACGGACAAGGCAACCGCACACATCTTCCAGGGGATTTTATTTACAAAGACGTCAATGGTGACGGGATCATTAACACCCTGGACGAGCGCCCGATCGGTTATGCAGAAGGCGCCAATCCTTACCTGAGCTTTGCGCTTAATGGCAGCGTTTCCTACAAGGGTTTTTCGTTGTTTGCCGATTTTGCCGGAGCCTCGTTACAAAGTTTTCAGCGTGCTTTTGAATTAAAAATCCCTTACCAAAACAACGGGACATCGCCGCATTTTATGCTCGAAGACCGCTGGCACCGCGAAGATCCTTTCGATCCCAACAGCAAATGGATCCCCGGAACTTACCCTGCGATCAGAAAGGACAATTCCAGCCATGTGAATTTCCGTAAAAGTGATTTCTGGATCACCAATGTGCGCTATATACGCCTCAGAAACATTGAGTTGGGTTATAGTTTTGATCAAAAAGTTTTCAAAAAACTGGGAAGCAGCGGCCTTCGCATTTATGTGAATGCCAGCAATCTGTTCTCGATCGATAATGTCAAGAAATATGAGATCGATCCTGAGATTTCGTCCGGTAATGCGCTCGTGTATCCGCAGCAGCGATTGTTTAATGCCGGTTTTAGTATCAATTTCTAATTCAAATCCGCTATGCAACGATTTTCAAAATATATCCTCGCTTTCTTCGTCCTGATCATGTCGGGATGTGCAGAGGAATGGCTGGACAGAAAGCCGCAAAACATTATCCTGGAAGACCAGATATGGAACGATCCCAAGCTGATAACCGGCCTGCTGGCCAACTATTACGACCGTTTGCCTTACCACACGGATCTTAACCACAGTTCCACAACGGATGCTACTATTCCCAATAAGGAAGGCTGGCAGGATTTTGCAGCATATGATGAGGCCATGTGGTCCAACAATGATGACGCACGGAACAACATTGTCACTTACGCATTCGAGCGATGGAGGCTTTGGGATTACGTGTTGGTAAGGGACATTAATCTTGCCCTTGAAAACATTGAAAAATTTGGCACTTCGCTCACGGATGAGCAGAAAATCCAGTTTTCAGCCGAACTTCGTTTCCTGAGAGCACAAGTTTATTTTGACCTGGTGAAAAGAATGGGCGGTGTGCCGCTGGTTACCAAGCAGTTGATATACGACTACAATGGTGATCCTTCATATCTGCAACAGCCGCGCGCCAAAGAAGAGGAAGTGTACGACTTTATTGCTTCCGAACTCGATGCGATCAAGGACCAGCTGGGCAATGGCGGCAGCAACACGCGTGCCAATAAATACACGGCTATGGCATTGAAAAGCCGCGCCATGCTCTACGCCGGTTCGATTGCAAAATACAATAACCTGATGGCTTCACCCATTTCCACGCCGGGCGGGGAAGTAGGGATCCCGGCGTCACGTGCGGCCGATTATTATGCTAAATCACTGGCTGCTTCGGAGGAGATCATCAACAGCGGCGTATATTCGCTTTACAAAACAAACCCAAACCTGGGTGAGAACTTTTACGATGCGGTAACCAAGAAATCCGCCAACCCCGAGATCATTCTTGCACAGGATTTTTTGGTAAGCAAAGACAAGCGACATGGTTTCACATATGACAACATTGCCCGCAATGTGCGCGAAGACAACCTGTCTTCTTCGTCGATAACGCCTTCGCTGAACCTTGTTGAAGACTTTGAATATCTGGACGGCACGTCCGGCGAGCTGAAAACACGTAACGCAGGGAATACAGATTACATTTACTACAATAATGTAGCAGAAGTGTTTGCCAACAAAGACGCCCGCTTGTACGGCACGGTGGTTTATCCCGGAACATCTTTCCGCGGCACGCCTGTGCAGATCCAGGCCGGGGTAAAAGTTTGGAGCGCCGCAACGAACAGCTTTCAAAATGTAGAATCTAACACATTAGGCTCAACTTATGAAGATGGTGGCTTGCTAACCGGTTCATCGGGCCCGCAACGCTCTCAGACGGAGGTTACCAACTCTGGTTTTTATCTGAGAAAATATGTGGATCAAACCGCCATGTCCAGCACACGCGGCATTCGCAGCGACATGTGGTGGGTACGTTATCGCCTGGGTGAAATTTACCTGAACGCAGCAGAGGCGGCTCTGGAAACAGGCAAAACAGCCAATGCATTGAAATATGTAAACCTTGTTCGCGAACGTGCGGGATTTGGTGCAAACAGTCTTAAAGCCCTTACCATAGCCCGTTTGCAAAATGAAAGGCGCGTCGAGCTGGCTTTCGAAGACCATCGCGTATGGGACTTGAAAAGATGGCGCATTGCGCATGAGCTTTGGAACGGGAACGCTTCCAATCCCGATGCCGTCATGTATGCCTTATATCCCTACCGCATTGTGCGCCCAGGGCATGCAACGCACGGAAAATACGTGTTCGACAAACTTGTTGCGCCCCGTTTCCGCGCGCCACGATTCTTCCAGATGGGCAATTACTACTCGTCCATTGAACAGATCGTGATCGATAATAACCCCAAAATTGTCAGGAACCCATTTCATTGATCCATTATATGAAAGCGAATCACATTCATTTTAAATTCCTGGCCGTGCTGGCGCTCTCGGCGCTGCTTAGTGCCTGCGAAAAAGACAACCGCGTGGAGCCAAAATCCGTGCTTACGGGCCGGGTTGTGTACGAAGGTCAGCCGATAGGGCTGCGCTCCAATGGTGTGCAGCTGGAACTCTGGCAACGGGGATATCAATTATTTACCAAAATCCCTGTGCATGTGAGGCAGGACGGTACGTTCTCGGCCTCTTTATTTGATGGTAATTACAAACTCGTCCGGCTGCGCGGCAATGGCCCGTGGGTGGACAACACGGATACCATTGACGTTGCCCTGAACGGGAGCGCAGAGCTGGATGTTCCGGTGCAGCCTTACTTTGTTTTTCAAAATGAAAATTATGCAAAAGGCGAGGGAAGGGTTTCCGTAACATTCAACCTGAAACAAATCAACAACTCCCGGACATTGGAAAGGGTGAATTTGTATATCGGCACCACCAGCATCGTAGATCCAAACAACAACGCCGGAAACGCCCAGGAAGTCGCCGCCAACATCAAAGATATCTCCAAGCCCATAACACTAACCGCAACTCTCTCGCCCGCCCTAGCGGGAAGGGAGTATGTATATGCAAGAGTAGGCGTGAAGACGTCCGGAGTAGGAGAGATGCTGTTCGGCATGCCGCAGAAGGTGATGTTGAAGTAACGCGCTACTACCCCTGTCATGCTGAGCGGAGTCGAAGCACGCTGCTCCTTGGTAACGTGCTTCGACTCCGCTCAGCATGACAAGGTTAGTAGCTCAGCATGACAGGGCCATAGTGTTATCAAAACGCCTCCTCGATCAGCTCCCGATTGATCAGTGCGCCGGCCATAGAGCCGGCGGATACTGCCAGGGCTACGGACCGGGCCATGTGTGAATTGTCTCCGGCTGCATAGATGCCCGGGACGCTTGTTTGCTGATACGTTTCCAGCTTCAAAAGGCCGGTTTCCGTTAATGCGCAGCCCAGTTGTTCGGGAATTGCGGAATGCTGTTTGAATGCGGGGCGTGAATAAATTGCGGTGATGGGCTCCTCGGATTGGTCTTTGAAAACGATTTTTTCGAGGAGTCCATTTTTATGGATTAGCGACGCAATGGGTTTGTCGACGATGCGGATGTTGCGGGTGGAAATTTTTTCAGTTTGCTCAGGCGTAAGTTCGGAAGCGCCATTTGTGAAAATGGTGAGATCTTTGGTCCAGTTCGAGATCAGTTTGGCGTATTCAAAACCTGCATCGCCATTGGCCAGGATGCCGGTTTTTTCGTTTTTTACCTCATAACCATGGCAGTAGGGGCAATGTATGACCGATATTCCCCAGCATTCGGCATAACCTGCAATGTCTGGCATCTGATCTTTTAATCCTGTGGCGAAAATCAGTTTTTTGGCAGTGAATGTGTCGCCGTTTTCAGTTGCTATCTCAAATCCATTTTCTGTTTTGCGGCCGGTTTCGGCCAGCCCATCGTGAAATTGCACGGTCGGGTAATTTGCAACTTGTTCTTTGCCCAATAGCGCGATGTCTTCTGGCGTCCGCCCGTCTTGTGTCAGGAAGTTGTGTGAATGTGGCGTTTGGACATTGCAGGGTTTGCCGCTGTCGATAACCAATGTCTTTCTTAATGACCTGCCCAGGCTCATTGCCGCCGACAGTCCGGCGTAGCTTCCGCCAATAATAATTACTTCAAAATCAGTATTTTCCATGATGCTAAATGCTGTAAAGATGTAATGCTCAGCCGCTTTTATCGACCGTGCGATGATAACGTAAAGATAGGAAATGCTGTCTTATATGCAACGTTGTTGCAAGTTTAAATTCTCTTATAAAGCAAAAAACCGGAGACCAATCAAGATCCCCGGCTTTTTGCTTCTGCATTCAACTAAATCATGGCTAATAAAGTATTATAAAAAACTCATTTCCAACCGCCGCCTAAGCTCCGGTAAAGATCTACCCGGGCAATGAGAGACTGGCTGCGGATGAATGCGAGGTTCAGTTCAGCTTGTAAAGCATTGCCCTGTGCAGTGATCACTTCCAGATAATTGGCCATATCACTTTTGTACAGTAATTGCGCATTGGTAATGGCTGCTTGTAAAATAGTTACCTGATTATTGGCGATCGCTTCCTGCTCTTTTAATTTTTGGGTTTGAACCAAAGAATTAGAAACCTCGCCCACCGCATTCAGCACCGACTGACGGAACTGGATCACCGACTGTTCGCGCTGTATTTTGGCAACTTCCAGATTGGTTTTCAACTCTCGTCTTGCCAGAATAGGACGCGCAATGGTCCCTGCCGCCAGGCCAAACAATGACCCCGGAATGTTGAACCAGTTGCTGGATTTGAACGATTCGATCCCGCCGGCTGCCGTAATGATGAGCGATGGATACATACTTGCCTGTGCAACACCCAATTGCGCATTGGCCACCAAAACGGACATTTCAGCAGCCCTGACATCAGGACGGCGGCTCAAAACACCTGCCGGCACACCGGTTGCCAGGCTGTCGGTGGCATTGAAATCGGAGAGTTGCACGTTGCGCGCAATGCTGTTGGGCATTTGTCCGGTCAGTATTTGCAAGGCATTTTCCTGAATCGCAATGTCCTGTTCCAGTTGTGGAAGAAGCAAGGCGATGGACTCGCGCTGGGCTTCGGATTGTTGGATAGAAAGCGAGGTAACCTCTCCTGCATCTTTCAAAAGACGGGTCAGGCGCAAAGTATTATCGCTCAATTCCAGGTTGCTTTTGGCAATTGCCAGTTGTTTGTCCAGCATTAAAAGATTGAAGAAACCCTTGGCAATGTCCGCAACAAGCTTGGTTTGAACGGCTTTTGTTGCTTCATAGGTTTGCAGATACTGGCCTAATGTAGCCTGCTGCTGCCTGCGGATCTTTCCCCAGATGTCTGCTTCCCAGCTCAGGTTCACTGCGCCGAGATAGTTTTCAATGTGCTTCGATTTTAGAAAATTACTTGCACTAAGGCCGGTCAAACTGTTGCTGGAAGGACGGTTGTAGGTGCCTGTAATCTGTAAATCCAGTGTTGGGATCTGTAAAAATTTCGCCTGTTTAACCTGCTGCTCGGCCACGTCAATGCGTTTCAAAGCCAGTTGCAGGTCGTAGTTATAGGACAATCCGCGCTGGATAAGCCCTTGCAATGTAGTGTCAGGGAAGAATTTTCTCCATTCCATGTCCGCAATGGTCGCCGTGTCGGCAAAAGTGACATTGCGATACTGGGTAGGCAGGGCGACTTCCGGGCGCTGATAGTCTTTGCTCACTTTGCAGGAGGCGATCAGCACCGTTGCCAGCAGGGAAAGCGGGATATATAATTGTTTAAATTTCGGTTTCATCATTGTGGTTCTTTGTTGTGGTAGTCGGTTTTGTATTTCAAAAAGGCAGATCAATGTGCTGCACTTTCACTGCGCAGTTCTTTGGGCTTACCGACAAATTTCTCCTGTAAATATTGAAAAATGACATACAGAACCGGGATCACAAAAATCCCGAATATCACGCCCGTCAACATCCCGCCGACCGCGCCTGTTCCGATAGAACGGTTACCCAAAGCTGAACCCCCGGTTGCTCTCATCAAGGGGATCAGTCCGACGATAAAGGCAAATGATGTCATCAAGATAGGCCTTAACCGCAACCGCGAAGCTTCCATCGCCGACTCAACGATCGTCATGCCCGCTTTACGGCGTTGCACAGCATATTCAATGATCAGGATGGCATTTTTGGCGAGCAAACCGATGAGCATGATCAAGCCGACCTGTACATAAATGTTGTTTTCAATGCCCGATAAATTAATGAAAAGCATTACTCCGAAAACACCCAGCGGAATCGTGAAAATCACCGCAAAAGGCAGGATATAGCTCTCATACTGAGCCGCTAACAAGAAATAAACAAACACGAGGCTCAAAACAAAGATCAAAAGGATCTGTGAACCTGCATTGATTTCTTCCCTTGTCATACCCGTCCATTCGGTGCGGTAATTGTTTGGTAAAACCTCCGCTGCTGTTTCCTGCACGGCGCGGATGGCATCACCCGTGCTATACCCGGGTTTTGGTGTTCCGTTGATCGCCACGGCATTGTACAGGTTGTTCCGCGTAACTGTTTCCGGTCCAAAAACGCGTTTTAATGTCACGAGCTGATTGGCAGGCACCATTTCACCCTCCGTATTTTTAACATGGATATTGTTCAAAGAGGCAGGATTGGCCCGATAGGAGGCATCTGCCTGCGCCATCACGCGGTAATATTTACCGAAACGGTTGAAATCCGAGACAAAGCTGCTGCCATAATAGATTTGCAATGTTTGCAACAGCTCATTCACAGGCACATTCAGCTGCTTCGCTTTGGCATTATCAACTTCCAGCATATACTGCGGATTTGCAGTCGCAAATGTGGTGAAGGCATATGCAATCTCTTTTTTCTGCATCAGGGCCGCCAGAAACTTATTGGTTGTAGCGCTTAGCTTTTCCAGCGAACCATTGCCGCGGTCTTGCAGCATAAATTCAAAACCACTCACATTACCAAAACCATCCACGGTCGGGAATGTAAAGAAAAACGCGTTGGCATCATTCACAGCCCTTACTTTCTGCGACATCATAGCCACGATCTGATCAAAATTCTTCACGTCGCCGCGTTCCGCCTGGGGTTTCATCTTAATAAAACCAACACCATATGGCGATGCATTGGAATTGGAGATAATGTTCATCCCTTCCACAATGTAACGGTTCTCTGCAATCGGCGAGCCTTTTACAATGCTATCAACCTGTGCCATTGCACGTTGCGTACGGTCCAGCGAGCTTCCCGGAGGCGTGTTAAGCGCATATAAGAGAAAGCCCTGGTCCTCTGTCGGAATAAAACCCGTTGGGGTTGTTTGCGTTAACCAAAGTGTTGAGCCTGTGATAACCAGCAAGCCTACGATGGTGATCCATTTACGTTTTACCAGGAATTGCAGGCTACGGATATATTTGTCCGTCATCGTCTGGAAACCTGTATTGAAAGCAGAGAAAAACCTGGCAGAAAAGCCTTTTTGAACTAAATGTCCATTTTGTGACTGATTCGCATGCGGATTTTTTAAGAACAACGCACATAATGCAGGGCTTAATGTCAAGGCGTTAAGTGCTGATATTAGGATGGCTATGGCCAGCGTGAAGGCAAACTGCCGGTAAAAAACCCCCGCCGGACCTTGCATAAAACCAACCGGAACAAAAACCGCCGCCATAACCAATGTGATGGAAATGATAGCGCCCGAGATCTCGTTCATCGATTCTTTTGTGGCAGGGCGGGCATCCATATGCGTGAGCTCCATCTTGGAATGGACGGCCTCGACGACGACAATGGCATCATCGACCACAATCCCGATGGCAAGAACCAATGCAAACAGCGTCAGGAAGTTAATGGTAAAACCAAAAATCTGCATGAAGAAAAATGTCCCTACAATGGCCACAGGCACCGCAATGGCCGGGATCAATGTCGAACGGAAATCTTGCAGGAATATATATACGACGATGAAAACCAGGATAAATGCCTCGATCAATGTCGTCCGCACCTGACCGATGGACTCATCCAAAAAGTCTTTGGAGTTGTACATAATGGTCGTTTTCATACCCTTAGGAAGCGTTTTTTCGAAATCAGCCAGCAATGCTTCGGCCTGGATCAGGATCTCGTTTGCGTTTGTTCCCGCAGTCTGGAAAACGGCTACGCCGGATGAAGGATCGCCATTTAACTTGCCATTGGATGAATAGGTGTAAGAACCAAACTCAACCCGGGCCAGGTCTTTCAACCGGATTACCGAACCGTCGCTGTTGGCTTTGATAATAATGTTCTCGTATTCAGTGTTCTGCGTTAGCTTTCCTTTGTATTTTAATACATATTCGAAAACCTCCTTGGTACTCTCACCCAAACGGCCCGGCGCCGCTTCAAGGCTTTGCTCACGAATGGCATTCGTAACTTCCTGGGGCGATAATTTGTAGGCAGCAAGGCGGTCGGGTTTCAGCCAAATCCGCATGGAATAATCCCTCGTTCCAAATGGCTGGGCCTGTCCGACACCGGGTATACGTTGCAGCTGAGGCACCAGATTTATCTTGATATAATTTAATAAGAACGTCTCGTCATAAGTGCTGTCTTCACTGGACAAAGCCACAAACATAATGATGCTGTTCTGCTGCTTCTGCGTCGAAATTCCCGCCTGGACTACTTCCTGGGGAATTTGGCTTACCGCTTTGGATACGCGGTTCTGCACGTTCACGGCCGCAATATCAGGATCTGTGCCTTGTTTGAAATACACATTCAGCGCCATCGTGCCATCATTATTGGACGACGATGTCATATAGGTCATATTTTCAACACCATTCACGGCTTCTTCAATCGGTGTCGCCACCGCACGGGCAACGACTTCGGCGTTCGCGCCGGGGTAAACTGCCGTTACTTGTACAGTTGGCGGGGCAATGTCGGGGAATTTGGTAATAGGCAATGTCGTCAGCGCGATACCTCCTAATAGTAATATAAGGATGGAGATAACCGTCGAAAGGACAGGCCTTTCTATAAATTTCTGAAACATAAGTATGCTGTTGTGCTCCGGAGTGTCAGAGCATGGTTGAGTGAATTTTGTTTTGCACACGGATAGCGGTCCATAGCAATCGGTTCGCTATGGCGCTATTCGTCGGGTGGGACCACTTTTTTGTTAAATCAGGTTATATAGGATTGGCTAGCAGCAGGCTGTCCATCGACATATTTTGAGGAGCAATGGCCATTCCGTCCCTGAGCCTGTCCAAACCGTTGTACACGATCTTTTCGCCTGGTTTCAAACCTTTGGAAATCAGATAGTAACGACCGCTTCTGTCCGAAACCGTTACCGGTCGGCCTTCCACTTTATTGCTATCCAGAAGCGTGTAAACAAACACTTTGTCTTGCAACTCAAATGTGGCTTCCTGCGGAATCAGGACAGATCTGGTAAGCTCTCTGGGAATCCGCACACGTCCGGTGTTACCTGAACGCAAGAGCCCGTTAACGTTCGGGAATGTTGCCCTGAAGTTAATAGCGCCCATGGTTTTGTCAAACTGGCCCTCCACAACTTCAACTTTTCCTTTCTGCGGATACACGCTATTATCGGCCAGAAGCAGCTCAACAGCAGGGATTTGCTTGATTTTCTGCTCTACGGTGTTGCCGGGAAACTGGTTTTTGAATTCAAGGAAATCGAGCTCACTCATCGAAAAGTAAACGTGAATGTCCTTCGTTTCGGACAGCACCGTAAGCGCTTCCATGGTTCCTTTGCCCACAAGGCTTCCGGTTTTAAAAGGAATCGTGCCGATATAGCCATCGGCAGGTGCTTTGATAGACGTGTACCCAATGTTGATTTTGGCAGCATCCACGGCGGCTTGCGCCTGGGCAACATTGCCCCTGGCGGCTTCGTAAGCTGCTTTTGCGGATTTTAACTGCACATCAGAAATCACATTGTTGGCTACGAGCGGCGTAAGTTTATCCACGTTAATAGCTGCACTTTCCAAAGCAGCTTTTGCAGACTGCAGGCTTGCGTTGGCGGTGTTCAGCTGCTCGGTATACGGGCGTGCATCAATGTGGAAGAGCGTCTGACCCTTTCGTACATACGCACCTTCGTCGACCGAGATTTTATCAAGGTAACCGTCCACTTGCGGGCGGATCTCGATATCCCGGCTTCCTTCTATGGATGCGGTGAATTCCCTGTAAGCTGTAACCTGCTGGTCACTTACGGTGAGTACGGGCAGCGACTGAGCTGGCATTTCGGCCGGTGCGTTGGCTGTGGAAGAGCCGCAGCTGTAAAATGCGCCGGCCATTGTAGTTAAGAATAGAATTGAGGCAAGCTTCCTTGTTTTGGTTAATTGGTCCTTTTTCACGGCTATGAAGGTTGTTTTTTGTGGTGGAAATAGACTTTTTTTAGAGATAGTGTGGTTATTATAACTAACGGTGTTAGCTTATTTTCAAAAAAATTATAAATTTTTTATGAATGCTTCCACCGTGTCATCCATTACTTTTTTGTTCATTGTAGAATCGTCGATATCGGAGCAGCGCATCATTACGATTGAAATCAAACCATGAAGTACCGACCAGAACGCATAAATTTTAAAGCAGGTTTCATCATCGCTCGATTTTTTTTCCTTTACAATTCCCTCAATGGCCTGCCCGATATAATCACGGAAACAGTTTAACTGAGGCTTCACTTTTCCGATCCCGGAGCAGGGCATACCCAGTCCGTACATCAGTTGATAATATTCAGGATTCTTGAATGCGAAGCTCCAATAGGCCTCGGCGTGTGCTTTGAGTAGTTGCTTTGGGTCCTGGTATTTCTTCTTGTTCTTTTCGAGCGTTCTTTCCAGCAACCGAAAACCATCCATAGAAAGTTCAAAAAGGATGGCTTCTTTATTTTCGAAGTGATCGTAAATGACAGGAACGCTGTACTCAATGGCATCGGCGATTTTCCGGATCGACAGGGACTGCCAACCTTCATCCTTTACCAGCTGCAAGGCAACGGACAAGATATTGGTCCGCATGTTTTCTTTCTGCCTTATTCTTCGTTCGACGATGCCCATTTTTTCAAAAAATACCTAACGGTGTTAGCAAAGGTAGGGGTGTTGTTTGAGTTTGTCAAGCATTAATCCCATTTGTTTTCCTCAATGTCGCTTTTCAGAATATCATTAATGGAAACTTTTGCGTCCAGCAGCACATAAATGCTCGTTCCATGCTCGCGTGCGTAGGGGTTTTCTACTTTTCCAATGCGGCGGATTGTCTTGAAAAGCGGTTTTTCCTTGTTTCGTTCCGGATCGTCATCGTCTGCATTCTGAACCAGGATCAAATGTTTAATTTCTTCATCCAGAGGCACCCAGTTGATGTAATCCGCATTCATGGTCACTGCCTGGATATTTTTGAATTTGGAATAATAGTTAATCGCACCTGCCTGTCCGTAATTATCGCAAAGCACAACGGTGTGGTTTTTGTCACTGATTTTCGCGTATTCCGCATCCACTTTTTGTGCAAGTTCCTTCCAGCCAAGCATATCTGCAAAATCCTGGGGCAGTTCATGGTCTTTTCCATCTTCCCAGCGAAGCAAGCCGAGTTTTTGATACGGCTTAGAGTTTTTCGCAATTTCAGACGGACTTTTAGTGGGAAATGCCACCTGAAAAATTGGAATGAATAAGGCCAAGCTGATCAAAATGGACACCGGCCGGAGCCATATCAGGCGATTTTGACATAAATATTCAAGGTAAACCGCTCCGAACGCGATGAAGATCGGATAGAGCCCGATGGCATAATATCCCTTGGCCCTCAGATAGGTAAACAATGCGAGCGTAAACACAAGCGACCAGAAAAATGCCTGGTATTTTCTGAATGCAGGATAGGCAAAAAAAGAAACAAATGCAGCCAGGATAACGAAGATCGACCCTAAAAAATAAAGGAGTTGCTCTTTGAGAAAATCAATCCTGTTCACATTCACAAGCTGCGATTTGGCGAGCAGTTTCATGTGATGAATGACCGGGAAATTGTTCTGATACTGCCAGAGCAGATTTGGCAAAATTATAACCAGCGTAATGAGTGCTGCAATGTATAACGACTTGTTTCTGAATATTTTAAGGTTTCCTGTAATTAACAGCGCAGGAGCCAGGCCGGCGACCAGGAACACAATGTTATATTTGTTCAGAAAACTAAAACCAAGCACAATGCCGGCTATGTAAAGCCATTTATTTTTTTCTGTTTTAAGATAATGGAGAATGCAAAAATAGAGCAGTGTCCAACCCAGAATGTCGGCGGAATTGGGCTGATAGAGCATATTCATGCGCAATAGCACCGAAAAAGTGATGGCTGTTGCACCTAAAAGCAATGCATACAAACCACCGCCCAGCGACTCAATGGCCTTCCAAACCGTAACCAATGTTAATACACCAAAAAGCGCCGGGAAAAATCTCACCCAGAATTCACCATTTCCCAGCAGCAGGATAATATAAGAGATCCAGGAAGTGAATGGCGGCACCGATAAATATCCCCAGGCCAAATGTTTACCCTGATCGAGATGCAAATATTCATCCCGGTGCAGATCATATTCCGGCGCAATGATCACGTAGTGCAGGATAAATTTTACAAGTATAAAAAGGCAGAGAAACAGCGTTTTCCTATTCATTTCAAGAGGTTGAAGGCGGATTTTCTTATTTTCGTTTTGAAGTAACTAAGTTGGCAATTCGCTTTTCATTTCCGGCCTGGAAATTGGGATTTTTTTTCATCTTTAGTTTGGAAAATGGAAATGATATGCAAAGCCTGCGTAATGCTTCTGCTTAGCAGGTAGTTATTAGTTATTGAGTTACAGCTTTGAGCCGAATAAAACACGTATTCGGCTCAAAATTTGCTTATATTTGAGCCGAATAGGTAATTTAATCGGCTCATGGCATATAATTGGGAACTTTCGGACTGGCCTGACTTTGCATTTTCAAGCTATGATGTAGAGGCTATACTCTATAATTTTGCCATGGAAACTGGTGAGATCACTGGTATTCTCAGATCTCTGCCAGCGGATATTCAGCAGGAATCGCTCTTAGAACTCATGCTTTCCGAGGCTATCAAAACATCGGAGATCGAAGGAGAGTTTTTGAGTCGGCTCGACGTAATGTCGTCGATAAGGAATAATCTTGGCCTCAACGAAACGCATGAGCAAGTCCGCGATCCAAAGGCACGTGGCATAGGCGCACTCATGGTGGATGTACGTAAAACATTCTCCGAACCGCTTACTGATAAAGCATTATTCCACTGGCATAAGCTCCTTTTTACATCAGAAACCCGCATTCAGGTGGGGCGTTGGCGAACGGGCGCTGAGCCTATGCAAGTGATTTCTGGCAGCATAGGGAAAGAAGAAGTGCATTTTGAAGCGCCGCCATCAGCTATTATTCCGGCAGAAATGGAGCGTTTTCTTGTTTGGTTTAACGAAACAGCGCCGGGCGGAAACCGTGTCATTAGCAGCGCACCGGTTCGGGCTGCCATTGCGCATTTGTATTTTGAAACCATTCATCCTTTTGAAGATGGGAATGGTCGGATCGGCCGTGCAATTGCCGAAAAAACATTATCCCAAACGTTAGGGCGCCCCATTATGATGAGCTTGTCGCGGACCATAGAAGCCGACAGAAAGGGTTATTATGCCGCTCTGAAAAAGGCGCAACGGAGCAATCACATTACAGAATGGATCAACTATTTTGTAAACATTACATTGCAAGCGCAGCGCGAAAGCCGTGAACTGATTGATTTTACATTAAAGAAAACACAGTTTTTTGACCAGCATAAAGAGCGTCTCAATGAACGCCAGCTGAGAGTGGTTCAACGCATGCTCGAAGCAGGTCCAGCCGGTTTTGATGGAGGAATGTCAGCAAAAAAATACATGAGCATTGCCAAAACCTCAAAAGCCACAGCCACCCGTGATTTGCAAACATTGCTCGAAATGAACGTGTTACAAGCCGAGGGCGGCGGCAGGAGTGTCCGTTACAACCTCACGATTGGCTAAAAGATTATATAAAGAACTGCCAGCATCAGCAACCTGAGCGATAATCACAACAAACAAAGAACACTATGGCATGGAATCCGGAGACTTATAATAAATTTAAAGATGAGCGGTTTACACCGTTTTTGGATCTGGTAACATTGATTAAAGTGCAGCCTGATATGGATGTGATCGATCTGGGTTGCGGCACGGGAGAACTTACCAGGAAGCTGGCCGACCTGCTTTCCGGGGCCAGGGTTTTGGGCATTGATTCTTCTGCTGAGATGCTTGATGGTGCGAAAGCGTTTGCTAATGCTCAGGTTCGGTTTGAAAAATTGTCGATCGAAGAAGGAGTTGGCCTGGATGCGAAGTGGGATCTTGTGTTTTCCAATGCAGCCATTCAATGGGCTGAAAATCACGAAATTCTTTTTGAGAAAATTATCTCAAACATTAAGCCCGGCGGTCAGCTGGTGGTTCAGATGCCTGCCCAGCATCATAATGTGACAAATCAGATGCTCCTGCGGCTGTCTGAGGAACCGCCATTTCATACAGAGCTGGCCGGATTTCAAAAACTTTCACCTGTGCTGAATATCGAGGACTATGCGCGGATTTTGTTTGAAAACGGAGGAAGTGAGATTACGGTTTAAAAGGATCATTATATCAGCTGTATTTTAGGTCGGCAGCATGACTGGCCTCGTTGTCGGTAACCATTTCGTTTAATTCGTCAAGGATTTGTTTCATCTCCCGATCCGAAACGCCGCTATGACGAAGCTGTAAGATGCCAGCCAGCTGTGCATTAAGCCTTTTTAATTGCCAGTATTTGGAATGATTGGGCCCAATAGGAGGGTAAAATGTGTTTTCATCAGGATCCTTTACAAGTACGATGAGCTCGAAAGCCACCCGTGAATGATTTTGTACAGCATTGGCAAAAACCTTTACACACCTCCCGGTTTTCAAGGTAATTTCACGTTCGAAGTCCATTGAGTAGTGATGCTTTTTAAGGGCGATAGTCTGACACAAGGAGTAAGGAAGCGTATCAAACGTTGCACACAAAAGCAATTTTATTCTCAGGATCAGGCATACAGGCAGCTAACTGGCTGGAACAGATAGCCATGTTGCTTTTGCAAAAAAACTCTATTATCAGTCAACTATTCTGCCGACGCTGTCAGCGACAATTTGAGATCTGACATGAGTTTGAACATGGCATTATTGATCCCGTCAAGGTCGGCTTTCGCATTTTTCAGGTTATTTTCCGCTTCCGTGCGTTTTTTCTTGCTTTGCTCGGTTTTGACGGCCACTTCCTTCTCCATCACGGCATCATTGTCCTTTACTCCCAGCCTGACGGGGCTGTGCGTGGTAGAAATGCCGTCCAGCTTGTCAATCCGGACATTGTACTGCTGGTCTTTGCATTCAATGGTGAGGTCAAAACGGACATATTCATAAGTGATGCTGGACACTGGCGCATAGCTGGTTAAAATGAGCTTACCAAGCTGCGGGTCTTCAAATGTGACTGCGTTTTCGTAGTTGCCGAAGGTCTTACTGATCCAGTTCTGGGCTTCTTTAAATATTTCCGATTTCGATTTCTTGGGCTGTCCGGAATCAGAATAGAACACGTTTTTCTGCTCGTCGAGCGGGAGTAAGCCAGATTGGGAAAAGCCTTTTTGGCCAATAAAAAGAAGTAGGATCAGAAGTAATTTTTTCAAAATGATTGCGGATGTTTTGGGTGATAAAGGTAATAACAAAAGTTTTGGCAGCATGATCGGCGGCCGGTTCCCCCGGAATTAATATATTCGGGCTGCCACTTATCCTGAACCCATATGAGAAAGTATTTATTGTTCCTGGTTATATTTTTGACATGCCTTGCCTCGGCTCCCCGACGGATTTCCTGGGTCGCCATCGGCGATTCGATCACTTATCTGAATGATCACCAAGACGAAACCGGCAACCGGATTACCAAAGGATATATGACGTTAATTAGCGAAAAATTTCCGCGCGTCGGCTACATTAATAAAGGTTACAACGGCTGGACGTCGATCAACATTGCGGATAAAATTGAAACGCTGGAATTGCCTGAAGCGGAAGTTTACAGTGTTTTTTTAGGGACAAATGACTGGTGGCAGGGCAAGGATCTTGGCACTATTTCTGATTATGAACAAAAAACGGGGACTAAGACCGTATATGGCGCATTTCGCGTGATTGTCGATAAATTAAAGCAGTTGAATAAAAAGGCCAAGATCATTCTGATAACGCCCATGCAAAGGGGGGATTTTGTCTATATCAACAACCAGAAAAATAACGCATTCGGCTCCTATAAGCCTAAAAACGGGCAGAGCCTGGAGGAATTTGCTAACGCCATTTCGGCCATTGGCAAACTTGAAAAAATTCCAGTTGTGGATCTGTATCATGACAGCGGCATGACGGTTGAGAATATGGTCAATTTTAAAAAGCTCAAAGACCCAGCCACCGGCGATTACAAAAACTTCACCTACCCAGACTACACCACCATCCCTTTCAACCCCGAAAAAGACGACTATCCCTATCCGCCCGAATCCATAAACATGACCTACGACGGCCTGCACCCGTCCGACAAAGGCTACAAGATCATTGCGGAGATGGTTGAAAAGAAGTGGAAGGGTTTGCGGTGAATAGTAGAAGGCAAATTGACGACAATTGGGTATATTTGAGTTAAGAAAACACTCAGGATTATGCTTACTGTTATAGAAGGCACCTATGAAAATGGACAGGTTATCCTTGATCATAAGCCAAAAATTGAGAATAAAACCAAAGTCGTAGTCATATTCGAGGAAACTGAAATGCCTGCTGAAACTTTGATAAGACGCCCTTTTGGTATTTCAAAAGGGAACATCACACTAAGTCCCGACTTTAATGATCCTCTGGACGACTTAAAAGATTATATGTAAATGAAAGTTTTGCTGGATACACATGCTATGTTATGGTTTATCGAAGGTGATCGCCAAATCTCACACAAAGCCAGACAAATTATAGAAGATACGAATAATGAGGTTCTGATAAGTTCGATAAGTCTTTTCGAGATTTCGATTAAGCTCAAATTGAGCAAACTGACCCTACGTAAATCGCTGACGGATATATTTCAAGACATTAAAAATGCGGGAATTGTAACTGTCTCAATTCAAAATAGGCATCTTCAGGAGTACCAGAGCCTCGAACTTAATCCAGAACACCGTGATCCCTTTGATCGTCTGATCATTGCAACTGCAATCTCGGAAAAAGCCGCGATTGTGAGTATCGATCAGCATTTTGCCTATTATCAGAATCTGGTGGAGATTCTTTGGTAGGGTTGAAAAATCGGAGGAAACGGAACAACTGTGCTGATTTTGACTGTTACCTTACAAGAGCGCAATTTTTCCACTTCAAATGGGCATTGGGAAAAAAATCAGTTACCTTTGCGCCATAATTCGATACCATGATCTACTTTTTTGCAGACGAACAGAACACTGTTTTTGCGGTCCAGATAGAGCGAACGCTAACAGAATCAGATACTTCCAAATTAAGCTGGCTTTTTGGCGGCGCGGAACTCCGGGATGAAACCGTCATCACGGAGTTTTTTGTTGGTCCCCGTGCGGCGATGATTACGCCGTGGAGCACCAATGCCGTTGAGATTACCCAGAATATGGACATCCAGGGCATCATACGCATTGAGGAATTTAAAAAAGTGTCAGCCGATTTTACGGATTTCGATCCGATGCTTTCGCAGAAGTACAGCGAGCTGAACCAGGACATCTATACAATCAGCATTCAACCGGAATCTATCCTGGAAGTGGCTGATATTGCTGCTTATAACAAGCAGGAAGGCCTTTCGTTGAGTGATGAGGAGGTTGATTATTTAAATAAATTAGCTGAAAAACTGAACCGCGAATTAACGGATTCAGAAGTTTTTGGCTTTTCTCAGGTCAACTCGGAGCATTGCCGTCACAAGATATTTAACGGAACGTTTGTGATCGACGGGGAGGAGCAGCCGGTTTCATTGTTCAAGCTGATCCGTAAGACTTCGGAAGCAAACCCGAATTCGATCGTTTCTGCTTATAAGGATAATGTTGCGTTTGTGAAGGGGCCGGTTGTGCAGCAATTTGCGCCAAAAAGACCGGATGTTCCTGAATATTACGAAATTAAAGATTTTGAATCCGTTCTTTCACTGAAAGCGGAAACGCATAATTTCCCTACAACCGTTGAACCATTCAATGGTGCCGCAACGGGTTCTGGTGGAGAAATCCGTGATCGACTTGCAGGCGGACAAGGCTCTTTGCCTCTGGCAGGCACGGCGGTTTATATGACGGCTTTGTCTCGATTAGAGGAAAACCGGCCTTGGGAAAAAGGCGTTGAAGAACGCGAATGGCTTTACCAGACGCCTATGGATATCCTGATCAAGGCTTCTAATGGGGCAACTGATTTTGGAAATAAATTCGGGCAGCCGCTGATCGTAGGATCCGTGCTAACATTTGAGCATGAGGAGCTGGGCAGGAAGTTGGGTTATGATAAAGTGATCATGCAGGCAGGTGGCGTTGGTTATGGCATTGCAGATCAGGCCAAAAAATCCAAACCCGAAACTGGCGATCAGATCGTGGTGATGGGTGGCGAAAATTACCGGATCGGCATGGGCGGTGCGGCGGTTTCTTCTGCCGACACGGGCGCGTTTGGTTCGGGTATCGAGCTGAATGCGATTCAGCGTTCCAATCCGGAAATGCAGAAGCGGGTCGCCAATGCGGTTCGCGGGATGGTGGAAAGCGGTAATAATTCAATTGTTTCTATCCACGATCACGGCGCCGGCGGACATTTGAATTGCCTTTCCGAGCTTGTTGAAGAAACAGGCGGGCACATTAACCTGGATAAATTGCCTGTGGGCGATCCGACGCTTTCTGCCAAAGAGATCATTGGTAATGAGTCCCAGGAGCGTATGGGGCTGGTAATCAGTAAGGAAAATCTTGAAACATTGAAACGCATTGCCGACCGTGAACGCGCACCACTTTATCAGGTGGGTGAAGTGACCGGTACGCATCGTTTTACATTCGAGTCTGAGAAAACCGGTGCGAAGCCGATGGACCTGGAAATGGAAGATATGTTTGGCAGTTCGCCTAAAACGGTGATGGCTGATAAAACCATTGAAAGAAACTACGAGCCTGTCACTTACGAAATTGGCAAGCTGCATGAATATTTGGAGCAAATGCTGCAACTGGAAGCAGTAGCAAGCAAAGACTGGCTGACGAACAAGGTGGACCGTTGCGTAGGCGGGCATGTGGCCAAGCAGCAGTGCGCGGGACCTTTGCAGTTGCCGTTGAATAATGTCGGCGTTATGGCGCTGGATTTTCAGGGAAAAGATGGAATCGCAACATCAATCGGTCACGCACCGCTTTCAGCACTGATTGATCCTGCTGCGGGAAGCCGTAATGCGATTGCGGAGGCACTTTCCAACATTGTTTGGGCACCATTGAAAGATAATCTGACGAGCGTTTCGCTTTCTGCAAACTGGATGTGGGCTTGCAAAAATGAAGGTGAGGATGCGCGTTTGTACAAGGCTGTGAAAGCTTGCTCGGAATTTGCGATCAGTCTGGGAATCAACATTCCAACGGGCAAGGATTCGCTTTCTATGAAGCAGAAATACAAAAATGACGAAGTGATTGCGCCGGGAACGGTCATTATCTCAGCGGCCGGACATTGTGATGACATTACTGCTGTTGTTGAGCCGGTTTTGAAAAAGACAGGCGGGTCGATTTATTATATCAATCTTTCGGGAGATACATACAAGCTGGGCGGGTCGTCATTTGCTCAGATATTAAATAAAATTGGTGATCAAACGCCTGACATTCAGGATGCAGATAATTTCAAAACTGCATTTAATGCCATTCAGCAATTGATCAAAGAAGGTAAAATCCAGGCTGGTCATGACATCGGCAGCGGCGGCTTGATCACAACATTGCTTGAAATGTGCTTTGCAGACCGTGATCTGGGCGCTTCCATTGATCTTTCAGCACTTGGGGATCAGGATATTATTGAAAAGCTGTTTGCTGAAAATATTGGCATCGTTTTCCAGGCCGACGAGTCTGCCGAATCGTTACTGGAAGCGCAGGGCGTTAATTTCCATAAGATCGGGGCGGTTAATATGGCTTCCACACTGACGGTGAAAGATGCTGCTGGCAAGTGGGATTTTGATATTGAGACATTGCGTGATGTTTGGTTTAAAACTTCCTATTTATTAGACAGGAAACAAACCAAACCGGAGCTTGCGAAGGAGCGTTTTGATCATTATAAAAATCATTTGCTGCGCTACAAATTCCCTGCTCATTTTGATGGTAAAAAGCCCGTTATTGATGAGTCCAAGCCGAGACCGAAAGCAGCGGTGCTTCGTGAAAAAGGAAGTAATTCGGAAAGAGAATTGGCGAATGCGATGTATCTGGCTGGCTTTGATGTGAAAGATGTGCATATGACGGATCTGATTTCCGGTCGCGAAACTTTGGAAGACATTCAGTTCATAGGCGCAGTAGGAGGGTTTTCCAATTCGGATGTTCTGGGTTCTGCGAAAGGTTGGGCCGGGGCATTTCTTTACAATGAAAAAGCCAAGATCGCTCTGGAAAAATTCTTTGCACGTGAGGATACGTTGTCTGTCGGGGTTTGCAACGGCTGCCAGCTTTTTGTTGAGCTTGGGCTGATCAACGAAAACCACGAGAAGAAACCCAAAATGCTGCACAATGCGAGCGGTAAGCACGAAAGTATTTTTACCTCGCTGACGATTCAGCCTAACAAATCCGTCATGCTTTCCACACTGGCAGGCAGCACATTAGGCGTTTGGGTTTCCCACGGAGAAGGCCGCTTTGACTTCCCGTATTTAGAAGATCAATACAAGATTGTTGCCAAATATGCCTATGAAACTTACCCAGCCAATCCAAACGGCTCGGGTTTCAACACTGCGATGCTATGCGACGAAACAGGCCGCCACTTGGTAATGATGCCGCATATCGAAAGATCACTTTTCCAATGGCACTGGGCCAATTATCCGGAAGGAAGGAAAGATGAGGTGAGTCCTTGGTTGGAGGCGTTTGTGAACGCCCGGAAGTGGGTTGAGGGGGTTCTCCGGGATTGAAATCCCGGGTTATGTATTTGTTGTGCCTGACGGCACTTTTTCTTGGTGGATGTTAGTGCCGTCAGGCACGGTTCATATTTATGGGTCAGGATTTATCCTGGCCTTTGTTTTTTCTCCGGGATTGAAATCCCGGGTTATGTATTTGTTGTGCCTGACGGCACTTTTTCTTGGTTGATGTTAGTGCCATCAGGCACGGTTCATATTTCGGGTCAGGATTTATCCTGGCCTTTGTTTGGCACTTTCCTTATCGGAAGTTAGTGCCGTCAGGCACATTTCATAGTTATGGGTCAGGATTTATCCTGGCCTTTGCGCAGTTTCAAGGCCTTGCCTAAACCTTTCGATATACCAAAGCCTCCTTAGGAAAAGTGATTATGTTTTCTGTGTAAATTGATGCTTAGTTTGCCTGCCGGATATCTAATTCGACATACATGGCAAACACCTACTCTCAGATGTACATTCAAGCTGTATTTGCAGTAAAATACCGCCGGGCAGTTCTTGATAAGGAATGGAGGGCGGAGTTAATGGGCGTCATTGGCAATTTGATCAATGAAACTGGTTGCAAAACAATAATAGTTAACGGCGTTGAAGATCATGTACATTGTTTCTTTGCCTTGAAGCCTTCCATTTCTGTTTCAGAAGTGATGAAGAATGTCAAGGCAAAATCCTCAAAATGGATTAATGACAACCGATTGCTCGCAGAAAGATTTGAGTGGCAGAGAGGTTTCGGGACGTTCTCATACAGTCAGTCACATATCGACAGTGTTACCAAATACATTCAAAATCAAGAACAGCACCATAGCAAGGCGACATTCCAGAACGAGTATATTGAAATGCTAATGAGATACGGAATAGATTACGATGAGCAATATGTCTTTAAAGAATTGATCTAATCATACTAACTTTCCGGTTCAGCCTCCATCACTTCCTCACATAAACCTCCAATATTTCCTGATCAATGCCTAAGCTGTCAATCTTCTCGATGCCAGTTTGGATAAGCGTATCGCCTTTTAAACGTAGTTTGAAGTGGAAATCGCGGTTTTCCCAGTCGCGGTAGTTGCAGTATTGAAGATGTTCTGAGTATTCTTCGCCTTTTAATGTGTAGGTGCCGCCGCCGGCGTCGAAAACGGCCGTATCGCCTTTGCCCTGATTGATATCGTGTTTCATAAAGGTGAAATGCGATGCTGTAAACATTTTGATCATTTCCTGGTTCTTAATCGGAAACGTGACAAGCGTGTCGTTCTTGGTGATCACTTTGCTGGAAGAAAGTGCCCATGTGCCAACAATAGAGGGAGAAGTTGTTTCAAGATCATTCTTTTTTTCGCCGCAGGCAGCGCAAATTGTCAGAAAAGCAAGGGTGTAAAATTTTGATTTCATTAAGGTTACAGAAATTAGAGTTGGATTTGGTTTTCAAGTTAATGGATTATTTCTTTAACTTTAAATACACTAAACTCAACATTTTATGAAAGGCTTAAAAAACTTGACAATGGTGCTGGCGATCTTGCTTTGCGGCTCCTTCACCATGTTGCATCACGGCTGGGCGGATTACGACCAAACCAAGCCACAGGATTTTGAAACAAAAATTGAAGAATCGATTTACGAAAACCCGCATGTGCTCGCGAAGGTCAAGTACAACAAGGAAATGAACACCGTATTTCTGGCGCCCACAAGCCGCATGACGGATCGGGGACTCACAGGTGATATGATCAAAAAGGGCACATCTGTGAGGCTTGTCGCTTATCCCCATAAGACCGAAAAAGGTGAAATGCGCGCTGAGAGGATCTTCGTGGATGGTAAAAAATTCGAACTTCGCTGATAGTGCTGGATTTTCTCGACTGGCTGGAAAAAACTTCGTGGGCAGTAGGCATCCGTCAATCATTGTGGCTGTATCCGATATTGGAAATCGTTCATATCTTGGGCATAGTGATGTTGGTAGGGCCCGCCTTTATGTTTGATCTAAGGCTATTAGGGTTATCAAAAAACATTCCCCTCGCCAGTTTGGCTGAACATTTACTGCCGTGGTCGCGCAGATCGCTGCTGTTGATAATCCCATCCGGCGCATTGCTGTTCATCACGAACGCCAATGCGCTGGGTGTTGACCCTACTTTCTGGACGAAAATGAGCCTTATTGCCATTGGGGCAATTAATGTGTTCGTTTTTCACCGTTTTGTTTTCAGATCCGGATCAACAAATCCCGACGCTTACTTTTCATTTCAGACTAAAATTACTGCCTGTGTTTCTATCGCAGTGTGGATTGCGACCATTGCCTGCGGCCGGTTGCTAGCTTATTAAATAGTCTCTTTGACAAAACTAATTCAGCATCGCAGCCTTTTCGTCTCGGCGATATAACGGAATTTGCATCTTATCAACATTGATTAGAATGTATTCCTGCCGATATTTACGATGTGGCCTACCAATTGATGAAACAAAAGACATTTTCTGTTTACACCCTCGCTATAAATCCCGATGAGCGTATCATCCGGCTTGTCAAGACGCTCAAAAGGCGCCTGAAAACGCATTTAGGCCGTAGTTACGGGAGCGTAAATTCCTTGGCGCATATGACATTGATAGTGTTTGTGGCCAGTGAAGATGATTATCACAGGATTCTTGCTGAATTTAAAAGAGTGCTGGCAGGACTGGCGCTATTGGAAATCGAACTCTCTGGCTTTGGTGATTTTTCTGACCGACCTGAATGCACCTTTTACATAAAGCCGGGCGATGAATCCGTACAGCAAATCGCCCGATACTGTAAACTTATTGGAGCGAACTTTAACAAGCTTTTGAGGCAAAGGTGTACAGATCGTTGGGATACGATAGGCCGGAAAAAGCCGCATATGACCATTGCACGTGAACTCACCCTCGGAGAAATAAAAGCCTCTTACGAATTCTTCTCAGAGACATTTATCGAGCAGTTTACATGTAACTCGTTCGTAATGCGCAAATACAACGAAGAAAAACGCCAATACGAAATTATGGACACCATCCCCCTGCTCGGCCACGAATATATGGTGGGGCAGCAGATGCGGTTGTTTTAGATCGGTATTCATTTTTCATAAACCGATAAGATTGATAAGCGTTTTTCGCCATCATTATTCCTGTTTCATTATATTTGGCTAAATGCATGGCGCTTATGTCAAAAAAGGTCGATCATTTGAAAGCCGATACAATTTCATATTCAAGGAAGATTAGCGTTATTCATGGACGGCATGCTCCGGAGGAAGCGCTTCTTGTTGGTTATGGAGCAATAATCGAAAGATTGGAATTGAAAATCCCCATGCCTACGAGGATTGCATTGATCAGTGACAAGCATAGGCAATCCTCGAATGATGATTGGCTAATTTTGACCCCTAGACACCGTCCGGCAGATAATCTATATAATCACTTGGTGTTTGCGTTAAAATATGAAGGTGTAAACCTGCTTTTTTTTAAGAAATTGTTTGAAAGTATTAACATTGAAAGTGTTACATCAACTATTAGCATAGAACCTAAGGGCCAATATAGCCGGAGAATTTGGTTTTTGTTCGAGTGGCTTATGCAAAGGAAATTGGAAATTCCGGATCTAAGTGATGGAAACTATGTGCCTCTAATTGATGAAGGAATACAATATGCAGTTTCTCCTGCTGTAAATGTTTCGCGACAGCGGATACGAAATAATCTTCCTGGAACAGTTGGCTTTTGTCCATTGATTTTTCGAACCAGGAAGTTAGACGATCTCATCCAGGCCAACCTCTCAGACACTACTCATTCCATATTAAGCGAAGTTCACAAAGACCTGATTCTCCGTGCATCAGCATTTTTACTACTGAAAGATTCCAAAGCTTCATTTTCGATTGAGGGCGAAAATCCTACTCCTAATCGTGCTATGCGATGGGGGAGGGCCATCGGCCAAGCTGGGGATATTCAGCTGGGAGCGGACGAATTGCTGCGTTTACAGCAAATTGTCATTGAAAACAGTCGTTTTATTAAGATGGGATTTCGTACTGAAGGTGGTTTCGTGGGAATACATGACAGAATCACCGGTTCACCTATTCCCGACCATATTTCGGCCAAACCTGAGGACCTAAACAGTTTACTAGAGAGCTTATTTGAAACTGCTTATTTGTTAGAGCGTCATACCTTTCATCCGGTATTAGCTGCTGCCAGCATTTCGTTCGGCTTTGTATTTATTCATCCGTTTGTAGATGGTAATGGGAGAATTCACAGATATCTGATTCATCATTTGCTTGCAAAAACGAAATTCAGTCCGCAGGGATTTGTTTTTCCAATCTCAGCAGCAATTTTAGAGAGAATGGATGACTACCGAAGGTCGCTTGAACAATATTCTTATCCTATACTGGACTTCATCGAATGGACGCCTACAAAGGATAATAATGTAAACGTTTTAAATGAGACCAGTGACTACTATCGATATTTTGATGCTACAAAACAGGCTGAATTTTTATTCGAATGTGTTAATCAGACTGTCCAAAAAATTATCCCGGCGGAGGTAAGATATTTACAGAAATACGATTTGATGAAAGAGTGGCTGGACCAAGAGTTTGAGATGCCAGACAAAACAGTTGCTTTACTTATTCGTTTTTTGGAGCAAAACAGTGGAAGGCTGTCAAACCGAGCATTGGACCGGGAGTTTTCGCAGCTGTCAAGTGACGAAATAGAAGCCATTGAAGAACAATTTTATGAAATTATGCTTAAATCACCTTTATCGCAATATTCCCTAGCCATCATGCCCAGCGCGGCGATTTCGCTTGATGTTGCTGAGATGAAGCAGCAGTTGAAAAGTGCTTTTGGTAAAAGTTATGGCAGTGTCAATGCGGAGGCGCATATTTCTTTGGATGGGTTTGAGGCCGATGAAAACGATTATCCGTATATCCTGGCCGAATATCGCCGTATCGTTGCTGAGTTGAACCCTTTTGAAATCCACTTTTCAGGATTTGATGATTTTGACAAGGGTAATTATTCTGCGTTTTACATTAAGCCAACAATTGATTCCTCCAATGCGATCAGGCAGCGTAGCGAGGCTGTGATGAAAGCATTTGATAAAAAGCTTAAAAAGCAATACACCCGGAAATGGGCCGATGAGTCGAAAAATCCGCATATGTCGGTTGGCCGCAGGCTTACGCGGGAGTGGGTTGAGCTGGCATATGCCACATTGCCGACGTATGAAGCAAGTTTCTGGTGCGACTCGTTTGTTATTCGAAAATACAATGAAAAACGTCGCCAGTATGATGTGGTTGATGTGCTTCCTTTGATTGGATCTCCTGAACCACTTGCGCAGCTGGATCTTTTTCAACCTTGATTTACAACATAAAAATGCCGGTAATTATCTAATCAATGTGCATAATGGGTATATTAGTCGCTGGTGACATTATGGATGTTGGATAAATTCTTTTGCTGGGATGTTTCAGAAGGCTGTTAGCTGGGTACTTTTTATATGTTTTGCCGCATTTTTTCAGGGTGCATTTGGTCAGTCGGTTCCGGTTCCCGGGAAACCATGGCTTTCAGAATACAATGTATATAAGGAGTACAAAGGGGTATATGTTGTCAAGAAGATCACCATTCCCTGCCGGGCTTACGAGACTTTTCTGGTTGATAACAATGGCAAAAAGCTGACGCCCGCTTACCGGGATATTGGTGAGTTTTCAGGCGATCTGGCAGAGTTTGTGCCGATGGAACTGGATGATGAAAAGCTTGGCCGTCACGGTTTTATCAATAGGATAGGCGAGGTGGTGATCCAGCCAGTTTATGTTTCAACAGATAAATTTTACGAAGGAAAAACCTGGGTAATTTATCGCGCCGGAAAGCAATACGGTCTTTCCTATATTGATTCCACGGGAAAGGAAATTTACAAAGTCCCCATCCAGTTTTTCAGAAAAGACTTTTTAGTCTCTGCCGCTAAGGTGGATATGATTTGCAACCAGGACACGCGGGAAGACATTCTCTGGTGGAAAGGCCGCAACTATTTCATCCTGAACTGGAATTTCAGTCCATTCATTGAGAAGGAGGTGAAGAGCTCGAAGTACATCTATCATTTTCTATATGAAGGGAAATACGGGATCATTGATAACAAAATGATCCTGCGCGTGCCCGTTTCGCTGGACGACATTGATCCGGAATATAAGTTTTCGGGACAGGGGATGGAGCGGGTAAAGTATGGGGATAAGTTTGGTTATATCAATGTCTTCACCGGTGAACTTATCACCGATTTTTTATACACGGACACACGCAAGCCGACTTCCGGGCTATTTTGGGTTAAGAAAAATAACAAATGGGGCTGTATCGACAAAACGGGTAAAACGCGCATTCCGTTCCTATATGACGAGGCAACAGGCTTCACAAGCGAAGACCGCTCGGCCGTAGCGATCAACGGAAAATTTGGTCATATTGACAAGAAGGGAAAAATCCGGACGCCGCTCAAATACGATTTCGCATCCTACTATAACCGCGGCATTTCTATGGTCCGCATCAATGATAAATACGGTTATATCGACATCAACGATCGCTACATAATCGAGCCCATTTACGACGAAGCACTTCCATTTGATAAAGAAACAACCGTAGTAGAACGCTTGTGGCTGCGCTTCGAACTCTCCATGAATGGCGAAGAAAAATTCATAGGCTTCTCCTACAAGCTAAATGCCATTTTTATCCTGATCGGCCTGGTGCTGTTTGTTTACATTAACAGCTTCATTTTCAAACGCGTGCAGCAAGCAAGGGTAAGGAAAAAGAATTGATAAACATACCGTAAGATTAAAATGTTCTGTTAACCCACCTTCAGCCAGCCTGTAATGCTCATCCGAGGCCTGTTTGTTAAGAGTACTTCGTGTTCCAGTTCGCTGCTTTTGAAGAAGACACTTTTGCCGTTTGTCGGAAAAATATCTTGTTTATGATCGGTGTTGTGAATGCGGAGCTGGCCGCCGTCGGCCGAAGTCCAGTTGGTGTTCAGGTACATGATCATTGAATACTGGCGGCTGGGATTATTCCGGAACTGGTCAAGATGCTTTTTGTAAAAACTTCCTGACGGATAAAACGTATAATGAAATTCGTATCCGGTGATGCCTGTGTAACATGTGCGGTTCAAATGTTCCACAAAGCGGTCTATCAAATCAAAAAAATCGTTTTCATGCGGATCATTATGTTTGCGGTCTAGCCAGTAAATGCTATCGCTGCGGTATAATGTGTTGTGGACGACTTCGGTGTCGTTACCGGTTCCGGCGGAGAGAAGCTGATTGGTTTCCAGCAGCGACGTGAGGTTGGATTTGAGATTGGACGCGAGTGAAGTGCTCAGAAAGTCCGTGGCTATGCCTACTTTGTTGTCGATGTAGCTGTCGATCAGTTCATTAAAGATGGTTTGCAAACGATGTTGATAACCGATCCGGTGATTTCCGGATCTAGTGAAGATAGCATTTTTCGCTTACATTACCGCCTAAGGTCACTGCCCATATAACACCTGGCAACGCTCGCAGAAGTAACTTCTTCTTTTCGTTTTGCCCAAATATTCCTTGTGAAATGGAATAAGGCAGCGGGGACATATTTTTTTGGTGTGTGCAAGCCAGTGTTTTTTTAGGGTAAATTCTTTTTTCCAATGCAGAAAATCGAAACTGTAATGGCTGGTTTCCCTGACCAATTCTTCGAGTTTTGCTTTTGACAGCGCGCCAATGTTGCTGAGCGGGTGCACTTGAATGCGGAACAGCACTTCGTTTTTGATAATGTTGCCGCTTCCGGAGAAAATGTTCTGGTCCAAAAGTGCGTCGCAAGCCAGCATTTTCGGCTTGTCTTGCAGTTTGTTGATTGCTTTCTCGGGGCTCCATTGATCCGACATGATATCGCTGCTCCAATCATAGATCGCATCGGCAGGCTGTTCCAGGATTGCCACGGAGCAGGCGTAGAAATTCAGTTCGGCGTCGTCGAAAACAAGCGTGAGACGTGGTGGCGTTTTCTTGCGCTCGTTGATAAGGTAGGAACCAAACAGCATGAAATGGATTCGTAAGGTAAAGTCCTCGAAGCACACCAGGAAATGCTTTCCCCACGATCGGAAAGCGAGCACTTTCTGGTCGGTTAGCCGGTCCTTGTCAATCTTGGAATTGCCTTCTGCAAGTCTGACAACCGGATTTTCCAGATGCAGCGCATCGATTGCTTCTCGTAAAATAACAATGGACGGTCCCTCGGGCATGGTATAGTTGGTTGATGAATAACTGGCTTGGCCTTCTCAAAAATTAATGCCAGTCGCAATGCTGTTTGCAGGCACACTTATTGAGTAAGTCGACATGCACCTTTACTTTTAACCAAAACCAACAAATAGCAATGGGAAAAGGCAAAGATCTTTTTGGATATTATAACGATTTGGCCAAGACGAAAGGTCCGCAAAGCGAGGAGAGCACTTATGCAGGCGTGTTGTTCCAGGCGCTTCTGATGGTAGGAGAGCGTCGCGTTTTCGAACTCCTGGAAGAAGCCGATGCAACTGGCAAAAAATTACAATTGCAAGCCTCCGCAGTTCCGGCGGGAAAAGACGATTGTCCCGACTGCATTGTGCTGGTTGACAAGGACTGAGCCAATTGGGTTAGGTCCTTGCGCTGCGTATAACTTGGCACGGTTGCTATTAAAGCGGGCCGCTGGTATGATTTTTAGTTTGAAAAAAGGGTTTTAATGTTCCTGCACAGCTAGAATTCATATGACCAAAAGTAAATTCTTTTCAACACTCGTTATAATATTGCTGCTTTCACTCCGGATTGCAGCGCAAGACACCACAAAAAAGACTACACGCACAGTTGCTATTCCCGATACGCTTTTATTTAGAATTGAAAAAGCACAGGCGGTCATTACCCAAATTAATGGCGCCAATAAAAAGGGCTACGACAGCGGTTTAATCAAAGAAGAACTGGTAGGCGTTAAGCGCAATGTTGACCAGATCCAGGCAGCAGTAAGCGTCGAGAATGCCATTCCAAGCAGTAAAGATTTACAGAATTACAAACTGATGCTCACCGATGTGCAGCAGCGCACAGGTCAGTGGCGCAAGACGCTGAGCAAGCATAATAATGACTTACAACTGCTTTCCGAACAAGTTATTGAATTTAGCCGCGATTCACTGCTGGACATCAAAGCTGGTGACAGCACCCAAAAGAAGCTTTACTCCGGGCAAATCGCCGATTTAAAACTGAAATTGCAGGATGCAGGCAAAACTACGACTGCAAACCTAGACACAGTGAGCAGCTTGCTGGCCGAGGTCTCTGAGGTTTTCTTTCGCGCAAACGACCTGGAAACAACTATTAATGATTATATCAAAGAGTCCGGACGAAACTTGCTGGGGAAGGAGTCGAGTTACATTTGGAAAGCGCCGCCCGGGAATATGAACCGGAGCGCGAATGACATCATTAAAGTTTCATATACAGGCCAAAATAAGATCCTGCGCTATTTTTTGCAGTCGACCTGGGATAATCGCGTGCTTCTATTTCTGTTTTGTATAGGATTTTTTGTCTGGATTTTCGTCAATTTCCGGCTGGCTGCCTCTGCTGCGATCAGCAGGGAAATCGGTCAGCTCGATTTTAAATACATCAATCCAAAGCCAGTTCTTGCCACGTTTATCATCCTTTTCAATATTACGCCGCTGTTTGAGCCGCGGTCGCCATCGATTTACATTGAGCTGAACCAGTTTTTGCTGCTGATAACGATGAGCATCTTCTTTATGAAGAGGCTTTCCGGCAAACAGTTGGTATGGTGGTTTTCAGTGCTTATTATTTATGTGCTAACCATCAGCAGCAACATGATTGTAGGCGAATCCCTCTTATCACGCCTGGCTCTAATGTTACTGAATGTTGGCTCTATCGCATTCGGAGTATGGTTTTTCAGGAAGTTGCGGGAGGTGAAAATGGAGGAAAAATTCATCAAGCCAGTCTTGATCATCTACATTGTTTTAAACATTCTGGCAGTAATCCTCAATGCGCTGGGACGCATATCACTCGCGAAAACGTTCAACATTACAGCCATCAGCGGGCTTATTCAGGTATTAAGCCTTGGCATTTTTGTGCACATTGTTTTGGAAGCCCTGGACTTGCATATGAAGGTAAGTGTTGCTTCAAAGAGGCTTTTTTCGCGTGTTAATATTGAGAAGAGCCGCGTTACTTTCACTAAGCTGATGTCGTTCGTTTCCGTGCTTCTATGGATCCTGGTTTTTTGCATCAACCTCAGTATCATTGAACCCATATTTGGTTTTCTGCTGGATATCCTTGAAAAAGAGCGCACGTTTGGTTCGGTGACATTTACCCTGGAAAATGTGCTGTTCTTTTCGGTAATCATCTGGCTGGCTAATAAGTTACAAAAACACATTGATCTGCTGTTTTCGGGGCCGGATGTTAATTTTACGGCAGATTCTGTCCATAAGGGCTCCAAACTGGCGCTCGTCCGGCTGGTTATCATTGTGGTTGGTTTCCTGGTTGCGATTACCGTTTCCGGCGTTCCGCTCAGCAAGATTACCGTGTTGTTAGGAGCATTGGGTGTGGGTATCGGACTGGGTATGCAGAACATTGTCAACAACTTTGTGTCCGGGATTATCCTGATTTTTGAAAAACCCTTTACGATCGGTGACTACATTGAACTGGCCGACAAAAAAGGGAAAGTGCTTGATATCGGGATCCGGTCGAGCCGGATGCTTACGCCTCAGGGTTCAAAAGTGATTATTCCAAATGGCGATCTGCTTTCAGGCAGGCTGGTCAATTATACGACCAGCAATGCGCGTTTGAAAGCGGAAATTACTTTTAAAATCAGCACGGATGCAGATCTGGAACAAGTCAAAAAGATAATCAACGACATTGTCGACAAGGCAGAGGGCGTCGTCAAAAAAGCGCCCCGGCAAGTGTTGTTCAATGCCATTACAGGTGACAGCATCGAGCTAAAAATCCTGGTTTGGCTGAATAGCGTTTACTCAGAAACCACTTACAAAAGCTATGTTTTAGAGCAGATCTTGATCCGCTTTAAGGCGAATGACATCAAGGTTATATAATAGCATATTTCAAAAGGCACATTAACCCGCATTTTTAGGTTGATGTGCCTTTTTTATTATTTTATATAAAAATTACGGGACAACGTTTTGCTGTTTAATCGTTTAAACATACATTTGACGGCATTAACCTGCCAAAAATGAAGAAAATATCCCTTAAAGACATAGCTCAAAAAGCGGGCGTATCTACTGCCCTGGTTTCCTATGTCCTTAATGGCAAAGAAAAGGAAACCCGAGTAGGTGAGGCAATTGCCAAAAAAGTGAGAGAGATTGCCAAAGAGCTCAATTACCAGCCTAATCATCTCGCCAAAAGCCTCAGAAGTGGCAAAACCCACACCATAGGGCTAATTATCGCCGATATTTCCAATCCATTTTTTGCCAACATTGCCAGGGTCGTCGAAGACGAAGCCAAGCGTAATGGTTATACCGTGATCATTGGCAGCTGTGATGAAAATGCTGAAAAATCGTGGGACTTGCTCAATGTCCTCATTAACAGGCAGGTCGACGGTTTTATCATCGTTTCCTGCGAAGGCTCGGAAAATCAGATCCGGTATCTTAAAGAACGCAACCTTCCATTTGTGCTGCTGGACAGGCACTTTCCTGACATTGAGACAGATTTTGTCGCGACCAACAATTACAAAGCTTCCTATGATGCGGGAATCCATTTGATAGAGTCGGGTTACGAACGGATTGGCTTAATTGCTTATCAATCAGAGATGTATCATATGGTCGAAAGGATCAGGGGATACAAACATGCGCTGAATGATAACAATATTGCTTTCGATGCTAACTGGTTAAAGGAGGTTACATTCGAAAACATGGAGCAGGAAGTCAAAACTGCTATTGACGCGTATCTGGCGGCGGATTATAAAATAGAAGCGCTGATTTTTGCAACTTATGGCCTGGCGATCAACGGATTAAAATATATCAATGAGCTGCGCCTGAAAGTGCCATCGGATCTGGCAATCGTTAGTTTTGGCCAGGCAGAGGTTTTTGATCTTTATTATTGCCCAATTACTTACCTGCGTCAGCCATTGGAATTATTGGGCAAAACATCCGTAGAATATCTCCTGAAAAAAATGAAGAATCCCGAAGAAGGAATGAAGCAAACTTTGATGGAAGCCAAGCTGATTGCAAGAGATTCCTCCATGGCCAAATCCACATGGATGGCTGAATAAATAATAAAATCACAAGTTATGAATGATCGTACATTTTCCTGGGAATTGTTTAACAAAGCGCCTTTGGTGGGCATTATTCGCAATATTTCACCCGATGATGTCCAGAAGATCCTTCCTATTTATAAGGAGGCCGGACTGACGACCATTGAAATTACCATGAACACACCCGGTGCCGCCGAGATGATCAGGTTGGCTCTGGAAACGGAAGGTGAAGGGCTGAATATTGGTGCAGGGACCGTGTGTACAAAAGATGATCTGGAAATGGCGTTGGAAGCTGGCGCGCAGTTTATAGTAACGCCGATCATCAATAAAAAAGTAATCAAATCGTGCGTAAAAAAGAAGGTGCCTATTTTCCCGGGTGCATTCACGCCGACAGAGATTTACAACGCCTGGACATTAGGCGCGACGATGGTGAAAATTTATCCTGCAACTTCACTTGGCCCTGAATATATCAAGGATCTCAAAGCGCCGATGAACCAGCTGAAACTACTGCCGACCGGTGGCGTAAGTCTCGAAAATATGAGCGCCTTCCTGAAAGCCGGTGCCAATGGTCTGGGGGTAGGAGGGCAGTTGTTTGATAAAAAACTGATTCAGGAACAAGACTGGGAAGGCCTGAAAGCGCATTTCCGTCAATTCCACAGCAAACTCGCTTTGTAATTCAATGTAAAAGGCCGCTTGCAAACTTGCAAGCGGCCTTTTACATTAATGCATTGCATGTCAATTATTTAAGGCCGCGGCCCGTTTTGTGCTGCAACTCATCGATTCTCTTGGACGCTTCTGCTTTGCTTAATGTTTCGTCAAATTCTTCGCCAGCTTCGTCGGAAAGCGTTTTGAGATAGGATTGTTGCGCACCCGTCATCGGTTCGTCGCCGGTTGTCCACTCGTTAGGATCTTTTACAGTATTGGATCCTTTTATCTGGTCATTTTCGTCAGACCCGTTTTTATTTATATCAGCCATGATTATATCGGTTTTTTAAGCTGATATAAAAAAACTGAGCCAGGCATTTAAGTTAGGCGCAGAATAGCTTTTGATGATGAAGATTCGAATTGTAGATTTGGGGTATGGAAAACATTCTGATTACAGGCGGCACAGGAAATCTTGGTAAAACGGTTGTAGAAACATTAGCAGAAAGTGGCTATCACTTGCATCTCGCAGTCAGAAAAGATGTCGGGGATAGCGCTGAAAATGTGTCGTTTTATCCAACAGATTTAGCTGATAGTAAGCAGGCTGATGCATTTGTGCAGAACATTTTAGATACAAATGCAAAGATAAAAGCAGGGGTTTTCCTCGCTGGCGGTTTCCAGCCCGGCAATCTTGCTGAAACTTCCATGGATGATATTACTAAGATGGTGAACCTTAATTTCGCGACGGCTTTTAATGTTGCCCATCAGCTCATTGCCCATTTCAAAACAGTAGGTGGCGGCAAGCTTATTTTTGTCGGGTCGAAAGCGGCCATGGATTTCAAAAACGCAGGCAGCAATTTCGCCTACTCATTATCCAAACAGCTGCTCTACTACTTCTCGGATCTCATCAATCAAAGTGAAGCAAATGCCGGGATCACTTCGCACATACTTCTCCCTGGAACCATTGACACAGTAACAAACCGCGAAGCCATGCCCAACGCGGATTTTTCCGAATGGACAGATCCGGCCGCTATTGCGCTCACTATCCAGGACATTCTATCAGGAAAGGAGTCAAATGCAGAGATATAATTCTGATTTTTAGGATCAATATCCGGCTCGCAATGCTGAACCGTTGGTGCTGATTGTGAACCGCTTATGTAAAGTGAGTTAGCTGGGAAAGTAGTTTGAGGGGTTGTTTGTTTTGTTTTATAGATGCAGAAACAAAAGGAACAGCACCAGCTAAAACACTTTCCAGACTATGCAAAACCGCCCTCTATCCCGGGATTTCTATTCCTTCGCTATCTTTTTCGTAGCAAGTTACCTTGTTGCCAGCCTGATCCAGGCCGTTATAAGCTTATTACTCGGCAGCAGGTTTATAACTTTTCAATCGTTTCATTCGTGGCTTGCCGTATTGCAGTCTGTTTTTGCTATCTCATCTTTTGCGCTGCTTAAATATTACTGGTCTAAGGGTTACAAAGTTGTTTTTGCCACAGCGTTGGTAAGCACTTTGGTCTTATTCGTGCAGATGACAATGATTTATTTTTTGCTGATGCACCGCGATCTGAAATCGTTTTACATGAATTTGACTGTTGCAGGACTGGTTTTGAACGTGCTTTACGGAACAAGTTTGGTATTTTCCAATGCAGGGCAACGACCATGGTTAAAACGGGGCGGCTGGCTGGCTATTCTGACGGGGATCCCTTTGTGTGTGATTGCTTTGTGGTCCATAAGGTCCCAGGATATTGAATTGCGATTGTTGCTGGACAAGACTTACAGGGTTATCGCTTTTTTCGGCATCTTGGTTCCGGTTACATTTTTGCTGGATTTATTAATGGAGAGCAAAAGCTTGAACAACGAGCGTGAAAGAAAGCCGGTAATTTTAAGGGAAGCTCTGAAAGTGGCGGCGATCATTAGCATTTTGTTCTTTGGAATGAGTTTCGTCGGTGAAAGTTATCGTTCCGGGACGGGCCGGGCTTATGTCCCGTCAATGCAAGTGCTGAAACAAACGGCAGAATTCGGGCCGAGACATTATGTTGACCATAAGGGTGATACATTGCGCTATCGACTGGTCCCGCCGGTTGCCTATGACTCAACAAAAAAATATCCACTTGTTGTGTGTCTGCACCACGGAGGGGCGCATGGCAAAGACAATGTACGCCAGCTCTCCGCTGATCCCGCACCATTTCTGCTAAGCGACTCGATCAGATGGAGATACCCGGCTTTTATTCTCATACCACATTGTCCCGAAGGCGCAGGTTTTGGTGGCATTTCAGAATTTCCTGACATTGATACACTTGTTTTTGAGACCATCACAACATTAGAAAAAGAATACTCCATTGATACAACCCGGCGCTATGTAATGGGTATTTCCGGAGGCGGTTATGGCTCGTGGCATTTCATCAGCACGCGTCCCGACATGTTTGCAGCGGCCATTCCAATTTGCGGGGCCGGTAATCCGGAATTAGCAAACCGCCTGACGAAAAAGCCGATCTGGGCGTTTCATGGCGCCAAAGACCCCCTTGTTTCGGTTGATGCCACACGGGATATGATCCATGCGATTGAAAAAGCAGGGGGCAAACCCAAATACACGGAATTCGGAAATTCAGGGCATGATATCTGGCGTTACGTACAGGCCGAACCTGGGTTGATGACCTGGCTGTTTGCACAAAAACAATAGGCTTACTAATGGCGGCAAGGTCGCTGAGGAAATCAGCGACCTTCGTATTTGCTGCATTTATGTCAATGACCCTGTTGCGGGTAATTGATCATCCAGTTGATCCCGAATTTGTCCCGGAAACTACCGAAGTAATCGCCCCAGAAAGTATCTTCCAGAGCCATTTCAATTTCACCGCCCTCAGAAAGTCCCGCAAAAAGACGGTCTGCTTCCTCACGGCCATCGGTAAAAACGGAAATATAGGCATAGTTGCCTAACTCTAATTTATGTCCCATGGAAGGAACTATGTCGGAGGCCATCAGCACATCGTCTTTGCCAATAGGAAGCGAAATGTGCATGATATAGCCTCTTTCATTTTCAGGAAGCTGCTCGGCTCCGGGCATGTCCGACATGCGTTGAACCATCAGAAATTCACCTCCGAAAACCGATTTGTAAAAGTTAAATGCCTCCTCGGCTTTGCCGTCGAAGTTAAGATAGGTGTTTAGTTTTGGCATGACGAAAAAATTGAAGGTTGATAGAAATTCGTATTAACAAAACAAAATTAGTGCGTTGCCAGAAACTGCATCGTCCGTAATAAGGACAATCGCAGGGGGAGGTTGGGACAATTGTGGAAGAAAACTTATATTAGGGTAACCAAGCCTTTTAGCTATGACTTATAAAACCTCCTGGGATACGCTCGCCAAAATCGTGACCGCCGCTGTGACTGCATTGTATATTGGAATTTTCTTGCAGGTCTTCCTGGGCGATGGCGAGATTTCGCAAGGCTCGACCTACGTGATCGGCGTCATACTCATACTTAGTTACGGCCTGGCCTTTGCATTCCGGCCGGTGGATTACAGGGTCACACCCAACGAGCTAATCATCCGGAGATCATTCGATAAAGTGGTGATAGAGCGCAGCAACATTGCGAAAGTGGAAGCGCTGGATAGCGACAGGTTGCGATGGAGCCTTCGTACGTTCGGCGTGGGTGGGCTTTTTGGCTATTTCGGCAAATATTATCATCATAAAATCGGAAACATGACCTGGTATGCAACCAGAAGAAACAATGCTGTTCTGATCAAGACAGTGAAAGGAAAAAATATCATTATTACCCCAGACCAGGTCGATGCTTTTGTGGACGAATTCCAGATAGCAGGTAACGTATTGTCTTAGACGGTAATGATTAATATATTTGTTCTTCAAGTATTGAAAGAATATGGGAGAAGGACAGACAGTTCACCTCGCCGATGATGACGAGGATGATAGAATGCTGATTAAGGACGCTTTACAGGAAGCCAATCCCAATCTGACGGTGATCGAAGCGGAAAACGGCAAGGAATTGATTGAGAATGTTAAGGAGTCCGGCGACCTCTCGGAAACCGTTGTGCTCCTGGATATGAATATGCCCAAAATGAATGGCATTGAGGCAATTCAGGAAATAAGGGCAGAGCCGGGATTGAGCGAGCTGCCCGCCGTAATGATGTCCACTTCCAGCAATCCCGAGCTCAAAAAGAAAGCGCTCGCCGCAGGAGCAAATGATTTTATCGTAAAGCCCAACACATTCAAAGCATTGCTGGATGTGGCAAAAAGTATCCTGTCCCGATTTCTGGGGAAAAAATAACTTATACTTAGCGCAACTTATTTGATTTCACCTTGGAACTCTTCGCTCTTCTAATTAACTTTGTTATGCAAAGTACTTTTATTTTTAATCCAAATGACTATTGGGATGAAATGGTTTGTGAAAGAAGATTCTGTCGTACGTGAGATTTGGGGAAATGCAGATACGATCCTTTTTATTTTCGCCGGAGCTTCGGCTGAGTTCGCAGTTAATAAATCCGTGGACTGGCTTTATTTCACAGGAAAACTTCCGGCCGATCCGCTGGCGCGGCTGTTTTCGACGGTTACTTACTCCCGCCGGATTGTGTTTTCCGAATATCACGCAGCATTGCAAGCGATTGACCAAATCACGGCCATTCACCAAAAAGTTGAAAAGGAGCGGGGCGCACAGATCCCGGATTGGGCCTACCGCGATGTGCTCTTTATGCTCATCGACTATTCAATACGCTCATTCGAACTTTTAGAAAGAAAGCTGACACAGGTTGAAAAGGCTGAGGTTTTTGAAGTCTTCTACCAGGTCGGTTCGAGAATGGGTATCGGCGGCTTGCCGACCGATTATGACGCATGGCTCATCATGAGAAATCAGCAGCTGGATGAAAACTTCGTTAAAAGCGCATTTTCCATTGATTTATATAAACAATACAAAAAACATCTTGGCCTGCCGCGTTATGTCATGCTCAAAGAAGTGCAGGTCCGGCTTGTACCGCAGCACATAAACCAACTGCTTTCTCTGGGAAGCTGGTCTGTCCTGAAAATGGTCCTTCCGGCCTACAAAATTGCCCGCAGTTTTCGCCTGCACCAGTTTGTCAAAGATTTGATCCTGCCCGCAAAATATAAAATGGAAATAGCAGGACTGGACGCCCGCTGAGATAGAAATCGCTTATAATAAATCGTTAGCCCTACATTACACAGGGTTAGCTGCAGCATTAAGCAAGTTCAAATTCTTGATCGCCTCTCCCATGGTGTTGTTGAAATAGGCATAAACCGTCTTCCCTTCCGCTATCCAATCCTGAACCTGCTCGCCCGATTCGTATAAAAAATCATCTTCATAAGTGCCCCGGTAGTTGCCCTGCGGGCCGTGAAAGCGCAGATACTTAAAAGTCGAGTCCGATTCTGGAATGCCTGGTGCTGAGCCGGGTTTGTCATGCATGACGATTTCACAACCAAATTGTTCTATCAGCTCAAAAAGCGCATCCTCATACCATGACTCATGTCGAAACTCCAAGGCAAGATTCCAATGTTTGTCAGGATCGGCAGCAGCAATTGCAACCAGCAGACTTTCTAATTGCGGCAGCATGATCGCTTTCAGGCTAGGAGGGAACTGCACCAGCAGCGCACCTTTTTTGTCACCAATGTTGTCGATCACCTCAACAAACTTCCTTACATCATCCGGGTTAAAAACAAGCCCCTTGTTGTGCGAAATCTCACGCCAGAGTTTGAAGGTAAATTTGAAGTCATCCGGCACTTGTAACGCCCAATTCCTGACTGTTGATGCCAGCGGAACCTTATAGAAGGAACTATTGATTTCAATGCTGTTAAACATGGAGGCATAGTAAGTAAGGCGGCTCTTATCTTTGAATTCTTCCGGGTAAAACTGCTTGTTAGGCACCGGCAGCATTAAGCCACTGGTGCCTGCGTAAAATGGGAAATTGGGCATATCTGTCATATTTATGCCAAACGTATTAGAAATTCATTCCTGCAGTGACCTGTATTGTTCTCGTCTTCAAGTTATCAAAACCCGGGGATTCATAAAAAAAGACCTTGGTTGCATACGTGCCGAAGCCCTCCTGGATCCGCACCGAAATAGGAATAGTCACGTTCCAAAGGTCCACTTCCAACCCTGCACCTGCGGTGAGGGCGAGGCTTTGGAATGCCGGGACCTGGAAGATCTATATAAATTTATAGGACAAAATGTCGATATTTAATAAAAATTGATTGATCTGAAATTTAAAAAACAAAATTGACATGAAAAACAAATTCATCTTAAAGGGTTTTGTAATGTTTACCTGCATGCTGATTGTCTTTGCAGGCCATGCGCAGGACAAACCGAAAGCGAGTCCGGCCAAGACGGCAACCGGAAAAGCAGGCGGCGCCAACATTACCATCAGCTATTCTGCGCCTTCGGCGAAAGGCCGGAAAGTGTTTGGAGAACTCGTTCCGTTCGACAAAGTATGGCGTGCCGGTGCAAATGAGGCCACGATATTTGAGACCGACAAAGACATTATGATTGAAGGCCAGAAACTCCCGGCCGGTAAATACAGCCTTTACGCGCTTCCGGGAGACAGTGAATGGTCCTTTATTTTCAACTCACAAACCGGCCAGTGGGGCATCAAACGCGGCGGCGAAACATCCAAAGACGCTTCCAAAGACGTCCTGACCGTAAAGGCCAAGCCAGCCAAGAGCGCTTCCATGGCTGAAACATTAGCCTACGAAGTAACCCCAACCGGCTTCCTCCTCCGCTGGGAAAACACCGAAGTCCCTGTGACGATCAAGTAATCCTACTGAATAGCAAAATCCCCGCAAACCGCAAGTTTGCGGGGATTTTTGGTTTAAAAGCATTATATCACAGGACACAAGCGCGATCAATACAATGCTAGGTTATGAAACTTTGTGTATTTTAGAGCTATGAAAACAAAGTCAAAAGATTCGGCGGCACAAGCTATAAGCGTTGGTGATCCATATCTTACAAAGCGGTTGTTGGTCAGTAGAGCACAAAGTGCGGGCAGGGCGGCGGCAAAGGAAGCGATGGAGCTGATGGGTTATGTTGTGACCGTCAAAGATGGCTGGGTCGGGAAACTATATCCGGATGGTTCCTTTCAAAAAATGAAGCAACTGGACGGCTAGCTTTAACACGGAATAATATCATACACACTTGGAACACACTATATCTAATCAATCGCAGCTAAGGCTTCGTGTTTTTGCAGGTCCTAACGGTTCAGGAAAGAGCACTGTAATTAAGTCGATCGGAACAACCTTGATCAACGGCAAACCGCTCTATTTAGGCATTTATGTTAATGCAGACGATATCGCGGTTGCGATAAAAAACGGTCAATTCGATTTTTCCACTTACGAAATTGAATGTTCAAAGGAAGAGATTCTTCTTTTCGCCGCTACATCCGGTTTGCTGACAGCCAGCTTCAACGAAGACCAGATTGCAAAGTCATTTCATATAGAAACTAACAGACTGTACTTGCTCGCGGCTCAGTATGCAGAGCGTCTGGCGCAGATTATAGCCAGATTGTTAAGGGAAAAACTATTATTGGCAAGAAAACGGTTTTCGTTCGAAACAGTCTTTTCGCACGAATCTAACTTGGATATAATGCGGGCGGCAGCCGAACAAGGCTATAAGGTCTACTTATATTTCGTTTCAACTGAAGATCCGGAAATCAACAAATACCGGGTGGCGCTTCGGGTGAGAAAGAACGGCCACAATGTCCCTTCTGACCGGATCGAGAGCCGATATTACAGATCTCTTCAATTGGTGAAACAAGCCTCCGAACTAGCCTATCAGGCGTTTTTCTTCGACAATTCCATTGATAATGAACCCTACAAGCTCGTGGGACATTTCAAGCGCGTCGGCGCAGAAAAAATTTGGTATCCCACCAATATAAATGATACATCCAACTGGTTCCGGAAATATTGCATTTAACCTAATCGTAAGAGCGTAAATTCGCGCGGATCAGCAAGTGCTATCCCTGAGGGAAGTGGGGAAAATGGGGGGCAGATAGATGCTTGTGGTGGGTTGATTCGGATGGCATGAGATTTGGACTGATGTTTAATGAGGCCCGGTTGGTGCCGGGACTGCAAAGACAAATCGTCAACGGATTTGTAAATCATTAAACATTTTTAAATTATGAAAAAATTATTATTCGCTGCCGCACTGCTTATCTCAGTACAGTCAGCATTTGCCCAAAAATTTAGCATTGGACCAAAAGCCGGTCTGAACATCAGCAACTATACTGGCGGTGACATTGAATCGGATGCATTGGTTGGATATCACCTGGGTGGGATTATTAACTATGGTTTCGGCAAAGTATTTTCATTGCAGCCAGAGGTTTTATTCTCTACACAAGGAGCAAAAGTTGACAACGCGGGAAATAAATCTGACTTTAAAATTAGCTATGTTACCGTGCCTGTAATGTTTAAATTTAAGACAAATGGCGGGTTTTATGTGGAATTTGGCCCACAAGCGGGTTTCAGGACATCTACCGACATTCCGGATCAGACGATCAATAATTTCGCTAAAAACCTTGATCTGGCAGCAGCGGGTGGTATTGGCTACCATTCACCGATCGGACTGGGTGTAGGCGTTCGTTATATTGCAGGACTTTCCAAGGTTGGTAATTTCTCCGGCCAGAACATTGATCCTGACTTTAAGAACAGCGTAATCCAGGCCAGCATCTTCTGGGCTATTCCGTTGGTGAAATAAGGCATCTTACCTTCTGAAAAGAATTTGACAGGGAATGGGTTTTGACTCATTCCCTTTTTTTGCGCCGTGTTTTTAACCGCTCTAAATTAGCATCAGCGCTGGTTGAAGTGAATTGGTTCTGATATTTTTGATTTTTGAACGATTCAAAAACACCCTTGCGCTCACTATGCAAATGATCCGTTACACTGTTCACAATGAAACAGTTCTGTACAATCTGAATGATTACATCAACCTTCTCCTGGAAGCGAAGGTATTGCACCCCGCTATGCCACAGCTCCGAAAGAGCCCGAAGTCCGGAAAAACGCCGATGCAGATCGTTTTGGAAAAATTAGAGAAGTTCGAACCCATGTATTACATGCGCTACAACCACGATTTTTATGTGAATTGGGTGCTGTTTGAATATTTCTTCCGGCCATTAAAACCGTTGCTGGTTAATGTTGCAGACTGGCGAGATGATGATAGTATTTTTAAACAAACACAACTTTTCATCAACGAATCAACGCTCAAATCCCAAAAGAAAAGCGGTGCTCAGGCCGCTTCCTACTTCCAGAAAGTTACCTTGAAGCTGGCCGCCAGCAACTGATATCTCTTTCAACGCTTCCGAATTTAAACCTTCCTGTATACCGCCAAAGCTTCGCTGAATAGTGATCTTAGGTTGGCATAACCGTACAAATGCTGTTCACTATCGGACATCGTTTGCAAAAGTTTTATGTATAACTATTTAACTTACAGTTGCTTATTGCGAGTGGCGCTAGCTGGCAGTGTTTTTGACCAGTAACATTGGTCCTAGGAAGACTAATTCCCCTGTTTTTCTCCGCCCGGTATCAGAACCTTAAAGCAAAAAACGATGATTGTAACCTACGTAAAAATCGCCTGGCGGAACCTGTTGAAGAACAGCTTTTATTCGCTTATTAACTGCATTGGTTTGTCGGTAGGGCTTGCAGTCGGGATTTTGATTTTGCTTTGGGTGCAGGATGAGCTTACTTATGACAGTTTTAATACACAGTCGGAAAGCATTTATAAGCTTGAAAACCGCGTGGGCACCGGCGCCAGCCAGCAAATTTGGACCGGGACGGTTGCACCTATCTCTGAATTTGCCAAAAGAGAAGTTCCCGGGATCAGGGATGCCGTAAGGATGACTTATAATGGTGCGTATACATTGTTCAGATACCAGGATAAAGTCTTCAATGAAGAAAACACTTTCTTCGCTGACCCGACCCTATTCACGATATTCGATTTCTGCCTCATTCAGGGAAACCAACGCAAGCCTTTTCTTGATAACCATTCAGTAATCCTGACTGAAACCACTGCCAAGCGCTATTTTGGGAATACAAATGTTGTAGGCAAATCAATAGCTTCCGATACGACCCAATTTACAGTAACGGGCGTGGTGGCGGATTTTCCAGAAAATTCAAGCATTAAGGGGGACATGATCTTTCCCATTTCGCTCAGATTTAAAGACCGTTATTCGGCGGTCACAGACGGCAAAACGCAGGATAACGATTTTCATGAATTTGATTACACCACCTACTTTTTGATTCAGCCGGGAAAAGATGTCAAAAATATCGCGAACACCCTCCGCAACATTCACTTGCGCAACAAGCCCGACGATACAGACCTTACCTATCTTTTACAGGCATTGCCCAATGTTCATTTATATAAGTCCGACGGCAGCGAGCAGGGCATTGAAACGGTAAGGATGTTCCTGATCGTGGCATCACTTATTCTGATCATTGCCTGCATCAATTACGTCAATCTTTCCACGGCCCGCTCCCTGCTGCGTTCCCGCGAGGTGAGCATGCGAAAGATTATCGGCGCGGCGCGTACGCAGCTTTTTGTGCAGTTCCTGATAGAAACAATTCTGCTGTTTTCGCTATCGACATTGGTGGCCATTATGTTAATGTATGTCCTGATGCCGTTTTTCAACCAGATCTCCGGCAAAAAACTGGTGCTCGATTTCGCCAGACCGCATATCTGGCAGGTTTTAGGCGTAACCATCACAGGCACGCTGATCGCTTCCAGCATTTATCCAGCATTGCTATTATCTTCTTTCGAGCCGCTTAAATCACTGAAAGGCAATGTCTCTGCCGGACTTAGCGAATCAATGTTCCGCAAAACGCTGGTAGTGATACAGTTTACCGTTTCCGTTGTGCTCATTGCAGGCACATTGATCATCAGCAAGCAGCTTAAATATATCCGTTCCAAGAGCTTGGGTTACGACAAAACACACGTGCTCTCGTTCTACATGCGGGACCTGCCCAGGCATTATGACGTAGTCAAAAATGAATTACTCAGCCAGCCGGGCATAACGGACGTCAGCAGGTCTAATTTCAATGTGGTCCAGATCGGCGGGCAAACGGGAAGCAGCAACTGGGATGGAAAAGAACCGGGAGAAACCATGATGATCCGGTTTATGAGCGCGGATAAATCGTTCATTCCATTCTTTAAAATGCAGCTGAAAGAAGGCGCTAATTTTACAGACAAGCCATCCGACACCAAACATTATATCCTGAACGAAACGGCCGTAAAAACAGCACGGATCAACGACCCCATCGGGAAACGTTTCAAGCTCTGGGACAACGAAGGGACGATTATCGGTGTGGTAAAAGACTTTCACTTTGCTTCGATGAAGCAAAAGATTGAGCCGGCCGTTTTTCTCTATGACCCGGGTAATATGAGTCGTATTTATATAAAAACGACTGGTAATGATGCCCAGGAGGCGATTGCAGCCGCAGAGAAGGTTTGGGAAAAATTCAATGCAGATTCCCCGTTCCAATACGCCTTTCTGGACGAAGCATTCAACAGTCTCTACAAATCCGAAGAGCAGACTGGCCTTTTATTCAACATTTTTGCTTCTATTGCGATTCTTATTTCCTGCCTGGGATTGTTTGGACTGGCTACCTACACGGCACAAGTCCGCAGGAAGGAGATCGGAGTCCGCAAAGTCTTAGGATCAAGTCTGGCCGGGATCGTTCAGCTTTTGGCGAAGGATTTTGTCAAGCTGGTCTTCATAGGGATCATTATTGCCACGCCAATTGCCTGGTATGCTATGGATAAATGGTTAAAGGATTTTGCTTACCGGATGGAAATGCCCTGGTGGGTCTTTGGTTTCGCTGGTCTGCTGGCATTGGTTATTGCCTTGCTAACAATCTCTTTCCAAAGCATTAAAGCCGCACTAATGGATCCCGTAAAAAGCCTGCGCAGCGAATAGAGGTTTTTAAATTGCCAAATTAATAAAAATGCCTTTATCGGAGATCCGATCGCTTACCAGTTTAGGATAGAGCGCCTGGGGGCGGGCCTCCTGCGGGCCGGGAATTGTCTTTGGGAAGTGGCACGAATTCGTGATTGTCGGCCGGGGGTAAAATAATCCGGCCCTGTTTCCAATCCTCTTTTGCCTGTTCAATTCGTTCTTTCCGGCTGGAAACGAAATTCCACCAGATGTAGCGGTCACCCAAATGTTCGCCGCCCAGCATCATTAGCGTGCTGCTTTCCTTAGCAATGATCAACGGATCCACGCCTTTTGTAAACACAATCATTTTACCGGCAGCGTAAGCAACACCATTCACTTCCACACTGCCCCTTACAATGTATACGCCCCGCTCGCTATGGCCGACCGGCAAGCCAAATCTTGCGCCCTGGTCTAAAACCACATGGAGATAAAACAATGGGGAACTCGCACTGACATTGCTTTTTAAACCATAGGCATCGCCTGCTATCAAGCGCATCCAGATCCCTTTTTCCGTAAATACCGGCAGCTGATCGGCCGTGTAATTTTTAAATGCAGGTTCCGACTCTTCGTCTTTTTCGGGAAGCGCCACCCACGTCTGGATCATTTCAAGTTCGCCGCCAGCCAGCATAGCAGGATCCTCAAAGCGCTCACTATGCGCAATGCCTTTGCCCGCAGTCATCCAGTTGACTTCACCAGGTTTGATAACCTGTTCTACACCCAGGCTATCCCTGTGCGTAACATTGCCACTGAACAGATAGCTTACCGTGGAAAGGCCAATGTGTGGATGTGGCAGGACATCCAGGTTTGTTGCAGTGGGTGTGGGCAGGTTAACCGGCCCGCCGTGATCCATAAAGATGAATGGCCCTACCATTCGCCGCAGCTGATAGGGTAGGATGCGCTTTACTTCAAAACCCGGGACAATTTCAGCTCTTCGTGAGTCAATGACGATATCTAGCATAAACGAAATTATAAAATAATGTCAAAGCGAGGGTTTCCGGGCGTGCAAAGTTGTGGATTGCCGTGAAAATTTCACTGGCAGGCTATATATGGCACGGTATTCGTAGGGAACTACTCAAACAAACTAAACAAAAATATGGCACTTACAGAAAATGCATCTGGCGTAATTAGTGATCTGATTGAAATTAACAATGACCGCGTTGCTGGTTTTGAAAAAGCAATCGCAGATATTAATGATGAAAATATCGACCTGAAACACCTTTTTGAAGAGTATGCACAGCAGAGCCGCAAAAATGTTCAGGAATTGTCTGCTATTGCTGGTTCAGCTCCACACCTGGAAGATGATATGAGCGTAAGCGGAACATTGCACCGCGCATGGATCGATGTGAAAGCATTGTTCGGCGGAAGCGACCGCGCAAGCATTTTATCCGAAGCAGAACGTGGCGAGGATGCAATCAAAAAAGCTTATCAGGACGCATTGAACGGCAGCGTTCCATTGCAATCTGCCGAAATTATCAGGAGCCAGGCTCAGGGCATTAATGCTGCCCACGATAAAATTAAAGCTTTGCGCGATGCTGCAAAAGCTTAATTAGCTGATTATTAGAAAAGCTGCTTCGAAAGAAGCAGCTTTTTTTGTGTAATGACAGGTCCGTAAATCTCAAACCTTTATCACTGATATGGCAAAGAAAAACTTAAAAGCCAGTTACCAGAAAATGCTCGAATGGAACCAGTATCGGGCAGAAGAAAATTCAGGGTCACTTAAAAAACTTCTTCAATTGCTTTCCGAACTGGACCGTGAGTCAGAAGCTGACGAGACGTATGAAAAGGACATCGACGATTTGGAGTCACTGAAATTTATTTACGAAACCGGCATCCGAAAATTTGAGAGCCAGGTCGATAAATATAAGGCGCTTATTGCCCAACTTTCCTGAGAAACCGGGCATTTGCTCTCATCAGGATTTCGATTTCACCAGGGAAACAACTTTCTTAAATCCTGTAAAGATCAGGAAAGCAGCAAGCCCCATCACCAGCCCAATTCCAAGTTCTTTCACCGTAGCCGGAATTCCTGGGAAAAGATGATGGAAAAATTCAATGTTGTGCGCGAAAATTCCTCCTGAAACCAGAAGTAATGCAACTGTTCCAACGGCGCCCAGGATTTTGATAATCACCGGAAGTGCCCGCACCAGTAAATTGCCCAGTGCATTAAAGAAGCCCTTACCTCCTGATTTTTTAATGAGCTTATGACCGGCGTCGTCCATGCGGACAATCAGCGCTACAATTCCGTAAACGCCAACTGTTGCTACGAGTGCAACCGTGGCAACAGTCAGGATCTGGATCGTCAGGTTTTGGTCCAACACACTGCCAAGGGCAATAATGACGATCTCCACCGATAAAATAAAGTCAGTAGTGATTGCAGATTTGACTTTTGTCTTCTCTATATCGGTTTTCGCGATTGTTTCTCCCTGTTCCGTTTCTTTGATAACGGAATGTTCTTTTTTGGGATGATGAAAAAAGTATTCGATTATCTTTTCAACACCTTCATAAGCCAGGTATAGCCCTCCCAGGATAAGGACGTAACTGATCGCCGCTGGCAGAAACACATTGAGCAGCAATGCTATGGGGACAATGATGAGCTTGTTGATCAGCGAGCCTTTTGTGATCGCCCATAAGACCGGCAATTCCCTGTCGGACAAAAAACCGGTTGCTTTTTCTGCATTTACCGCCAGGTCGTCCCCCAGGATCCCCGCTGTTTTCCTTGTTGCCACTTTTGTTGCCAGCGCAACGTCATCCATCAGAAAAGCGATATCATCTAAAATTGCAAAGAAACCGGACGCCATATTGATATTTAAATTACAAGATTCATTCAAGACCGGACTTCACCGCCAGGATTTGTTAGAACACCTTTCCGGTGCGAATAACAGGCTAATGTAATTTAAAATATTATACCATCATGCCGGCAGGATGCATTCCAACGTCCTCTGGGCTACTATTTTTCGTCTGCCGGAATATGTTTCCAGCGGTCATGTGACCAGAGCCAATGTGCAGGTGCGCGGATGATGTTCTTTTCCAGTAAGTTATAATAGCTGGCCGTAATGTTCAGGGGAAGGCTCTGTGAAGAATGGTCGGAAACGAGGTGGAAGGTGTAATCATAATGAAAACGCGCCTTCTTAATGCATTCCAGATATACCACAACGGCATCCGATACGACGGCCAGCCGCTCACCGCCGATCTGGGCAGAAGTTTTCTGGCCCAGGAAACTAACGAAGTGCTTCCCGCTGGCAGGCGCCGGACGCTGGTCTGCGATTACAACGACCAGCGATGGCCGTTTGAATTGTTTCAACGCCGATAATGCACCGCGGTAAAAATATTGTTTGGCAATCAGGTTAACACCAAAAAAAGAGCGCATTTTAAGCAGCTTGGCATTGAGCCAGTGATTAGATACAGGCGTGAAAGCAGTAAAAACTTTAAATTTTACGACCTTAGGCAGATTGATCAGATATTCCCAGTTACCATAATGTGAAGCTAGTAAAACAACATTCCTGTTATCGCTGTAAAAATTTTCCAACAGCTCCGGATTTGTGTAGTTAGCGAGCTCTTTTCGCCTTTTTGCACCTATAATCATATGCAAAAACGGTTCGACGACAAGGTCGCTCAGATGCCGGTAATAATGCTTAATGAAGACTTTTATCTGCTGCTCCCCACGCACGGGGAAAGAGCTGGACAGGTTTTTCCGGATTACGTCATACCTGTATTTAAGTATATGGAAAACAATAAAGTAAACCATAGCTGATAATGCTCCCGCTATGGTGAGCAGCAAGTTGAAGAAGGCAGAAGTAAGCCATTTTTTTATAGGCTTAATGAATTCCATATGTTGTAAAGGGATTGACTTTTTGCATTGTATTGCTCTAAGAACATTATTCGGGACAGCTATGTTTCCTTTTTTTACTAAAGATAAAATGCGATGTCCCAAAAAACGCATTTCTTGCATCAGAATACGACTTGCTGAACATGGACTACCCTTCTGAAAAACCATTCGAAAATAACGATCATCTGATCCTGGAAAGAGAGCGGAAAGTGCTGCAAGAAATTCAGAAAAGCGAAAGAGAAAAGTCGTTTTTACTGGATTTTAGTAATGATATGACTGCCGTCCGCACGAAAGACGAGCTTGCAGCGGTGATCAAAACAGCATTGCGAAAGCTGGACCCGCATGGTGGTTATGTGATCAGGTGCATGAATCCGGACGGGAAAACGATGACTGCTTACCTGCACGATCCCGGATCATCAACATTTGATCCGGCCTTAATGGAAAGCGTGCTGGCGGAAAAGCATCCCATCGAGGATGGTCTGCAGAACCGCATATTGAACAGCAACATTCCTTTGTTGTTCAATGTCGAGCGGGAGCTGGCCCGGGGCAACAGATTATCATATCTCGAGCTTTGGAAAAATATGAATTTCAAAACGATGGTTGGCATTGCGCTGCGCAACCATAACAGCAACATTGGATTGCTTTGGCTAAGCATTGATGAGATCAATATTCCGATTCTGCAAGGGATATGCGCGCAGATTTCCACAGCCATTTCCAATATTGTAGCCAACGAACAAATACTGCATTATAAGCGGCAGTTAGAAGAAGAGAATGATTATCTCAAAGAGCAGCTTACCAGCAGTTTTGCTGAAATCGTAGGCAGCGGCAAGGCCATGCAGGAAGTGTACCGATTAATCTCTCTGGTATCGAACAGCAACTCCACTGTGCTGCTTTTAGGAGAAACTGGCACAGGCAAAGAGTTGATCGCCAGGGCCATACACAATGCGTCGCCGCGGAGTAAGAAGTTGATGATCAAGGTTAATTGCGCCGCAATGCCTGCCAGTCTGATTGAAAGTGAGCTGTTCGGGCATGAACGCGGCGCTTTTACAGGTGCTGTGGAACGGCGGATCGGGAAGTTCGAGCTGGCCGATCACAGCACGCTTTTTCTGGACGAAATTGGTGAAATGCCGCTCGAAGCACAAGTGAAATTACTGCGGGTTTTGCAGGAAAAGGAAATGGAGCGGGTAGGGGGCAAAAGCACCATCAAGCTCAATGTACGCGTCATCGCCGCAACCAATCGGGATCTGGAAGCAGAAGTGAAGGCAGGTCGTTTCCGTTCTGACTTATATTACCGCCTCAATGTTTTTCCCATCAATCTGCCGCCCTTGCGTGACCGGGCAGAAGACATTGAGAACCTGACCGGCTTTTTTCTATCCAAATACAGTAAAAACGCAGGCAAAAAGAGCATGCGTATTTCGGCGAATGCATTGCGGCAATTACAAAGCTACGTTTGGCCCGGAAATGTCCGTGAACTCGAACACCTTATCGAACGCAGTGTGCTGCTTGCTGCGGGTAATGTGATCAGCGAAGTGTTTTTGTCACCAAGATCTAATGACAATACCGAGTTGGCCGGAATGCTTCCCAGCCGTTCGTTGGAGGAGATGGAACGGGTTTATATTATCCAGGTCCTCAAACGTTGCAAAGGAAAAATCTCAGGACCGGGAGGTGCCGCAGAAATATTGAAGATCCCTGGAAACACACTGCATTCCAAGATGAAGAAACTGGATATTTCCAAAGCCGAATACTACGGAGAATGAGTGCTGCCCGATTTGTCGGTGTTGTTCGTAACACTTAATTTAGTGAATTACATCGTGTTTTCACTGTATTTAGTGAAAATGAAATGTCATTATTTTGTGTTAAACCATTGAAATCCAATAGATTGACTCTTTGGCATTATATATGATAATTACGTAGTGTTTGCAAGACTTTAAACACTAAAATTTCAAGTTATGAAAATTGTAATTATCGGCGGAACAGGGTTAATCGGTTCAAATGTTGCCAAAAAACTTCGCCAGCTGGGTCACACAGTTATAGCAGGATCTCCTTCAACGGGCATTAATGCATTAACGGGCGAGGGCCTTTCCGATGCGCTCGAAAATACAGATGTCGTGATAGACTTGTCCAATTCAACCTCTTTCGAAGAAGGCCCTGCGATACAGTTCTTTGAAACCGTGGGCCGCAATATCCTTACCGCAGAAACCAGTGCAGGTGTAAAACATCACTTGATACTTTCTATTGTAGGCACGCACGTAATGGGCAGCATGGGTTATATGCGGGCGAAGAAAATCCAGGAGGACCTGGTTCAAAAGTCGGGTGTTCCTTATACCATCATCCGAAGCACGCAGTTCCAGGAATTTGTTCCTACCATTACAGCCGGCTCTGCTTCCGGTGACGCTGTGCACATTTCAACTGTTGATTTTCAGCCCATTGCTGCTGAGGACGTTGCGGCATTTGTTACGCAATTCGCCGTGTCGGAGCCAGCCAATGCCATTGTTGAAATCGCTGGTCCCGACCGGGCTTCCATGAGCGATTTTGTTGCAAAATATTTGGATAAATCCGGAGATGAGAAAACCGTGGTGGCAAATGATCGAAATGAATATTTCGGAGTTGTGATTCCTAAGTCTGCATTGGTTCCGGAAGGAAAGGCAAATTTGGGCAAAATCCATTTCAGCGATTTTCTGGATTCGCTGGCGGTTAAAGCTTAGGTTTAAGCGTAACGGGAGTTATTTTGTTTAGCATTAAAAAAAGGGCCGCCGGTTTTGAAACCGGCGGCCCTTCTAATGTTCGACAATTAAGCCGGGATTTTTCTTGGCTTTTCACGTTCCCAGAACCTGTGCTGGGAGATTGCCAGAATAAATTTATCCGCAAGCTGACCAACGTCATCCAAAACAACCAACCCTTCTTTCAGGATGGTTGCATCATCATAATCAGCCGGAAGCTTTTTGCTGAAATAAGTCGCTTCCAAAACCTGGATCGCGGAAAGATCGGAAGCAATAGGCTTACAATGTTTAAACGCCTCATTCAGGAAATGGACTGCGTCTGCTTCTGCCTCGATGCTGGCAACGCTGTTCGTTCCGCCGGGCACATATACCGCATCGTAAAGGACAGATGCTGCTGTCAGAAATGTATGGTCGACTGGAAGCTTGGTATCACTTTCAGTCATAATATAATTGTGACGGGTCGAAATGATTTCCACAACTGCCCCAGCGGACACGAGTGCATCTCTTACGGTGGTTATTGACTTCTCGTCCACGCCATCAGCCGCGAGAAACGCTATTTTGCGCGTTTGAATGCTGTCTTTGGGCGTATTAACCATGCTCAGTGCATCCGAAATGGTTACCACTGATTCCTTCATTACTGAATCGTAATCAGCCGGATCGCCATCTGCTGGTATGCTGTGGTTAATCGGAAGTTCCGGATCCTGAGGCACATGTACACGAAGCGCGAATGCAACCTCTGCAGCAAGACCTTTGTCAATCAGCGAAAGAATGCCAACCATACGCTGACGGATCTCAACAGTCTTCACTTTCCCCAGTTCGAAGCTAAGCGCGTCCACAATGTGGTTTTTTTCCGGATCAGACTGGCTGTCAAAAAACAGCTTAGCCTGGCTGAAATGGTCGAAGAAGCTTTTGCTTCTTGCCCGTATTTTTTTTGCATCAATCCTTTCGGGATAAGAAGTAAAACCACCTTCCGACGCCTTAGCCTGAGCAGGGAAACCGCCGCCTAATGTGTTCGGATTGTAGCTGGATTTCCCTCTGTTAATCGTCTGGCGCATATGCCCGTCGCGCTGATTGTTGTCAACCCGAACGATCGGCCGGTTAATGGGGATCTCCTGGAAATTAGGTCCGCCCAGACGCAACAGCTGCGTATCTGTATATGAAAACAATCTGCCTTGCAGAAGTGGATCGTTGGTGAAATCGATTCCCGGCACAATGTGTCCCAAATGGTATGCAACCTGCTCTGTTTCTGCAAAGAAGTTGTCGGGATTGCGGTTAAGGGTCATTTTACCAATGCGCTGCACCGGAACGAGCTCTTCAGGAATTATCTTCGTTGGGTCCAGCAAGTCGAAATCAAATTTGAATTCATCTTCTTCCGGAACAATCTGCACGCCAAGTTCCCACTCGGGGAAATTGCCTGATTCGATGGCATCCCATAAATCTCTTCTGTGGAAATCAGGATCTTTCCCTGAGATCTTCTGCGCTTCGTCCCATGCAACGGAATGCACACCCAACAGCGGCTTCCAGTGGAATTTTACAAAATGTGAAACGCCTTCTTCATTGATAAAACGGAAAGTATGGACGCCAAAGCCTTCCATCATCCGATAACTGCGCGGTATAGCACGGTCGCTCATGAGCCACATAATCATGTGTGCAGACTCCGGCATCAGAGAAATGAAATCCCAGAATGTATCATGAGCTGAGGCTGCCTGTGGCATTTCATTGTCCGGCTCAGGCTTAACAGCATGAACCAAGTCCGGGAACTTGATGGCATCCTGGATAAAAAACACGGGCATATTATTGCCTACAAGGTCAAAATTGCCTTCCTGTGTATAAAACTTTACAGCAAATCCCCGGACATCACGGGCAAGATCCGTAGAACCCTTAGAACCGGCAACTGTCGAAAACCGGACAAATACAGGCGTCTCGATCGATGTATCATTCAGGAATCCAGCTTTGGTGACAGCTGACATCGGCTCATAAACTTTAAATACACCATGCGCACCAGATCCACGCGCGTGAACAACCCTTTCAGGTATACGTTCGTGGTCAAAATGCGTCATCTTTTCGCGAAAGATAAAGTCTTCCAGCAACGTTGCGCCCCGGTCTCCCGCTTTCAGGGAATTCTGGTCATCGTTGACCCGAAGCCCGGTGTTGGTGGTCATGAACTCTCCGGTACTATCGGTTGTATGGGGCGCCAGGTTTGCCGTTTTCTCATTTTCCTGGTTGGCATTTGAGCCCTCAGATTCTTTATTATCTATCATAAATATTCGTTGAAGGTTTTAATTAAGCTTCCTCGGAGGCTTTGTAATTGACATCATTCTCAGCAACCTCGGTCAAAAGTTGATCGGCCAGTTTCTCTTCTTCCAATGTTTTGGCAAGAATCTCGGCCACATCTGTCAGGTTCAAAGTGCTTGCCAGCTGCACCAGGCCGCCATAGGTAGCAATTTCATAATGTTCCACTTTCTGAGAAGCCAGGATAATCCCTACGTCGCGCGTAGCAGTTCCTTCATCCGTGCTTTCAATAATTCCTTCGCCTTCTTTCGAAAGGCCTTCCATAGCATCACATTTTTTGGCAATTGCATCCACACCCAGCAAGTCGAAAATCACGACCAACCGGCTTACATGCTCAACAGTTTGTTCAAGATGCTGCTCAATTGTAGAAGCCAGTTTTGGCGATGTGGCAGACTTGATCATTTTTGGGAGTGTCTTAACTAAATGATTTTCAGCCCAGTAAATATCGCGAAGACTGTCCAGAAACAGCTCCATCAACGCCGGCTCAGCGCCTGCGGAAGTTTTTGTTTTAAATTTTGGCTCAGAGCCCGTGCTAGCGTCCATATGTTATTGTCGTTAGTTGAGCCACTCTTATAGCAAAACCCGTACCCGATCGGGGATTGCTCTGAGAATAGTTGTTTTTTATTTAGTATGACATTCTAAGCAAAGTAATTTGAAGTTTTGAACAAAATGAGCGCGCACCGGACCGGGTAATTTTGTCCTATCACTTTTAAATAAAAATGACATGGGACAAAACAATAATCAGGGAGCTTTACAACAGCCAATCGGCTCGGGCTTTCATGCAACATCAACTGCGGACGACGTAATCAAAGGAATCGACCTGACGGGAAAAATCGCAATCGTAACTGGCGGCAACACGGGTATAGGCCTGGAAACCACCCGGGTTCTGGCCACAGCCGGCGCTACGGTGATCGTTCCGGCCAGGGACATAGAGAAAGCCCGGAAAAATCTCGCAGGCATTCCCAATGTGGAGTTGGGGAAAATCGATTTTATGGATCCGGCTTCAATTGATGCATTTGCCGCAAGTTTTATGGCAACAAACAGGCCGCTCCATATATTGATCAACAATGCGGGCATTATGTGGGTGCCTTTACGCCGGGATGTCCGGCGAATAGAATCACAGCTGGCAACCAACTATTTAGGTCAATATCAACTCACCGCGCGGTTATGGCCAGCCCTCAAAAAGGCCAACGGCGCACGGGTCGTTAACGTGTCATCGCTCGGGCATCAGATGGCACCGTTCGATTTTGAAGATCCTAATTTTGTTCATCGCGAATATCAAACCCTGCAGGCTTACGGGCAATCGAAAACGGCCAGCAACTTATTTACGCTGGCGCTCAATAGTCTGGGTGAGCAGTTTAATGTGCGTGCATACTCGTTACATCCCGGCTCCATACACGGCACGGAGCTGGGCAGGGAAGCCTCTCTGGAATTATTTCAGCAAATGGGTTTTATGGATTCAGCAGGTAATTTGTTACCCGAAGTTTTAGCAGCATTGAAAACGATCCCGCAAGGTGCAGCAACCACCGTTTGGTGCGCTACCAGTCCGATGCTCAAAAACATGGGCGGCGTGTATTGCGAAGATGCAGACATAGCCCGGCTCAGCCCGAAAGAAGATACAGGGCAAAGTGGTGTCCAGGCCTATTCGTTGGATATGGAAAGTGCCAGGAAATTGTTGGTATGGAGCCAACAGGTAACCGGCATTCCATTCGGCGCGGGCGCTTCACTTGTGCAATCGTAAAGCTTGTCAGGGCGGGGAGCGGAAGCAACCCGCAACTATTATTTTTAGTTGATTATTATTACATTCAAAATCTCACACATGCCGCCCAGGCATCAGAGGCACGCTTATATGGATCACATTTCAAAATACCTGACCAGGGAGATCAAGCTTTCCAGCTATGACGACAAGCTTTTTAAATCGGACCTTATGTTCGATGATCATATGCTGATTTGGTTTATTTCAGGTGAAACCAAAATCATACAGGCGGACATAACCTACTACTTTAAAACGGGGGACATTTTTCTGATTCCCAGAAATGAGCTGGCGACCATTGTAAATTATCCCAAAACCGGACAACCGCACAAAACAGTGGTTATGCATTTGTCCAAAGAGCGGCTCAAACGGTTTTACGAAAAAATTGAGATTAATAAAACGAGCGGACAGCAGCGGAAGATTTTCAGCTTTACCAATCACCCGTTTCTGGAAAGTTGCCTGGCTTCCTTGGTTCCTTACTTCGATGTTACCGGCCAGTTTCCGGAAAGTATTGCCACATTGAAAATTACCGAAGCCATTACCATTTTGAGGGAAATCGACAAAACGGTCGACACCGTGCTGGCAAACTTCGATGATCCAGGAAAAATCGACCTGATTGATTTTATGCAGCGCAATTTTATGTTCAATATGCCGATGGAAAAATGGGGTTATCTGACGGGCCGCAGTTTGTCGACATTCAACCGGGATTTCAGAAAGTTATTTCAGGTAACTCCGCAAAAGTGGCTGACGGATAAAAGGCTCGAACTGGCACATTATCAATTGGCAGAAAAAAAGAAAAAACCCACAGAAGTGTATCTCGAAGTTGGTTTTGAAGATCTCTCCCATTTTTCGTTTGCATTCAAAAAGAAATACGGGATTGCACCAACGCAGTTGCTACATGTGACACATACCCCGGCCTCTTCCTACCGTCCCGACATTGTTACTTCATGATGCCTCCGCTTTTTTGTCTTGTATTCCGTCGGCAGCATGTTGAACTTGGCTTTGAAGGATTTGGCAAAATAATTCGGCGCGGTAAAACCCGTCATGTAGGAGATCTGTGAAATGCTCAAATCACTGTTTTCCAATAGTAATGCTGCCTTTTCAAGTTTGATTGAGCGGATGAACTCAATGGGCGTTTGTCCGCTCATTTCCAGGACTTTGCTGTATAATGTTCCCCGGCTCATGCCGACGTGCTTGCTGAGATTTTCCACGCTAAGTTGGGCAGTATGCAGGTTGTCCTCAATGTAAGACAGCATATCTTTCAGCAGTTTTTCCTGGCTGGATTCCATCTGCGGTGCTTCACCCGACACCTGGATGTGCCGGGAGTAAACGCCTTTGAGAAGCCGGTTAAGCAGGATCAGATTGTTGATCTTAGCATTTAATATTTCAAAATTAAAGGGTTTGGTCAGATAATCATTCGCTCCGGAATTGAGGCCTTCTAGCTGCTGCTGCTCGCCTGTGGATGCCGTCAGAAGAATGATAGGGATGTGTTTGGTGCGCTTGTCGGACTTGATTTTCTGGCTCAAAGCAATGCCGTCCATTTCGGGCATGGCCACGTCGCTTACAATCAGTTCGGGATGGTGGCTGAGCGTTTTTTGCCAGCCTTCTTTGCCGTTGCTCGCTTCTATAACATGATAGAAGGGCATCAGGCTTTCTTTCAGATAATGTCTGAACTCGTCATTATCTTCAATGATCAGCACATTGGACGGATCTTCCAGATTGGCCTTTTCCGATTTAGCAAAGCCACTTTCCGTTTCATTCAGCGTTTTAGGCGTTGAGGCAGGCTGTTCGGTCACAGGAATAAGTTGCTCTGCAATCGGCAGTTCCACTGTAAACGTGCTGCCCGCGCCCGGCTGACTTACAAGATTTATTTTTCCCTGGTGCAACTGCACAAACTCGCGCACAATGGACAAGCCGATGCCGCTGCCCTGGTTCAGAACCGTCAGGTCCGTATCGCTCTGGAAAAAGCGGTCAAAGATCTTTTCGTGCTGATCCTCCGCAATGCCTATTCCGTTATCCGAAATGTTGATTTGAAGCCAGTGCTTTCCTTCAACATCCGTTTGCTGCTGAACATTTAAGGCCACTTCGCCGCCTTTTGGTGTGAATTTAAATGCATTGGAAAGCAGGTTAAACAAAACCCGTTCGAGCTTGTCCGCATCGAAATCCATCGCAAGCTGCTCCGGCGCACTATCAATTTTGAACTGAATCCCCTTACGGATGGAAAGATCACTGAACTGGTCGCAGGTGTCTTTGATAAATAGAATAATATCACGGCGTTTCAGGTCGAGCTTCACTTCCTGTTCCTGCATATTTTTGAAATCCAGCAACTGGTCCACAAGGTTCAGCAGCCTTTTCGCATTGCGCTTAATGGCATTGACCGGCGGATGCAGCTCGGTGGATCTGGTCTTGACGAGCAGGTTGTCAACAGGGGCAAGGATAAGTGAGATCGGCGTCCTGAACTCGTGGCTCAGATTGGTCAGAAACTTGATTTTCATCCGGTCCAGTTCCTGCGCACGTTCCACTTCCGCACGCTGTTGCTGCTCTTTAAATTGCCGTTGCAGCTTTTGAATGCCGCGCTGCCGCATATAGTATACAATCGCGAATGGCGCAAGAATGTAAAAAATGTAAGCGTAAATGGTCAGGTAAAAAGGTGGTTTCACAATCACGGCCACCGACTTGGTCTGCGGACCCCAGTTAATGCCGTCACCGCTGGCCTGCACTTCAAAAACGTATTTGCCCGGGCTCAGATTCGTATAACTGGCAAAGTTGGTAAGCCCTGTTTCGTTCCATTCCGACTGCATGCCCACCAGCCGGTGCCGGTAATGCATTTGTTTTGGATTGGTATAATCGAGCGCGGCAAAACCGATTGAAAAATTCTGCTTGTAATCCAGGCTAATGGTCTTGGCAACGGTAATGTCAGCATCAATAAAGTTCGAATCGGCGGGGGTAATGCTGCGATTACCAATTTTCAGGTCTTTTAAAATGATCGGCGGAATCCGTTTGCTGTCAGGCAAACTCCGTGTATCGATGTAGTTAAACCCAGCAATGCCGCCGAAAAAAAGCGTGTTATCAGCCGCGCGGATGCCCGAGCCAAGCACGAATGTCCGGTCCTGAATGCCGTTATAGGAGGTGTAGTTGATGAATTTTTTATTTTTTAAATCAAGATAGCTGATTCCCTGGTTGGTACTGACCCAAATCCGCCCCTGCGCATCTTCCAGCACTTTGTTAACAATGTTGCTGGCGAGCCCTTCCTTTGACCCATAAGTTGAAAACTTCCTGGTACGCGGGTTGTATAAAGCCAGCCCTTCACCCGATGTGCCCGCCCAGATGTTCCCTCTGCTGTCTTCCAGAAGAGAAAAAACAATGTTGCTGGGCAGTTCGCTGCTTTGCTTGTCCAGCAACAGCGTTTTCTTCGTTAACGGATCATACACAGCAATGCCGGTGCCGTGCGACGCCACCCAGAGTTTGCCTTTACTGTCCAGCATGAGATCACGGATATAGCCGTTCAGCGGAATGCTGCGCTGCAAAACGGGAACCCCCACATCGTGAAATCTGGTAAACCGTTTCGTTGCAGGATCAAACAAATGCACACCGCCACCATTCGTGCCCACCCACAATTGGCCGGACGTATCTTTTTCCAGGCAGAAAATCTCGTTGTTACTCAGGCTGGACGAATCTTTTCCCCTCATATATTGGGTATAAGCGCCTGTTTTAGGGTTAAACTGAAAAAGCCCGTCCTGAAAGGTCCCGATCCAAAGCTCGTTGTCCGCAACCAGTTCCAGCGTCAGGATAGCAAGCCCGGACGCTGCATTCTTGTTTTTTGGATTAATGGGAAATTTCCGGAACAGATTGGTTTGCCGGTTATAAAGATTTAACCCGCCGCCGTCGGTGCCTACAAAGAGCTCACCCGATCCGGTCTCGGCGAAGGATGTCACAAATGGCGCGCTCAATCCGTATGGGTCATTCACATCTGACCGCTTCAAGCCAAAGATTGCCAGGTTTTTATCGTATTTATTTACCCCGCCCTTATAAGTGCCAAGCCAGCAAATCCCCTCATTATCAATGAGTATACTCCGCACCGATTTATTGCTTAAACTAAACTGCGTCCTTGCATCCGGGCCATAGCGCGTAATGTTGCCGCTTCGGGTATCCAGCATATTCAGGCCGGCATCCGTGCATATCCATAGTTGATAGGCGTTTTCCCAGGTAACTGCAAACACCATATTGGTGCTCAGGGAATTCTTGTTGTTGGGGTCATATTTAAAATGCTTGACAATCTGCCCATTCGCATTGAGCTTGAAGACTCCGCTGAATGTGGCGGCCCAAATGTTCCCCTCGCGGTCTTCAACAATAGACTTCACCGTGCGCGCACCGGCTTCGTCGGGCAGTGATTGCAGATAGTTAATATATTCCTCGCTTTTATCAGCCGGATCCATTTTGAACAATCCATTCCTGGATCCGATCCACACCCTTTTTTTGCTGTCTATCGCAATGCCGAGGATCATTCCTTTGGAAATCTGGTCAGGCATGTTGGGCCTGGATGCGAATGTGCTGATCTGATGGCTTTCCGGGTCCACATTAATCAGCCCTGCCGTGGTGCCGACCCAAAGTTTTCCCGTGGCATCGCTGGTGATGCTCGTTACGCTATGGGGGGACGGAATGATCTCGAATGAATCTTTTCTTCTGTTATAAAGGTGCAATCCGCCTTCGATCGTGCCAACCCAGATCCGGCCTTTGCGGTCCTGATGCAGGCAGGAAATATCATTGGATCTTAGTGAGGTGGAATCCTTCTTATCATGCCGGTAAACGATGACATCCGTGCCGTCGAACCTGCTCAAACCATCGTCCGTTCCGAACCACATCAGTCCATACTGATCTTTCAGAATGGCCGTCACAGTATTTGATGATAACCCGTCTGTTGATGTCAGCGACGTAAACTTGGGCTCAGCAGGCTGCGCCCATGCTGCAAATGTCGCTGCACAGCATGCGATTATCAGGCAGATAAAACGGAATGTGAGAAGAATCTCTGAACGCATTGATATGATAGGGTTAAAAACGGAGCCCGAGTCGAAAGTTATCCCAAAAATGCAAGTTTGTCCCAGAATCGGGCATTTTTTTAGCCCTTTTGAACAATTGTATCCTAAATATGAACAAATGTGCTCACAGCAGGCTGCCTTGCTGCGCTACTTTTGTCGACAATAAATCAAATAATATCTGGAAAAAGTGATGCACTGAAAATGGCGGCAAAGCCAAAGTCACACCCAAATTAAGTATTGTCAAATTGACACTTCCATGACAACACCAAGACGACCACATGATTCAATCTAATTTAAACATCAAATCATACACAAAATGCATGAACGTTTATTAAGCAATAACATGCTCGCCAGGATACTGGGTTTTTCTGGCCTACCTATTCTGCTGCTCGGCAGCATTTCCATGGATGCAGTTGCCGGTAATGCAGCATGGGCAGATTACGGCAACCGGCATCGTTCGGCTCCGGCAGCGGACATTGAAGTTACCGGAAAAGTAACCGGCCCGGACGGTGAGGCGCTGCCTGGCGCCAATGTGCTCATCAAGTCCACAACAAGAGGCACCAGCGCCGATCAGGACGGAAATTTCCGGCTCAGCGTCCCGGATGCGAATGCCGTTCTGGTGTTTTCGCTCGTGGGTTATGCGCCCAAGGAAGTGGTTGTAGGAACGCAGCAGATCATTAACGTGACTTTGGCGGTCGACAATAAGACGCTCGAAGAAGTAGTTGTCGTGGGTTATGGCGTTCAGCGCAAGCGGGACGTGACGGGCTCGGTGGTTTCAGTGAGCGAAAGCACATTAAAAGAAGTGCCTGCGCCCAACCTCGTAAGCCAGTTGAAGGGCCGTGCGGCGGGTGTCTCCATTATCAGTAACGGAAGCACGCCAGGCTCTCAGGGCCAGATCCGGATCCGCGGAAACCGTACATTAACCACCAGCTCGGGTTCCAGCGATGGCCTGGATGGTCCGCTGGTGGTCGTGGACGGGATACCGTTCGGTGGCTTGAATGACATTAACCCGGATGACATTCTAAGTCTGGAAGTTTTGAAAGATGCGTCAGCAACAGCGATTTATGGCTCGCGCGGAGCGGGTGGCGTAATCCTGGTAACAACCAAAAGAGGAAAAGTCGGCAAGCCTGTTTTCAGCTACGACGGTTACCACGGACAAACGCAGGTGATGGGCAAATTCAATGTCATGAATGGACAGGAATATGCACAATTCAAAGCCGATGCAGCCAAATACAACCGCACAGCCCCGGGCACATCGGGTTATTTGCTGACCCAGAAAGAGCAGGAAGCACTTGATAATGGCGTTTCAACAGACTGGCAGGATTTGATTTACAAACCCGGCTTCATGACCAACCATCAGTTGGGCGTGCAGGGCGGCGTTGAAAACACGCAGTATTCACTCGGATTGGGTTACTTCAACGAAACCGGGATCATTCCAAACCAGAGTTTCCAGCGTTTCAACATTCGCGCAACCATTGACCAGAAGATTGGCAAAAACGTCAAAATAGGTCTGAATACATTAAATACGCTGACTTACACGAACACGCCGGGCGGCGGGGGCGTGCCGGGCGGCCTGGTGCGACTGACTCCATTGGCATCGCCCTACAATGCAGACGGAACCGTTAATAATTTTCCGGCCGAAGGTTCTATTGATGCTGCTATCGTGAGTCCGCTGACGATTATGTCCAAAAAGGAATCGGCCCTGGGCCGCACGCGTTCATTGCGGACATTCAACAGCCTTTACGCGGAAGTTAATATCTTACCAGGATTGAAATACCGTTTCAATGCAGGTCTGAATTTCAGTCAGTCCAACCTGAATAATTACAACGGCCCGCTGACCTATTTCAACACGGCCACGACGCAAGCCGGATCCACCGCCGAGATCAGCAACACCGAATATTGGGACGTGAACTTGCAGCATTTGCTTTATTTTGATAAAACATTTGCAGACAAGCATAAGCTGGGTTTCACTGCGCTTTACGAATACACCAAAAACCACTCGCTGGGAAGCCGCTTTACGGTAACTGGTGTGCCTGCCGATTATATCAAAACGTCCAACTTCTCGCTCGCTGCGGGCCAGCCGGTCGCGCCGTCGGATTTTGGAAACTCGTTTTCAGAGACTGGATTGCTGTCTTACATGGGAAGGCTTAATTACAGCTATGCAGACAAATATTTGCTGACATTGACGCTGCGCCGAGATGGTTCGTCCACATTATCCCCGGCTAATCAATATTTCAATTATCCTGCGATCGGTGTAGGCTGGAATGTGGTGGAAGAAGGTTTTATGAAATCGGCTCCGTTTATTTCCAATCTTAAATTACGCGGCGGCTGGGGGATTTCCGGCAACCGGAATGTGGGCGCATACTCGACATTAGGTGCATTATCCGCGGGTTATTACAACTTTGGATTGGGTACGGCTGGTCAGCAGCTAGCTTACACTGTGACAAGTTTGCCTTCGAGCGACCTGAGCTGGCAGTCGACCTCGCAGCTGGACATTGGTGTTGATTTTGGTTTGTTCAACAACCGCATTACGGGTTCTGTGGACTGGTATCACCAGAAAACCAAAGACATTCTGCTCTCCGTGCCGCTGCCGCCAAGCAATGGTGCAGGCTCAACATTGAAAAATTTGGGTAAAACAGAAGGCAAAGGATTGGAAGTGGCTGCCACTTTTGAAATTGTCAGAAAACCAAAAGGGTTCAATTGGAGCATTGACGCAACATATTTCTTTAACCGGGAAAAAATCACGCAGCTGACCACGCCCGACGAAAAGTCCAATCTGGGTGCGGGATGGTTTGTAGGACAGCCGCTTTCCGTGATTTTTGATTATAAAAAATTAGGAATATGGCAGACCGCAGACGCAGAAAACGGCACATTAGCGCAGCAAACATCACCTGTTCAGTTCGCCGGACAGATCAGGGTGGAAGATTTAAATGGTGATAACAAGATTGACGCCAATGACCGCCAGATCCTGGGTAATTTCCAGCCTAAATGGGAGGGTGGCTTAACCAGCCGTTTCAGCTTCAAAAACTTTGATGCATCGGTGGTAACCTATGCAAGAATGGGCATGAAAGTGCTTGTGCCTTACTTAACGGGTAACTCCACAGGTTCAGGAGGTTTCGCATTCTTTAACCAAAGCCGTGTAAATCAGGTAAAAACCGATTACTGGACCGAAACTAACCCCACGAACGCATTCCCGGCTCCCGACGCAAGCGGCGCTGTGGCCAACTTCGGCTCAACATTAGGTTACTACGACGGCTCATTCATCAAATGCCGCAGCATCAACCTCGGTTACACATTTGAGAGCAATGTTATCAAGAAGATCGGCGCGACTTCGGCGAGAATTTACGTCAACCTTACCAACCCGTTCATCATTTACGCACCGTTGGTGAAAGACGACCTGGCGATTGATCCCGAAGGAAACAGCTATGCAACAGGCCAGTCAACGCTGAACCCGCAAGGCGCCAGCGACCGTGGCGCACCGGAACGCCAGATCTCGGTCAACCTGAATTCTCCGCCGGTAAGACAATTCACTGTGGGCGTAAACCTTAAATTCTAATCCGACTATGAAATCCATAAAAAACATATTGACAGTAGCCTTAATCGCGTCATTGAGTACGGGTTGCGAAAAGGTGCTCGAAGAACATCCGCAATCCCAGATCGTTCCTACCTATTTCAACAGCCCGGCGGGTGTGCTGGGCGGCATCGCCGGGGTTTACAATGACATCCGCGGCCAGTGGGGAACCGAAGGTTTCACGGTCGAAATGCAGGCCGGGACCGACGAATTTATCCAGGGTGTGAATGGTGGCGGCGGTCCTGCTTACACTTACAATGGTCTCAACAGCAGTAACTTCGGCTCGGCTTGGGGCGTTGCTTTTCAGGACATTAATACATTGAACGGCGTGCTGCAATACGGCGCAACCATTGATCTGCCCGAAGCCACACGGAAGCAATATCTGGCGCAAGCGAAGTTTTTGCGGGCATTCTGGTATTTCTATCTCGTACAGACCTGGGGCGATGTTCCCTTGCATACCGAGTTTATCACCGTGCCTTCGCAAGCCGCATCACGCCAGCCGGCAGCGGACGTGTATGCGCTCATCATCCAGGATTTGACAGAAGCAGCCGCCGACCTGCCTAACCAGCCAACGGCACCTTTCCTGGGCAAAGCCGCCACCAAACCCGTAGCGCAACTCTTGCTCGCAAAAGCGTATCTGACACGCGGCTGGCTGAACAACACGGCTTCCGATTTTACACAAGCCGCAACGATCTGCGACGACATTATTGCCAAAAAAGCGGACTACGGGCTGGATCTCTGGCAGGATTACGGCGATGCATTCGTGCCTGCCAATGACTATGGCAAAGAAACGATGTTTGTCAGTGACCACGTGCTGGACCCGAAATACGGCTATTACCAGGTCGGCGGACAGGCTGGGGGTGGAGCAGCGCAAAATTTGAGCCCATGGTTTACTAACTGGAATTACCCGAATAACAGCGGCATCAATTCGATTAAAAATGCAGCTGGCGCTTTTGTAAATAATGGCACTTCTGGCATGATCCGGGATTCTTATTATGGCCGTCCGTATGTTCGGATGCGTCCGAATTCAGATAAAATCGCCAACGGGCCTCGTGCCGGCAAAAACTATTTTCTGGATCAGGCATTTACCAACCGCAAGGTGGATTCGCGTTATGCCAATTCTTTTTACACGGTTTATATTTCAAATACTGCGGTGAAAAATGAGGCAAATACTGCCAATAACCTCCGCGGCATTTCCTATACGACGGTTCCCGGCGTGGACACGGCCGTTTGGCTGCCTGATTATGAAGTGCCGGGTGCACCGCAGTTTGTGGGAACGAGGCCATTCAAGGGCATTGTGGTGCCGCCAAGTCTTTGGAACAACGGTATTTTCCCTGCTTTGAAAAAATTCATGGATCCAAGCCGTGGCGCCAATTTTAATGATCCTTCCACACGCCCGGCTGTTCTGTACCGCTTTTCAGATGTGTATATGACCGGCGCCGAGGCCTATTTCAAGGCAGGTAACAACGCCAAAGCAGCCGCATTGATCAATGTGGTAAGACAGCGCGCCGCATTCCGCAAAGCAAATACAACGGCCGAAAATGCCGCCGCCGCAACCGCTATGACGATCACCGCAGCACAGGTTACGCTCGACTTTATTCTTGACGAACGCAGCCGTGAATTTTTCGGCGAATGGCAGCGCTGGCATGATCTGGTGCGGACCCGCTCGCTCGTGCGCAGGGTGCAGGAGTGGAACCAGGAAGCAGCACAATATGTGAAAGATTTCAATATGCTGCGCCCCATTCCCCAGTCGCAGATTGACCGGGTCGTAGAAGGTCCGAAGTTTCCGCAAAATTCCGGATATTGATAAAAAAAATTCAAATGATGATAAATCGTAATGCATTAGCAGTAATATCTGCGTCGTTGCTGGCCTTCGGTGGCCTCGGAATTCAAACCACTTTCGGTCAGGGAACCAGCATTAAACCGCTGGTCACCGACCTCTACACCGCCGATCCGTCGGCCCACGTTTTCAACGGGAAGATCTACATTTATCCATCCCACGACATTGAGGCCGATGTGCCGCAGGACGATGAGGGCGGGCACTTTCAAATGCGCGATTACCACGTTTATTCCATGGATAAGATCGGTGGTAAAGTAACAGACCACGGTGTGGCGCTGGATGTAAAAGATGTCCCCTGGGCCGGTAAGCAGATGTGGGCGCCTGACGCTGCATTCAAAAATGGCACCTATTACCTTTATTTTCCTGTCAAAGACAAGGAAGGCGTCTTCCGCATGGGTGTGGCCACCAGTAAATCACCAACTGGTCCGTTCAAGGCTGAGCCTCAGCCGATAAAAGGAAGTTACAGCATCGATCCGGCCGTTTTTACAGACACGGACGGTAAAAGTTACATGTATCTGGGAGGGATCTGGGGCGGTCAGTTGCAGCGCTGGCATACTGGCACCTATAACAAAAGCTTGATGACGGACCTGGGCAAAGGCCATGAAAATGAGCCCGCACTAAGCGCCAAGGTAGCAGCCATGAGCAATGATATGCTATCCTTCGCCGAGCCTTTGAAAGACGTTCAGATCCTGGATGAAAACGGAAAGCCGATCTTAGCGTCTGACACCAAACGCCGCTTTTTTGAAGGCGCCTGGATGCATAAATTCAATGGCAAATATTATTTCTCCTATTCTACCGGCGATACACATCTGCTATGCTATGCCGAGGGCGACTCTCCTTATGGGCCATTCAAATACAAAGGTGTGATTATGAATCCTGTAGAAGGCTGGACGACACATCATTCCATTGTTGAAGTCGAAGGCAAATGGTATATTTTCTATCACGATGCGGCGCTTTCGGGCAAAACGCATTTGCGCAATGTGAAGGTCAGGGAATTGCTAAGGGATGCCAGCGGGAACATTACAACCATCAATCCTTAACAAAGTAGGTGAACATTCCCTTTGGCTTATTAAATAAAAAAAACATCCTATGCATATCGAGAGGCGTGATTTCATATCAACATTGACACTGGCCGGCGCGGCCACCTTATTCACAGGAAATTCCCTTCTGGCGTCCACAAATCCCAAAAAGGATAAACTGGGCATTGCGCTGGTCGGCCTTGGCTATTATAGCACGGACTTGCTTGCGCCCGCGCTGCAGATGACGGAGAAATGTTACCTGGCCGGCATCGTTACGGGCACCCCATCCAAAGCCGAAACCTGGAAAGCCAAGTACAACATTCCCGACAAAAACATTTACAACTACAAAAACTTCGACGATATCGCCAACAACCCGGATATCGACGTCGTGTATGTGGTTTTGCCGCCATCCATGCACAGGGAGTTTGTGGTGCGGGCTGCCAAGGCAGGTAAGCACGTATTTTGTGAAAAACCAATGGCTCCGTCCGTCGCAGATTGCGAAGCCATGATCCAGGCTTGCAAAGCCAATAAAGTAAAGCTCGCCATCGGTTATCGCTGCCAGCACGATCCGAACATTCAGGCCATCATGAAGATTGCCAAAGATCCTAAGTTCGGGAAAGTGAAAATGGTCAGCAGTGCGGCGGGTTATTTTGATGCGCGGACCGATCATTGGAAACAAAAGAAAGCATTAGGCGGCGGCGTAATGGGCGATATGGGTGTATATGCATTGCAAGGCGCCAGGCTCGCCACGGGAGAGGAGCCAATCAGTGTTTTCGCACAAGCTTCCACAACCCGTCCCGACATTTATAAAGAAGTGGAAGAAACAATGATGTTTATGCTCGATTTCCCAAGCGGCGCCAAAGCATCCTGCCAGACAAGTTTTGGCATAAATATGAATTATCTGCAAGTGAATTATGAAAAAGGCTGGGCCAAGCTGGAACCGCAGTCGGGTTATAATGGCAATAAAGGCAGCTTGTCGGATGGGACAATCATCAATTTTCCTATCAAGAGTCAGCAGGCCAAACAAATGGATGAAGACTGCACTGCCCTGATGACCAACGCGGACCTTATCGCACCCGGCGAAGAGGGGCTGCGGGACATTCGTGTGGTAGAAGCGATCTATAAATCTGCTGCGAGCGGCAAAATGGTGAAAATCTGATGCGTTATTTTTTGAAGGAAGTCCTTTGCCTTTCGTTAATGGCAGTAACGTTGACGGGTTATGCACAGACGCCCCGCGTGCAAAAGCTTTGGTATAAACAGCCTTCGGGCAAAACATGGGAAAATGCATTGCCTGTCGGAAACGGCAGGCAGGGCGCTATGGTGTATGGCAATGTGGTGAATGAAACGATTCAGCTCAATGAACATACATTATGGTCGGGCGGACCAAACTGGAATGATAATCCCGAGGCGCTGGCTGCATTACCGGAAATCCGCAAGCTGATTTTTGAAAATAAACAAAAAGAAGCCGAGAAGCTGGCCAACAAAGCCATCATTACCAAAAAATCGCACGGACAAATGTTTCAGCCGCTGGGTGACTTGCGGCTGACATTTCCGGGTCACGATAATTTTACCAATTATTACAGAGAGCTCGACATTGAACGCGCCGTGGCCAAAACCACTTACAAGGTCGATGGCGTCAACTATACCCGTGAAGTCCTGGCTTCATTCCCCGACCGCGTGATCGTCATCCGCCTCACCGCCGACAAGCCGGGTAAGCTGGCATTCAATGCTTCCTATGCCTCTTTACACAAAACGAAATCCATTAAAACAAACACCGCAAAAGACCTTACCATTGCCGGCACGACGCAGGATCACGAGGGCGTGAAAGGTCAGGTACGTTTCAAAGGGATTACCAGGATCAAAACCGAAGGCGGCAATGTGACCGCGAATGACACCGCACTCAATGTCGCCGGCGCCAATGCAGCGACCATTTACATTTCCATCGCGACCAATTTTAAGAACTATAATGACATCAGCGGCGACGAAAATGCGCTGGCTGCCGCTTACCTTAATAAAGCTGCTTCCAAATCGTTCGCGAGCATGCTAAACCCGCACATTACAGCTTATCAAAAATATTTCAAACGCGTTAAATTCGATCTTGGCACAACAGAACTGGGTAACTTACCGACGGATGAAAGACTGAAAAACTTCCGCAATGTGAATGATCCCGAACTGGTTACGCTTTACTATCAATATGGTCGTTACCTGTTGATTTCCAGCTCGCAACCGGGCGGTCAGCCTGCCAATTTGCAGGGGATTTGGAACAATAAAATGATGCCGCCGTGGGATAGCAAATACACCATTAACATCAATGCGCAGATGAATTACTGGCCGGCAGAGCGTACCAACCTGAGCGAGCTGCATGAGCCGTTTTTGAAAATGGTTGAAGAACTTTCGCAAACCGGAAAAGAAACGGCGAGCACCATGTACGGCGCAAGAGGCTGGATGGCGCATCACAATACGGATATCTGGCGCGCAACCGGCGCTATCGACGGTGCCTTCTGGGGCATGTGGATCGCAGGCGGCGGCTGGACGAGCCAGCATTTGTGGCAACATTATCTGTATCAGGGCGACAAGGCGTATCTCGCCAGAATTTACCCGATCCTGAAAGGCGCAGCTACATTCTATGCCGACTTTTTGATTGAACACCCCAAATACAAATGGCTCGTCGTAAACCCCGGGAGCTCTCCAGAAAATGCACCGGCCGCGCACGAAGGCTCCTCGCTGGATGCCGGAACGACAATGGACAACCAGATCGCATTCGACGTTTTCAGCAGCACGATTCGTGCGGCTGAAATCCTGAAAAAAGATGCTGCATTCACCGATTCGCTTAGGCAAATGCGCAAGCGCCTGCCGCCCATGCACGTGGGCCAACACGGACAGTTGCAGGAATGGCTCGACGATGTGGATGATCCCAACGATCATCATCGCCACGTTTCCCACCTGTACGGCCTGTTCCCATCCGACCAGATTTCCGCCTACCGCACACCCGAATTATTCGCCGCAGCACGCACCACTTTACTGCACCGCGGCGACGTTTCGACGGGTTGGAGCATGGGCTGGAAAGTGAACTGGTGGGCTCGCTTGCAGGATGGTAACCACGCATTTACATTAATTAAAAGCCAGCTTTCACCATTAGGCACGTCCAAAGAAGGGGGAGGCACGTATAACAACCTCTTCGACGCCCACCCGCCATTCCAGATCGACGGCAATTTTGGCTGCACCTCGGGAATCACCGAAATGCTCATGCAAAGCGCAGACGGCTCGGTGCATTTACTTCCTGCATTACCCGACGTTTGGCAAGCCGGAAACATTGGCGGATTACTCGCGCAGGGCGGTTTTGAAGTGGTAAATATGGAATGGAAAGCAGGTAAGCTGACGAAAGTGGAGGTGAAATCGAAGCTCGGGGGAAACCTCCGGTTGCGGACGCCAAACACATTGAAAACGGCCAGCGGCAAGTCGCTAGCCGAAGCTTCGGGACAGAATGCCAATGCTTTTTACCAGGTTGAGCCGGTTGCCAGCGCCGTGTTGTCTCCTAAGGCTAATCTGTCCGCGCCCACGATCAGGGAAACATTCCTTTACGACATTCCGACGCAGGCTGGCAAGTCTTATGTCTTTGTCGCTCAATAAGTTATTAGTATCAATGATTAAGATCAAATTATAATGATCAAACGATTTATTTCTGCCGCTTGTGTTGCGTGGCTTTGCATGGGACAGCTTGTGTCGGCCCAAACGACATTGGTTAACCCTATCCTGACCGGTTTCTATCCCGATCCGAGCGTCGTGCAAGTTGGGGCGGATTACTATTTGGTAAACTCTACATTCTCCTACTTCCCCGGCATCCCGGTTTTTCACAGCAAGGACTTGAAAAACTGGAAGCAGATCGGTAATGTCATCGACCGCCCTTCACAAATGGATTTCATGGGTGAGAAGCTGACCAGAGGACTTTTTGCACCCGCGATCAGCCATCACAACGGCACATTTTACGTGACATGCACGGACATTGACCATGACGGAAATTTTGTAGTTACGGCAAAAAATCCGGCTGGCCCGTGGAGCAACCCGATCCGCATTCCACAAGCCCGCGGCATCGATCCTTCCTTGTTTTTTGATGATGATAACAAAGCCTATATCATTTACAACAGCGACGCGCCGGACCGTAAACCCTTATATTCCGGCCACAGAACGATCCGGATCTATGAGCTGGATCCTGCCACAATGAAGGTTGTGGGCGAGGAAAAGCAGCTTGTGAATGGTGGTGTGGATCTAAGCAAAAAACCGGTCTGGATTGAAGCACCGCATATCATGAAGCGTAATGGCTGGTATTATCTGTACGCAGCCGAAGGCGGCACGTCGGTGAACCATACGGAAGTTGTTTTCCGCAGCAAATCGGTGTGGGGGCCATTTGTGCCTTATGAAAATAACCCGATATTAACCCAAAAGGGATTACCCGAAGACCGCAAAGATCCGATCACGTCAGCCGGTCACGCGCAGTTTGTAGACGGCCCGGATGGAAAAACCTACGCCATTTTCCTGGCCGTGCGCCCTTATGAAGGCAATTATTACAACACCGGTCGCGAAACATTCATCGCGCCAGTGGAATGGAAAAACGACTGGCCGGTGATTAACCCGCCGACAAAAAATGTGGATTACGAATACAAAGTCAATTATAAGGAAGTAAAACAAAAAGACGCGCTTCCGCAGGCTGGAAACTTCGCTTACACTTTAACATTTGAAAGCAAACTTGATCCTGCGCTGCTTTTCATGCGGACCATCGACAGCAGCTCCTTCGCTTTATCAAAGCAGAAAGGATTGACGATGAAGCTGAAACCCGAAACCATCATGGAACTGGGCAACCCTTCGTTCATCGGAAAACGCCAGCAGCATTTGTTCTGCACAACCGAAGTAGAACTCGATTTTTCTCCCAAATCAGAAAAAGAAAAAGCTGGCCTGAGCATTTTCCAGGATGAAGCACATTTCTATTTTTTAAGTAAATCAATAAAAGAAGGAAAGCCCATGGTGCAGCTTTTCAAAAGTGCTGCAACGGGAAAAGAAATGGAGTTAATGTCCGAAATACCCGTTTCGGACGCTTCCAAGCCCGTTAAGCTGCGCATTGTAGCAGAAGGCGACACTTACAGCTTCTATTTTTCCAAAGGCACTTCCTGGGAATTGCTCAAAGACAAAGTCGACGCCAAATTCCTGAGCACCGAAGTCGCAGGCGGCTTTATCGGCTGTTTGTTCGGCATGTACGCAACCTCTTCGGGCGAGCCCACAACCAATTCCGCTTCATTCAAATACTTGAAATACAGCGGCAATGATCCTATTTTCAAAACAATTAAATAACTAGTGAATATGTCCACGTTTAAGAAGCTATTGACCGTTACAGCGCTGCTGATAGGCGGTTTTGTTCATGCGCAATCCAATTTTACGAGCAAATCCATCGGCGTAGGCGTCGTGGTGGCGGATATGCAGCGCTCCCTTGATTTTTACGTTAAAGGGATTGGCATGGTCAAAACCGGCAATTTTACGATTAATGCCGAATTCGGGAAAAGGGGCGGTTTGACAGGCGGTGAAGCTGTTGAAGTCAACATTCTGAAACTCGAAAATGGCCCCGAAGGCACGGATTGGAAGCTGATGAGCTTTGGCAAAAAGGCCAGTCATCCCAAACCTAAATTCATCCAGGACGATACAGGTCCGCAGTACATTACCATTCAGGTCAAATCTTTAACGCCCATTATCGACAGGCTGAAAGCGCAAAATGTGACTTTCCTCGGCAGCACGCCCACACCTCTGACCAAAGATTCGCACTTCGTCCTGGTTCAGGATCCGGATGGAACATTTGTGGAGCTGATCGGCCCTATGTAATCGAAATCATCACTAAACCAATATCCTTCAACAACCCATGAAACGATTTTTACCCATTATAATGTGCCTCGCATTGCTGGCTCCCGTGAGTCAGGCGCAGGAGATTTTAAAAGAAATGCCCAAAGGGTACGACACGGCGCAGGCTGGTGTGGCGGCTGGAAAGATCGATACGGTTCAGTATGATTCCAAAACGGTGGGGAACAAGCGTAAAATGCTGGTTTACACCCCTCCGGGTTTTAGCAAAAAGAAAAAGTATCCGGTTTTGTATCTGCTGCATGGCATTGGCGGCGATGAAAAGGAATGGCTGAAAGGCGGCAATCCGCAGTTGATCCTGGACAATCTGTATGCCGAAAAGAAAATTGAGCCCATGATCGTCGTTATGCCGAATGGCCGTGCGATGAAGGACGACCGCGCAACGGGCAACATTATGGCGCCCGATAAGGTGGCTGCATTTGCTACATTCGAACAGGATCTGCTCAAAGATCTGATCCCTTTTGTTGAAAGTAAATATCCGGTTTTGAAGGACCGCGAGCACCGTGCCATTGCGGGGCTATCGATGGGCGGCGGGCAGTCTCTGAACTTTGGTTTGGGAAATCTGGATCAGTTTGCGTGGGTAGGAGGGTTTTCTTCCGCGCCGAATACGAAAGCGCCTGCTGAGCTGATGCCCAATCCCGAAGAGGCCAAGAAGAAGCTGAAATTGCTTTTCCTATCCTGTGGCGATGAGGACCGGCTGATCACATTCAGCAAGCGGACGCATGATTATCTGTTTGAAAACAATGTTCCCCACGTTTTTTATATTGAGCCGGGCGTGCATGATTTCAAGGTTTGGAAAAATGGTTTATACATGTTTTCGCAGTTTTTGTTCAAACCGGTCGATGTTCCTTCTTTGACCAAATACACCATTCTGGGATCGCCCGCGGCAACGAACATCCGGAATGCAAAATATCCGCAAATCCTGCCAGACAACCGGGTTGTGTTCCGCACCAAAGCGCCTGATGCGCAAAAAGTCCAGGTGGATCTGGGTAAAAAGTATGATATGGTCAAGGACACCGCTGGCGTCTGGTCGGTAACGACGGATTCTATTGGTGAAGGCTTTCATTATTACTCGCTAATGATCGACGGCGTCGCATTAGCCGACCCTGCCAGTGAGACGTTTTATGGAATGGGCCGCATGGCGAGCGGCATTGAAATTCCGTTCCGCAACGGAGGTTACTATGCCATGCGCGACGTGCCGCACGGCGATATCCGCGTCAAAAAATACTTATCCAAAGCCAGCAACTCCTGGCGCGAAATGTATGTTTACACGCCTCCCGGCTATGACCAGTCTACCGAAAAATATCCGGTGCTTTATTTGTTACACGGCGGCGGTGAGGACCAGCGCGGATGGGCCACGCAAGGGAAAACCAATCTGATTCTCGATAACCTCATTGCAGAAGGAAAAGCCAAACCTATGATCGTGGTCATGATGGATGGAAACCTTGGCAGTCCGATGGGGCCGGGCAGCATGGCCACAGCCGGTGACGGTTTTCTCAAACTATTTGAAAATGAGCTGAAACAAGGAGCCGTTCCGTTTGTCGAAAGCACATTCCGGGTGCAGGCTGACGCCGCACACCGCGCATTGGCAGGCTTGTCCATGGGTGGCATACAGACATTATATGCAGGCGTCAAAAACACAGATATGTTTTCATCCCTGGGCGTTTTCAGTTCCGGGTGGTTTGCCAACAACGACGCATTATCCGGCCCGCATTATGCATTTGCCAAAGACAATGCAAAGACGATCAACAGCAACCTGAAAAACTTCTGGATCTCCATGGGTGGCGAAGCGGATATTGCCTACAAAAACTGCAAGATCATGCTGGGCAAGTATGACGAGCTGGGCATTAAATATCAATACAGCGAATATCCCGGCGGGCATACGTGGCCGGTGTGGCGTCATGATCTGCATGGGTTTTCGCAGGTTTTGTTTAAATAATCATTCATCAACATTGTTATGGTAACTCAATCACTACTAAGCACTTGGGTCAAGACAGTTGCGGTTTCGGCTGCGTTGTTGTCGTCCACCAATCTTCTGGCGCAAAAATCGCTTAAAGAAGCATATAAGGATTACTTCCCCATCGGCGTCGCCGTTTCACCCAGAAGCGTGGCCGGGCCGGAAGCGGAATTGATCAAGCAGCAGTTCAGCAGCATAACGCCTGAAAATGCAATGAAAATGGGGCCGATCCATCCTGAAAAAAATGTGTACAACTGGAAGGATGCCGATGCCATTGTTGCATTCGGGGAAGCCAATGGCATTAAGGTGCGCGGTCACACGCTTTGCTGGCATAACCAGACGCCCAAGTGGTTCTTCACCGATTCACTCGGTGCGCAGGTTTCGCGGGAAGAATTGCTGGCACGTCTGAAACAGCACATTACCGATGTAATGACGCATTACAAAGGCAAGATTTACGCCTGGGACGTTGTAAATGAAGCTGTTCCCGACACGGGCAAAGGCATTTACAGAGAATCCAAATTTTACCAGATCATAGGCGAAGATTACATTGAAAAAGCATTCGAATATGCGCATGCTGTGGACCCTAATGCCAAGCTTTTTTACAATGACTATAACACGGAGAGCGCGGTTAAAAGAAATAAGATCTTTCAATTGGTCACAAAATTAAAAGAGAAAAATGTCCCGATTCATGGCGTAGGATTGCAGGCACATTGGTCAATTTATGAACCGACACAGGCCGAGCTGGAAGAGTCGATCATGCAGTTTGCCAGCTTAGGTCTGGCCGTTCAGATTACGGAGCTGGATGTTTCGGTTTACCCCAAAGAACATGAACGAAGACAAAAAAAGGAGGGCGAAGGAAGCACATTTACGCAGGAAATGGAGCAAAAGCAGGCAGCACATTACAAAATGATTTTTGACACATTCAGAAAGCACAAAGGAGCGATAACTGGCGTCACATTCTGGAATGTTTCGGATAAAACAACCTGGCTGGATAACTTTCCGGTTCCGGGCCGTAAGGACTATCCGTTGCTTTTTGATCAGAATTTTAAACCCAAGAAGGCATTTGACGGCGTTGTGAATTTTTAAAAAGCTATTTCTCAATATATCCAATGCGCTTTACCCGGTTTTTACTTTTCCTGATCTTTCTTTCAACAAACTCGGTTGCCCAAGTCCGCCTGCCTAAGCTGATCTCGGACAATATGGTGTTGCAGCGCGACCAGCCGATTACGGTTTGGGGCTGGGCAAGGCCTAAGGAAAAGGTGACGGTAACGTTCAAAAACAAGAATCAAAGCACATTGACCGGTGCGGATGGTAAATGGAAAATCCAGCTGCCTGCACAACCGGCGGGAACTGGTTTTGAAATGGTCATAAAAGGCAAAAGCCAGCTCACGATCAGGAATATAGCCTTCGGAGATGTGTGGCTTTGCAACGGACAGAGCAATATGGTGATCAACATGGAGCGTGTGAAAGAACGCTATCCTGACGATATTGCCACCGCCAGTTACCCCGACATCCGCAATTTTTTCATTCCCACATTAACCGATCTGAAAGGCCCGCAGCAGGATTTTCCAAACGCCGAATGGGAGGCAGCCAATCCCAGCGATGTGTTAGGCTTTGGTGCTGTATCTTACTTTTTTGCCAGAGACCTTTACGACCAGTACAAAGTGCCCATCGGCATCATTAACAGCTCGGTAGGCGGCACGCCCATTGAAGCCTGGATCAGTGAAGGTGGTTACAAGGATTTTGCTGACATTCAAAAGGTTATCAATAAAAATAAAGACACTGCCTACGTCCTGGAAAGGAAGCAGAGCACGCTAACTAACGCGCCAAAGCCACCAAAATCAACAGATCCGGGATTGAACGAACATTGGGAAAGCGATTCCTACCAGCCCAAAGGCTGGCGGAACTTCAACATTCCTGGTTACTGGGAAGATCAGGGGCTGAAAGACTTAAATGGAGTGGTATGGTTCCGCAGGGAATTCGATGTGCCCCAAAGCTGGATCGGCAAGCCCGTGAAGCTGTATATGGGCCGCATTGTGGACGCGGACGAGATGTTTGTGAATGGAAAAAGCATAGGTCGCGTAACCTACCAGTATCCGCCGAGGCGTTATGAAATTCCTGCCGGTTTGTTGAAAGCGGGCAAAAATACATTTGTGATTCGTGTTACCAATACTGCTGGAAAAGGCGGTTTTGTGCCGGACAAGCCTTACTTCATGACTGCCAATGATCAGGAAATTGACTTGAAAGGAACGTGGCAATATAAAGTAGGGCAGGTTTTTGAGCCGGCAAAAAGGTCAGATGACAGCCCAGCTCCCTTTATTGCGCAAAACCAACCTGCTGCACTATACAATGCGATGATTGCGCCTGTGCTGCCGATGAAATTGAAAGGTTTTCTATGGTATCAGGGCGAGACCAATGTGCATGATCCCGAGCCTTACAATGTGCTTTTGCTCGCATTGATTAATGATCGCCGCAAGCTTTGGAATGATGATAATTTGCCTTTTATGGTGGTGCAGTTGCCTAATTTTGAAAACATTGATTTCTTGCCTGCCGAAAGTAACATGGCGCTGCTAAGGGAAGCGCAAAATCGCGCATTAACATTAAAAAACACGGCTGTCGCGGTAACATTGGATCTGGGAGAGTGGAATGATATTCACCCGTTGAACAAAAAGGAAATTGGCCAGAGACTGGCGCTATCTGCCAAAAACCTCGCTTATGGCGACAAGAACGTAGTTCACAGTGGCCCTACATTGAAATCGCAAAGCATAGCAGCCGACAAGATTGTCCTCACTTTTGACAATGTTGCCGATGGTATTAAATCAGCTGATGAGGAAACGTTGCGCTGGTTTGCCATGGCTGGCGATGACAAGAAATTCGTTTGGGCCAATGCAAAGATTTTGGGAAAAGATCAGATTGAGCTGAGCAGCGAAATGGTTAAAACGCCCAAATACATCCGCTATGCCTGGCAGGATAATCCTGAGGGAATCAATTTTTATAACTCAGCCAACCTTCCTGCTTCGCCATTCCGCACGGACGGTGAACAGCCGGATGAAAGCAAGCCGTGGAAAGGGAAAAAATGTGCAGTCGTATTGACTTATGATGATGCCTTGAACGTCCATCTGGACAACGTAATTCCGGCCCTTGATTCGCTGAGCTTAAAGGGATCATTTTATTTAACTGCTTCCTCGGACGCCGCCCGAAACCGTATCAAAGACTGGCGCGCCGCGGCAACCTCCGGGCACGAACTTGGCAACCATACGCTTTATCACCCCTGCGATGCAACCGGACCGGGCATGAGCTGGGTGAAGCCGGAATATGATCTCAGCAAGTATAGCATGGGCCGCATCCAGGATGAGGTCCGGATGTGTAATGCATTTTTGAAATCAATTGACGGGCTTGACAAACGCACATTCGCCTTCACCTGCGGACATAAAAAGGTGGCAGAGGGCGAATTTATACAAACGCTTTCCAGCGAATTTATCGCCGCCAGAGCGGTCAGGCATGAAATGCACACATTTGAGGAACAAAAACTGATGGACATTGACTGCTATTCGATGGTGGAACAATCGGGCAAGGATATGATCGAGCTGGTAAAGCAGGCGCAGCAGAGCGGGAAGTTGCTTGTTTTCCTGTTTCACGGCGTGGGTGGGGAACATGCTTTGAATGTGTCAAACCAGGCGCACAGTGAGTTGCTGCATTATCTGAAAGAGAATGAAAAAGAAATTTACGTGGATACAATGCGCAATGTCGCAGAGCATATTCAAAGTTTGAAAAAATAATTCTGTAAAACACCAATCATGACCAAGAGCCCTTTCTTAATGCTTTTAAGCTGCCTGTTGATTGGCTTCAAATTGCTTGCAGCTGATCCGTCGGGCGCCGAAGCGTCGGTCGCCGAAGCGTCGGGCGCCGAACCGTTAGCTTCTGACGGGAATGATGGTTATCGGTTATGGCTTAACTACGAGCCGGTCAGGAATGCTTCGGTGAAATCGGAATATCTGAAATATGCAGCATTCATTGGTAGGCCCGCGAATGGTGAAATCATGCAGAGTGCATCTCAGGAGCTGCAATTGGGATTGGATAAACTTTTGGGTAAATCTGTAAACATCACAAACTCATTTGCCGGAAAGTCGGGTGGAATAGTTTTCAAAATAGAAACGAACGCTGATACTGCACAACCGGTCGAAGGTTATCAGATCCAATTGTCGGGGGGCAACATTATTGTCAGTTCAAAATCAGAGCAGGGAATTTTGTATGGAACATTTGCCCTGCTGCGGCATATGCAAATGCAGTTGCCGATCCAGGGTTTAAACCTTGCCAGCAGCCCCAAAGTGCGTTACCGGATGATGAACCATTGGGATAATCCGGATGGCACGATTGAGCGAGGCTATGCGGGACAATCGCTTTGGAAATGGTATGAACTGCCCGAGCGTGTGGACCCGCGTTATGCGGATTATGCACGTGCCAATGCTTCTTTGGGAATTAATGGAACTGTACTTAACAATGTGAATGCAAGCGCTCGGTTCATGTCACAGGAATACATTGTGAAGGTGGCGGCGGTGGCGAATGTGATGCGGAAATATGGGATCAAAACTTACTTGTCCGTATATTTTGCTGCGCCCAAAACATTAGGCGGACTTAAAACATCTGATCCGCTCGACCCGCAGGTGCGCGCGTGGTGGAATGAAAAGGTTGCCCAGATTTACAAGGAAATTCCTGATTTCGGCGGGTTTTTGGTTAAAGCCAATTCAGAAGGAGAACCAGGCCCGCAGGATTACGGCCGCACCCACGCCGACGGGGCCAACATGCTGGCCGAAGCATTCAAGCCTTATGACGGCATTGTGATCTGGCGTGCGTTTGTTTACAAAGCCGATCCCAACGCGGATCGCTTCAAAGCGGCGCACGAGGAATTTGTGCCTCTGGATGGAAAATTTGATCCCAAAGTAATTGTTCAGGTCAAGAACGGTCCTATTGATTTCCAGCCCCGCGAACCATTCTCGCCGCTGTTCGGCAATATGCCCAAAACGCCGCTGGGCATCGAATTTCAAATCACGCAGGAATATCTGGGCTTTGCAACGCACGCAGTTTATGAAGCGCCCATTTTTGAAGAATGCCTGGATTCGGACACTTATGTAAACGGACCCGGATCGACGGTTGCAAAGATTGTTGATGGCAGCCTGCACGGTTATGAGCGCACACTTATGGCTGGCGTAGCCAATACAGGCAACAGCCGCAACTGGACGGGTCATCCGCTGGCGCAGGCCAACTGGTATGCATTCGGAAGACTAAGCTGGGACCATCAATTAACCTCAGAACAGATCGCCAGGGAATGGATTGCCTTGACCTTGACCCAAAATGCAAAAGCAAGCGGGCACATTACCGCATTAATGCTTCGTTCCCGCGAAATTTACGTCGATTACAACACACCGCTCGGCCTTTCCCGTCCCTGGATGGGCGTCCATTTCGCCCCCGAACCCTGGCAAAACAAGGGCTCGCGCCCGGACTGGACCGCCGTTTACTATCATCGTGCTGATTCAATTGGGCTGGGTTTTGACCGGACAGCTTCTGGAAGCAACGCATTGGCCCAGTACCGGCCGGAAGTTCAGAAACAATGGAACAATCCTGACCAAACACCACTTCCTTACCTGCTGTGGTTCCATCACGTTCGCTGGGATAAAAAACTGAGCACTGGCAGGACATTGTGGGAGGAACTTTGCACCCGTTTTTACACTGGCGCGGACTCTGTTGTATGGATGCAGCAGCAATGGGACCTGGCCAAAACGAGCCTTGATCCACAAATTTATACGGATGTTGCAGAACGGTTGAAGGTGCAGCGCAGGGAAGCAATCTGGTGGCGTGATGCGTGGGTTCTGTATTTACAAACATTTACGAAGCAACCTGTTCCCGCAGGTTTTGAACCACCAAAACAGACGTTGGAGGATGTAAAGAAGTCGGTTAATGTGTACTTAATGAGATAAATCCCCGGCTGTTCAAAGAATCGCAAAAAATCATAAAAAATTCACATTTTTATTAAGTGTAGCCTTGACAAATATCTAAAAGATTATATATTTGTATATAGGATTGATCTGATTAAAAATTGGACTTAATCTGCGTTCCACGTTGCGTTTAGCTGTCTTTTTTTGATTCCCATCCGGGAATATTTTGTGCTGTTCAACAAGTGTCATCTTAACATTTATGTCGGATCTATGAAAAATCGATTACAAATTTTTACCCGCTTCTGGGGTACATGGTTAAGCGGGGCTGTGATATTACTGGCGCTGTCTATGCAGGTCAGCTATGCCGCCCGGTTCGCGGATAAGCAGGTTGCAGGCAAGGTCACGGCCGATAATGGAGAAGCGTTGCCGGGTGTGAATGTTACCTTGAAAGGCAGTAGCGTAGGAACCACTACGGATACGAAAGGAGAGTTCTCACTAAGTGTTCCTTCGGAAACCAGTGTGTTGGTATTCAGCTTTATAGGGTATGCCAAACAGGAGGTCGAAGTGGGCAACAAGACCAGGATCGAAATCCGGCTGGCCGCTGAGAACCAGGCTTTGGAAGAAATGGTGGTAATCGGCTATGGTTCGCAAAAGAAATCATCCCTTACCGGAGCCGTATCTTCGGTTTCTCCCAAAGAGCTGACGGCACTGCCGGTGGTTAGTGCGGAACAAGCTTTGCAGGGAAGAGTGCCAGGCGTCCGGGTAGTAAATAACGGTAGTCCGGGCCAAACTCCGGTTGTACGTATAAGGGGTATCGGTAGTATTAACTATGCGTCCGGGCCGCTTTATGTGATTGACGGAATTCCTGCCGGGGACCTGAACAACCTGGATCCAAAGGACATTGAATCGCTGGAGGTTTTGAAAGATGCAAGCTCAGCCGCCATTTACGGCTCACGCGCTTCAAATGGTGTGATCATTATCACAACCAAAAAAGGATCGAAAGACGGTAAGCTGCACGTGAACCTGGATACTTATTATGGCACGCAGTCGGCCTGGAAAAAGCTGGATGTGCTGAATACAGACCAATATAAGCAATATGCAACGGCCTTGCTTGGTAACGCCGGGATAGCCTTGCCGGGCAGGCTGAATGATCTGAACCAGCCCATTTATCCGGGAGCCACGCAGACTTTTGCTCAAACAAATACCAACTGGCAGGACGTGATGTTCCGCAGCGCACCCATCCAGCAGCACCAGATTTCAGTTTCAGGAGGCAATGCTGTTTCCCGTTTCTTTACATCGGCTGGCTATTTTGACCAGGAAGGGATTTTGATTGGCACAAATTATAAACGCGCCAATGTGCGTCTCAACTCGGATCACCAGGTCGCCAAATTTTTGAGCATTGGTCAGACTTTGACCGTATCATTTGACAAATCACGCGGCGAGCAGGGATTTGGGGGAGGGCGTACTGCTGTGATGCAGATGATCCGTAACCTGCCATACTGGCCTGTTACCGACCCAACAAAACCAGGTGGTTACAGTTCGCCAACCGCTGCCGATGGAAGTGACCCGGATAACCCGGTCCGCATTGCATTGATGGATGTGACGCGTAACCAGCGTTTGAAATTGCTGGGATCGTTGTTTGCTGAGGTTAAGCTGGCCAGTTTTCTAAAATACCGTTTCAGCTTTGGTGCAGATATCGTCTCCGCGAACACCGTCAATCAGTTCCCGATTTATAATGATGGTTTCAAATCGCGTACACAATATGAGATCCAGGATAACCGCACGAATTTCTTCTCACCCGTGCTGACAAACCAGCTGACATTTGAAAAGAATTTTGGCAAACATTTACTTAATGTAACAGCGATTGTTGACAAGCAAACCTTCCGGGCCAGCACCCTGAACGGATCCGGTTACCGGCCAAACAATGACATCGACGAGCTGCAAGGCGCCTCCAATCCAAATGCTACAAGCACGCTGGATGAAAGCTCGCTGATCTCTTATGTAGGACGTTTGAATTATGAATATGCCGGAAAATATCTGCTTAGCGGATCTATCCGCCGTGACGGTTCTTCGCGCTTTGCGCCAGGGAACAAATGGGGAACATTCCCGTCTCTTTCGCTGGGATGGCGGATCAGCGAGGAGGAGTTTTTGAAATCAGTTCCGGAAATCTCCGAGTTGAAAATCCGCGCCAGCTACGGACAAACGGGTTTTAACGGCATCGGAAGCTATGCATGGCAAGCACTTGTATCGGCCGATAATAGCAATTATGTTTTTGGCGGAAACAAAGTGCTGGGTTCGTATTTCAGCTCACTGGCCAATACGCAGCTGAAATGGGAAAGCACGACCATGACCAACCTCGGTATTGACCTGGCCTTGTTCAATAACAGCGTCACATTCACTGCGGAAACCTACAACCGCAAAACAGATGGATTGTTGCTGCAAGTCCCGATCCCCAACTCGGTGGGTTACTCAACCTCGCCGCTGTCGAACATTGGAAGCATGAAAAACTGGGGTTATGAATTCCAGTTGGGTTACAGCAAAAATGACGGCGATTTCAAATGGAATGCTTCGGCGAATTTGGATATCACCAGAAACAAGGTGTTGAGCCTTGCAACCCAAAGCGCAACACTTTTCTCAGGATCTAATGCTGATTTTGGAGGCGGTGACATTACTAAGACGGAAGCCGGCCACCCCATTCAATCGTTCTTCGGCTATGAAGTGGATGGTATTTTCCAAAATCAGGCTGAGATCAATGCGGCCAATGCATTGGATGGCGATGACAAAACCAAGTATCTGGACGCGGCAGCACCGGGCGATATCCGTTTCAAAGACCGTGACGGCGATGGCCGCATCACGCCTTCCGACCGGACCTACCTGGGCAGCTTCATTCCAAAGTTCAGCTACGGAGCCAATCTGGGAGGAAATTTCAAAAACTTCGATTTTACATTGTATCTGCAAGGTGTGCAGGGAAATAAAATTTACAATGGAACAAAGGTTATCGAGCAGGGCATGTTGCGTTTGTTCAATGCCGGAACCGATGTGCTGAATGCCTGGACACCAACCAACACGAACACCGATGTGCCACGCGCAGTAAGCGGCGATCCCAACAACAACAGCCGCACCAGCGACCGTTTTGTAGAAAGCGGATCTTATATGCGGATCAAAAACCTGAGCATAGGTTACACCATTCCGACGAAGATCCTGTCAGCATTGACAAAAGAAACGATTACGAAAGCGCGTTTCTATGTTTCGGCAACCAACTTGCTGACTTTCACCAAATATTCCGGGCTGGATCCTGAAATCGGTGTGAACGGTTCTTCCACGGATACAGCAACGCAGCTCATCAATGGCATCGATTACGGTATGTATCCACAGCCAAGAACCTTGCAGGTAGGATTGAGCGTAGGGTTTTGATATAATAATTTTTTAAAAGGAAACTGAAATGAAAAAGAAACTTATCATCATATATGTCTGCCTTTTCGGAATCGTGTTCGCCTGTAATGACGACACTTTGGAAAAGACAAACCCCAATGGGGTGACCGTGGAAGGTTACTATAAAAACGGGGCAGAACTCAATAGCGGCGTTACCAGCGTGTATTCCATGCTAAAATCCAATAACCTCGTCGCCAGGGAATGGTTCTTCCTGCATGACCTGCGCAGCGACGATGTGGCAGCAGGCGGCGGGCAGCTCGAAACGCCGCGTAACCAGCTCTTGCTCGGGACGCATGACACGGGAAATTCGGTTTTGGGAACAGTTTGGCTGGCTTATTACCGTTTGATCCACCGCGCCAATGCTGTTGTGGATAATTCGGAAAAGGTGACGGATTTGGCTGATGCGGACAAGAAAAGGCTGCTGGGAGAAGCGCGTTTTTTGAGAGCTTATGCTTATTATGAGCTCGTTAGCCTTTGGGGTGATGTGCCGCTTTATAAAAATTATGTGTTAACGGTTGACGGCAGCCTTCCCCGTTCTCCGCAAGAAGAAGTGTACGCATTTATCATCTCCGAGTTGGCGGCAATCCAGGCCGATCTGCCATTGACTTACGATGCAGCGAACCAGGGCCGGATCACCAAAGGTGCCGCTCAGATGCTTCTGGCCAGGGCGCATATGCAAAAAGGTGATTATGCCAATGCGAAAATAGAACTGCTGAAAGTTTACAGCTCAGGCGTTTATGCGCTCGTGGATAATTACAACGACAACTTTTTGGAAGAAACTGAATTCAACAAAGAGTCTATTTTCGAGGTTAACTTCTTTCCTTCGGGCGGTGTGTACAACTGGGATGGTGACGGAAACGGCGCCACGGCAGGAACAGAAACCGTGCGGACGCAGGAATATTCGGCTATCGGATGGCGTAACGTGATCCCGTCCAACAGCTTGCTTTCGGAATTTGAAAAAACCAAGAAAGGTGATGCCAAAACCGACCCGCGTTATGATGATTCCTTTTATTTCACAGGAGAGAAATATAACAAAGGCGCCAACACATTAACGGACGGTCAGCAGAATGGTAACGCGTCGGTGGTGGATGGTGTGACTCAAAAAGTGAGCTGGCAGAAATATTCGCTCATGTACAAGATGAACGAATCATTCCTGACAGGAGCGATCAACCAGCGGATCATGCGTTTTGCAGAAACCATTCTTTCACTGGCCGAAGTGGAAAATGAGTTGGGCAACACAGCCGAAGCTGTAAAATACCTGAACATGATCCGCGCCCGCAAAAGCGTAAGCATGCCAGCCTATCCAACGGCAAGATTTCCTGTTTCGACCAAAGACCAGGTCTTTGCAGCCATCGTTCACGAAAAACGTGTGGAGCAAAGCGGCGAACAAATTCGCAACCGGGACATTGTAAGGTGGAGGAAAAATAAAAAGCTAAAATCCGAACCGCTAACTTACTTCCAGGCCAACAAACACGAGTTGCTACCCATTCCTCAGCAAGAAGTGGATAACAACGCGAAGATTGAGCCGGGGGATCAGAATCCGGGGTACTAGTAAGTCCATCATCACGCCTGTCACCCTGAGCGGAGCCGAAGGGGCGTCATCACCTAGGAGTGACGCCCCCTTCGGCTCCGCTCAGGGTGACAGGAGGACTTCGCTCAGGGTGACAGGCGACAGGGTTAGTCAGGGTTATAATGCCACAAACAACAGCATTTAAAGTATGCGAAGATTTACCATTCTATCCTTCCTGCTCTTGATCTTTTCCTGCAAAAAACAGCAGGAAACCCTTTTTACGTCCCACAAATCCTCGGAAACGGGGATTTCTTTTTCTAATACATTAACCCCCAACGACTCGATCAACCCATTTACATTCACCAACTTCTACAATGGCGGCGGCGTCGGGATAGGGGATGTTAATAATGATGGGAAGCCGGATATTTTCTTTGGGGGCAACCAGGTAAGCTGCCGCTTGTATTTGAGCAAGATTGAAACGCTTTCTAAAAAATGGGCATTTGAAGATATTACTGAGGCTGCCGGTGTGAAGACTAACCGCTGGTGCACGGGAATCTCTATGGTGGACATTAACCAGGATGGCTTGCTGGACATTTATGTTTCCGTGGCAAAACACATGAAGATTCCTGCCAAAGACACGGAAAACCTGCTTTTCGTAAATCAGGGCTTGGGTAAAAATAGTACGCCTGTATTTAAGGAAATGGCCAAAGCTTATGGTTTAAATGATGCTTCGTTCACGGTTCAGACTGCGTTTTTCGATGCTGACCTGGATGGCGACCTGGATGCTTTTATGATGAATTCTGCGCCGGACCTGCAAAACCCTAATTATCTCCGCAAAACCTACCATGACGGCTCTTATCCCAGCACGGGCAAGCTGTTTCGCAACGATGTAGCAGGTGAAAATGGAATTCCTGTTTTTACCAATGTTTCAAAAGAAGCCGGTGTCAGATTTGAAGGCTTAGGCCTGGGACTGGCGGTAAGTGACTTAAATAAAGATGGTTATCCTGATATTTATTGCTCCAATGACTTTATCAGCAGCGACATATTTTACCTGAACAATGGTATCAAAAACGCAGGAATGCCCAGTTTCAACAATGTGATCCGGGAAGCGACTGCGCATACGAGCTTGTACGGAATGGGATTGGATGTGGCCGACATTAATAATGATGCCTACCCCGACATTTTCCAGCTGGATATGCTTCCGGAGGACAATTTTCGGCAGAAAAAAATGCTGGCGGGACAGGATTACGACCGGAAGGAAATGAGTATTTCGGATCAGTATGGCTATCAGTTGCAGTATATGCGCAACATGTTGCAGCTGCACCAGGGAGCCGGTGCGGAATCGGGTGGCGTGCCCGTGTTTAGTGAGATCGGTTTGTTGGCCGGCATTGCCAAAACCGATTGGAGCTGGGCGCCGCTGATCGCGGATTTTGATAATGATGGGAATAAAGACATTTTCATCACCAATGGTTACCGCCGCGACGTGACAGACCGGGATTTTATCCAGTTCAAAGAAGATTTCTCAAATTTTGGCACCAATAATTTCAAACAGCAGAACGCATTGGAACTGATCAAAAAAGTGCCTGAGGTGCAGATCGCCAATTATGCCTATAAGAATGCTGGTAACCTTACATTTCCCAACACCTCCAAAGCATGGGGGCTCGACGAACTTTCCTACTCCAACGGCGCCGCCTACGCCGATCTGGACGGCGATGGTGACCTCGATCTGGTTGTCAATAATATTGATTCAGAAGCATTTATATACCAAAACAATAGCCGGGAAAAAGGAACATCAAACTTCCTGACCATTGCATTTAATGGAGCAAAGGGCAACTTGTCCGGGATCGGAAGCAAGGTTACGATCTGGACAGGCAAAACAAAGCAATATGCTGAAATGAGCGTTGTAAGAGGATTTCAGTCTTCCGTGGACCCGGTGCTGCATTTTGGGATCGGAAACCATGCATTCATTGATAGTCTGGAAGTGGTGTGGCCCGGGGGCAGGTCACAGAAACTTTCTGGCATTGCTGCCAGTAAGCGGTTGATTTTAAACCAAAAAGATGCATTGCAATCCGAAAAGCCCGCATTAACCAAACCGCAGCCGCAGCCTTATTTTACCGACATTTCAAAACAAATGAACATTGACTTTCAGCACAAGGAAGGCAATTTTATTGATTTCAAACAGACTGCTACTATGCACAAAATGCTGTCTAAAAACGGCTTTGCGATCGCGTCGAGCGATGTGAATGGAGATGGTCTGGAAGATATTTTTGCAGGAGGAAGTTATCGGGGAGCGAAGCCCGCAATGTTCCTGCAAACGACCTTCGGTAGGTTTGAAAAGCGCATTGTTTCTCAGGATTCTTTGCATGAAAATGCTGCCGCTGTTTTTCTGGACGCGGACAAAGATGGTGACCTCGATCTGCTGGTCTCAAACGGGGGAAATGAACTGCCTGTGACTGAAAAGGCTTTTTACAATGTACAATTATACCTGAATGATGGTAAAGGAAACTTCACCCCAGCAGCGCAATCGGCCTTTCCGGCGATTTCGTTAAGCAGTTCCTGTCTGGTAACGAGTGATTTTGACAAAGACGGCGACCTGGACATTTTCATCGGCGGTCGCAGCATTCCTGGGAAATATCCGCTTCCTGCCAGCAGCTATCTGCTGAGGAATGACTCAAAAAACGGTCAGCCCCATTTCACCGATATCACCTCCCAATTTTGCCCCGAGCTCCGCAATGTGGGCATGATATGCAGTGCATTGTGGGCTGATACCAATCAGGATGGATTTGATGACCTCGTGCTGGCGGGTGAATGGATGCCGATCCGCATTTTTGAGAACAAACAAGGAAAATCACTGCAATCTCAAAAGACAACCGGCTTGGGTCAATTCACGGGTTGGTGGAACAGCATTGCAGCTGTCGATTTTGATCATGATGGAGACATTGATTTTGTTGCCGGTAATGAAGGTTTGAACACATTTTATCGTGCTTCTGAGAAGGAACCGATTAAGATTGTGGCAAAAGATTTCAACGGCGATGGCACTTTTGACCCCTTAATGGGCTATTTCATTCAGGGTAAGCGCTATCCAAGCGTCCCCCGCGACGCGTTGAATCAGCAGGTGATACAGTTTCGCCGCAAATTTCCGCATTATGCAGACTATGCGCAGGTTACTTTCGAGGATTTGCTTTCGGGCGATGAAATGAAAGATGCCTATTCCGCAGAAGCGACTTACCTACAAAGCGCTTACATTGAAAACATCGGACAAGGGAATTTTAAGATACAAGCATTGCCTGTCGAGGCGCAAAAATCACCCGTATTTGGCATTGCGACGGCCGATGTGAATGCAGACGGGCACGAAGATGTGATCCTGACCGGTAACTTTTATCCCAATGAAGTAAATATGGGCAGACAGGATGCATCCACGGGATTATTGTTGCTAGGGAATGGAAAAGGGAAGTTTACACCAACAAACTGCGCCGAAAGCGGGCTGATGATCCGGGGCGATGCCCGGAAAAGTATTTTTATAAAAACTGCTGACCAGCAACGGCTCCTATTGACGGCGATCAATTCGGGCACGATACAGGTCAGCAGATTAAATAGTGTAAAACCTAAAAAAGGAAGTTTAGTCCAGACAGCGCATGCAGCCACATCCCGATAAGATCGTCCGGCAGGCGCGTCATTCAATTCAGCTCAGTCAACATTCCTTTTTAGCAGCGGGATAACCTTTGTGCCGATCAGTTCAATGGAACGCATTAGCTGCTGGTGCGTAAGTCCTGCATTATCCATTTGAAATGTAAACCGGTCGACACCGCCGAGTGCCTTGCTGTGGTTAAGCAACTTTTCCGCCACTTTTTCCGGTCCGCCAACAACCAGAACGCCCCGGGGCGCGATCAGTGCGTCGAATTGCCGTCTAGTAACCGGTGGCCAGCCTCTTTCTCTGCCCAGCTTGGTCCAGAGTTCGGCATAACCCGGATAATATTCGTCGATGGCCAGCTCGTCCGTTGCCGCAACATAGCCTGGTGAATGCAACCCAACTTTCAATTGATCCGGCCTGAAACCTGCCCTGTGACCTTCTTCACGATACAGATCGATCAACGGACGGAAGCGCTCCGTTTCGCCGCCAATGATCGCCACCATTAGCGGCAAACCCAATCTCCCCGCTCTGGCGAATGATTCGGGCGTGCCGCCTACGCCCAGCCATACAGGCAGTTTCTCTTGAAGCGATCTTGGGTAAACAGGTTGATTATTTAAAGCCGGCCTGAATTTGCCTGACCATGTGACAAACTCGTTTTCCCGGATTTTCAGCAAGAGATCCAGCTTTTCTTTAAACAGTGCATCGTAATCATTGAGGTTAAATCCAAAAAGCGGATAGGCATCAATTGCTGAGCCACGACCTACCACGAGCTCTGCCCGTCCTTTGGAAATAAGGTCCAGCGTGGCGAAACTCTGATAAACCCGGACAGGGTCAGACGTGCTTAAAACGGTTACAGCGCTGGTAAGGCGAATATTTTTTGTTCTGGCGGCAGCTGCCGCGAGGATTACAGCAGGGGCCGAATCCAGAAATTCTTTTTTATGATGTTCACCAATGCCGAAGACGTCCAGTCCGGACTGATCTGCCATTGAGATCCTATCCAGTAACTGCTCCATTGCGTCTACACCTTCGAGGGCATCGCTGCCGTACATGGCGGATGCGAAACTATCAATTCCAATTTCCATTTTATTTACCTTTTGTTTAAAAGCGCAGCAAATGTACTTGTTCTTCACCCAAAGATAACGCGTTCGGCTTACTGCTGTCAGGAACTTTTAAGGCTGGATTATCTGTCTAATATGTAAATGACTGTGAAAGGAACTTATGAAAAAAATAGGATTTTTATCATTCGGGCATTGGTCAAACCATCCGGCATACAACGCCCGAACCGCGAGCGATACATTGCTTCAATCCATTGATCTGGCTGTTGCGGCCGAAGAGATCGGTTTAGACGGTGCTTATTTTCGGGTACATCATTTTGCATCTCAGTTAGCATCGCCTTTTCCTTTGCTTTCGGCCGTTGGTGCCAAAACAAGCAAGATTGAAATCGGAACGGGCGTCATTGATATGCGTTATGAAAACCCGCTCTATATGGTTGAAGATGCAGGCGCTGCGGATCTTATTTCCGAAGGGCGATTGCAACTCGGCATCAGCAGAGGATCGCCGGAGCAGGTAATCGACGGCTGGCGCTATTTCGGATATGAACCCGCTGACGGAGAAACCGACGCAGAAATGGGACGTCGCAAAGCACTTGAATTTCTGGAAAGGCTGAATGGTGTGGGATTCGCACAGCCTAATCCTTACCCGATGTTCCCGAACCCGCCGGGCTTACTGCGTCTGGAACCCTACTCCGAAGGTCTGCGCGAGCGTATCTGGTGGGGAGCGGCTTCCAATGCTACTGCCGTATGGGCTGCCGAAAACGGGATGTACCTGCAAAGTTCAACATTGAAATACGATGAAGGCGGCAAGCCTTTCCACGTGCAGCAAGCCGAGCAGATCAGGTTATACAAAGATGCCTGGAAAAAAGCGGGTCACAAACGGGAACCAAGGGTTTCTGTGAGCCGGTCGATTTTTGCATTGATGAACGATCAGGACCGCATGTACTTCGGGCATGAAAACCGCGACCGTGACAAGATTGGCATGATTGAGCAAGACAAACGCGCTATATTCGGCAGAAGTTACGCCGCAGAGCCGGATAAGCTCATCAAAGAATTGTCACAGGACGAAGCGCTTCAGGAAGCTGATACAATCCTTTTAACCATTCCGAATACACTGGGAGTGGATTATAATGTGCATGTGCTGTCGTCGATTCTGGAGCACGTTGCACCAGGGCTGGGATGGCGATGAAAGTAGGTAAAGTTCAAACAGAATTGTCTTAAAATCCTTTTACTATGAATCGCAGAATATTGATCGTTACCGGTGATGGTGGCGAAAGTTACGAAACCCTCTATGCCGTTCACCGCTTTCAGGAAGAAGGTGACATTGCCGTGATCGCCGCCCCAAGCAAGCGCAGGCTTAATCTGGTAATGCACGATTTTGAAATTGGTTGGGATACATATGTGGAGCGCCCTGGTTACTGCCTGGCTTCGGACCTGACGATTGAGGACGTTGTAGTAAGCGACTACGATGCCATTCTGCTGCTGGGAGGCCGCGCTCCGGAATATCTGCGCAACCATGCCGCGCTGCTGGAAGTGGTCCGTGAGTTTGACAGACAGGGTAAATGGGTCTTCGCCATCTGCCACGGCATACAGATCCTGGTTACGGCCGGATTAGCCAAGGACCGGACGCTCACCGCCTATGAGCACGTTAGGACTGAAATTGAAATGGGTGGCGGCACTTACTCGACGCTGGAAGCTGTGCGCGACGGGAACATTGTGACCGGCCAAACCTGGCAATCGCACCCGGATTTTTATCGCGAAGTTTTTACCTGTTTCAAAGAGGTGGAGGAAGTGCAAGCGTAGTATCATGGAAACGACAAATAGTAATCCGCTTTTATGCGATATAGAATCAGGCGTTTGTGAAATGCCTGATTCTTCTTTAGAAACAACCGTGCAAACGGAAGCTGCCACTCATAAGCCAGTTAAAGTCATTTATTTTACCGACCCGATTTGCTCTTCCTGCTGGGGCATTGAGCCTCAGCTGCGTAAACTGAAATTGGAGTATGGGGATTACTTCGAGATCGACTACCGCATGGGCGGCCTGCTGCCGGATTGGAGTTATAACAGCGGCGGGATCAGTAAACCTTCCGACGTGGCGCATCATTGGGATGAGGTAAGCCGGCATTATGACATGCCTATCGATGGGGACGTGTGGCTGGAAGATCCACTCAATTCGTCCTATCCTCCATCCATTGCATTTAAGGCAGCCCAATTGCAAGGTCACGACAAGGCCATCCACTTTCTCCGGATATCGAGAGAAATGCTTTTTTTGGAAAAGATCAACATTGCAAAATGGGAACATATGGCAGCGGCAGCAGAAAAGGCCGGCCTGAATGTGGAACAGTTTGAGATTGATTACAATGGTGAGGCCAAGGGCCTGTTTGAGCAGGATTTACAATTAGCAGCACAACTGGGCGTCAGAGGTTTCCCGACCATGTTTTTCGTTGACAGCGAGGGTAATCAGGAAAAAGTTTATGGTACCAAACCTTATGCTGTATACGAAGAAGCATTGCTAAAACAATTCCCCGCCGCATCCAAAAAGACCATTGACACGGACTGGCAAAAGCTATTCACCAAATACAACACGCTGACTGCAAGAGAGTTTTCTGAACTTTCCGAAATGCCGCGCGAGCAGACCGGGCAGTTCCTGCAAACATTGGTCAAGTCCGGAAACTTAGATGAAGTGGTCACGAAGAATGGTTCGCTATGGCGTATATTGGGCCAGCACGGCTCATAATCACCAAAAAAAGAATGTTTCCAAAGTCACCATCAGGTATTTCGGCCTTCAACTGGCTGATCATCATTTTCATTTTTGCATTTCCAACGGTAAGTCTGTCACAGGCCTTGTATAGCCGGTCATTTGGTGACAAAAAAGCGCATCCTGTCATATTTCTGCATGGCGGCCCGGGCAGCAGCAGCGTCTTTTTCGAGGCAACTACGGCTCAGTCACTCGCTGACAGAGGATTTCCAAAACTAACCCACTGATCACCGGATACGTAAAAAACGAGCGCGCCGTATCAACGTTCTGGGAGCACGAACCCAGCCACAACATCGATGTTACGCCACAATTGGAATATTTACATCAAAAAGGACACCCAATATTTGCATTATACGGAAAACAGGACGGTCTCTATTCAACCAACCAGATCTCCGAACTCAGCAATATAATCGGAGATAACCATATCAAATACCTCGATAATTGCTCCCACACATTGTTCATTGACCAGCAGGATGCATTTTTAAATGCGATAAGTTCCTGGGTAGGGTCGGTTAGGGAGGTGTGAATTTGTTATGAAGAGGAGTTTCCAACGGTCATACAGCGTCGAGGGTTAATCTTGGCACAAGCATTGGTGAGAGCAGCGCTTTGGATCATCATCTTTCAGCTGGGCTGGTTTAATTCCTGTGGCTCAATCCCGGGTTTGGCGTAGGCCAGCCTTCCGATGGATTGCGGAAGAAAATAAGCGTCCAGACCTGCTACGGTCACTGTTTTGGCCTCAACATGATCGATGGTGCCGTCCTTGCCCACCAGGACATCGTTTACTATAACTTCAACAATTTCCCCGATTACAATGCTGGTCTGGTTGATTTCCATCGGAATAATCTCGCGCAGTTGCAGGCCAATACGGACGGTTGATTGTGCCACAAAAGGGGCATTGAACCCGGCGACGTAGTGTTCGTCAAATCCACACGTCCCGAACTCCGAAACGCCGGAAGGATAGCTGGCACTGGTCTGATGCGCCTGCTTATACCAGTCGGGCAGGACATTGTTCAAGGTAAATTGCCCGGTTGCTTTGATGTTGCGAAGCGTGTCGTTGTGTTCGCGTGCAGGCCGCATGACCATTCCAATGAGCGGCGGGTTGGCACCAAGGTGAAAAGCAGAGCTGATCACACACAAATTTGTCGTGCCGGCCTCACTGATCGTGCCGAGTAAATTCAGTGATTTGTAGCCTAGTAAACTGTTAATCAGGCAAATACGATATTGTTTTTCCATTGCGGCAATGTCTGTTGCGCTTACTTTCCCGCTTTTGATATTAGTCATGTTAATCTCCTTTTTTATTTACCCAGACCGCCTTGTTATGATAACTATCACGCGTGTCTTTATTCCAAATGTAACACGATATCGCATTACAAATATGGGTGTTGGAATGTTTTGGTATAAATAAAAAGTATCCCCAAAAGATCAGTTTTTCAAGCTTTTAACAAAATGGCATAATCAGTAAAAGTGGTAGGGGATTCAGTAATATGTATAAGTCGATTAGACTTTTTCTGTATTATCTTGCACTCTTGCTATTCAGGCATTTCCAGCTTTTGAACCTAACCATCCTTTTTGATTACTATGAACATCATTGACAGAAGAGTTTTTCTATCCCAACTCTCGTTGGCAGGCGCCGCGGCCGCTACGGCAGGATTCGGTTTTACATCAGCGCGCAGGCCTGACGAGTTTATTGAAACAGAGATTAATACAGGAAAAATCAAGGGTGTTCGCAATGATGGTGTGAATGTGTTCAAAGGCGTGCCTTATGGCGGTAAGATTTCAGGGGACCGAAGGTTTCGGCGACCGGCACCTTTGCAGCCGTGGACGGGTGTGCGGGATGCCACGCAATTTGGGGCACCCGCCATGCAGCCACCCAGGCGGAATGAGCCCGCGCCTTCGGAGGATTGTTTGTTTCTGAATGTATGGACACCGGCGAATGACAATAGGAAGCGGCCTGTGATGTTTTACAGTCACGGAGGCGGTTTTGTAGGCGGATCGGGGGCTTCGCAGAGTCAGGATGGATCCAATCTTGCACGGAATTTCGATGTCGTTGTCGTGCAGACCAATCACCGCCTGGGTTTGCTTGGCTTCCTTTATCTGGACGAAATTGCCGGTCCTGAATATGCAGGTTCGGGCAACATGGGCATGCTCGATATTGCGGACGGGTTGAAATGGGTGAATCAGAACATTGCGCAATTTGGCGGTGATCCTGATAATGTCATGATTTTCGGGGAATCGGGTGGGGGAGCCAAAACATCCTGCTTGTACACCATGCCGGCCGCAGCGCCTTACTTCAACAAAGCCTCTATCGAAAGTGGCCCGGGCGTGCGCATGACGACCAAGGAAACTGCGGCAGAGACAACGGCAATGCTTTTGAAGGAGCTGAACATTGCTGCAAAAGATTGGAAAAAATTACTCAATATTCCGGCTCCGGACTTGCTGGCGATGCAGGCTAAGCTGCCGTTTGTTCCGCCATTTATTGAAAAAACGAATAACAGGGAGGCTATGCAGCGCAGCGCAGGCGGTTTCGGGCCGGTTGTGGATGGCGTTGTTTTGCCGCAGCATCCTTTTGATCCGGTGGCGCCTGACATCTCCAGAAACAAACCATTATTGGTTGGCTGGAATGAGGATGAGCACACTTTTTTTGCCTGGGAACGCAAGGATACGGAATCGTTTAAAATCGATTTTGAAGGACTGAAAAAGAAACTCGAACCCAGATATGGCGAGAATACCGACAAGCTGATTGAAACCTATCGGAAAGCCAATCCCAATGCCTCGGCACCGGATGTTTTTGTGGCGATCTCTTCCATTGCCATGATGGGACTAGGCTCCGTGACCATTGCAGAAAGAAAAGTCAAACAAGGCGGCGCGCCCGTTTACCTGTATAATTTCGGATATAAATCTGAGAAAAAGATCCCTGGCACGGACTACGCCATGGGCACACCGCATGCGATGGACATTTCATTCAAGTTCAACAATGAGATCCCGCCGCGCGACGGCTCTGCGCCAAAGGAAAGTTTCTTCGGCGGAAACAATCCCGACCGTTTTGTGGCTTCCAATCATTTCGCTGAGCTCTGGACTACATTCGCAAGAACCGGCAAACCAGCCGCAAAGGACGTCCCTGAATGGCCCGCTTACAATCTGAAAGACCGGCCCACGATGCGCATTGATACAAAATGCGAGATCATCAACGACCGCTTCGCACAGGAGCTCGCCACGTGGAGAGCACTTGGGAAGCTTTAACCTTATGGCTATGGGGAATAGATAATCCAGCGCCAATGTTTCCACCTAAAAATTAACAAATGAAAAAGACCAGAAATAAGATGCGTATAAAACTTATATTGGCCTTGGCTGCGGCTTTAATATTCACTTTTAAGGGATTTTCGCAATCCAATGCAGACGCTAAGCAGGCTATTTTTCCAAAAGGCGAACAAGGACCCGCTTCAAATTTTACGGGTAAGGCCTTTAACTACGGGCTGGTAGCAAATGACTCTACTTATCATACAGTTGTAGGAAACGTTTATTTCGAACCCGGTGCCCGCTCGAACTGGCACAGGCATCCGGCCGGTCAGATCCTTGTTATTACGGCGGGCGAGGGATATCACCAGATAAAGGGAAGGCCGATAGAAAAAATGAGGAAAGGCGATGTTGTGAAATGTCCACCTAATGTGGAGCACTGGCATGGTGCGAGTCCCAATAGCGCTCTGCACCAAATGTACATTATTCCCAATACGGAAAAAGGGATTGTTGAATGGCTGCAACCCGTTACCGACAAGGAATACAATGCATTTAAATAAACAATGACCTGGTTTGGCGGTTATGCAAACAATCGTGCTGCGTGAAGATTTCTACTTCCGCAGCACTTTTTTTCATAGAACTAATTTTATATCTTGAAAGAATTGTTGTAAGCCAGCTTCTTTTTTGAGTATGCAGCAATGAATGAATCCGGAGTATCTATACACTAGATTTTTGTTCATAACAAAATGATATGAGGCACGCACTAGCTATCGCATTGATTTGGTGGATACAACATAGTTTTTCACAAGCGCAAAATGTAAAGTTCAACCACCTTACCACTAATGAAGGACTGGCTCAAAGCCACGTTTCGGCGATATTAAAGGATAGGGAGGGTTTCATGTGGTTTGGGACAGAAGATGGATTGAATAAGTATGACAGTTATGTTTTTACGCATTACAAACATGACGTTTACGACAAAAGCAGCATTTCGGATAGCTATATTCAGGATTTGCTGGAAGATAAGCAGGGCAATTTGTGGGTTGCCACTTCCAACGGACTGGACCGATTTGACCGGACGAAAAATGGCTTTGTACATTATATTACCCAGGATATCAACGACCTTTTTGAGGATAGCAAGAGCAGGATATGGCTGGCCACTCAGGTAGGATTGTTTGTTTTTTACCCAAATAAAAAGCGTTTCAGACTGCTTCTGAACGCCGGGCAGACCAAAGGCAGCAAAACCAGAAACCCAGTCTACCGCATTGAAGAAAATAGCGATGGTTCGTTGTGGGCAGGAACCGAGAAAGGGCTTTTTCAAATCACAATCGGCGATGACTCGTACATTAGCAGAAGGGTTGACATTAACTGCGTACAATGTGCTCCGGCACCCGCGATCAGGGCGTTGCGGATGGATCGTGAGGGCCATTTGTGGATCGGTACGAAGGGAAGCGGTTTGTTTCGATATAATCTGAAAGACCGGTCTTTCCGCAATTTTCTGCACAAACCATCCGATAAGAACTCCGTCGCCCACAACGACATTCTTTCTATTCTTCAAACCAAAGACGGCAAGCTATGGATGGGGACGGAAAATGGAGGGATCAGCGTCTATGACGGTAAGGGACAATTCGGGACTTATGAGCACCGGGCCAACGAGCCAACGACGCTCAGCAATAATTCTGTATATGCGATTTACCAGGACAACGCGGAAAACACGTGGGTAGGAACCTATGCCGGCGGCGTAGACATGCTGCCGAAGTTTGGTGAAAAATTTCTCTCTTACAGGCACATACAAGGTGATCCGAACAGCCTCACCGACAATGTGGTGCTCGCCTTGTGCGGTGACAGCTCGGGCGAGAGAATTTGGATCGGGACCGATGGCGGCGGGCTGAATGTATTTGATCATCGAAACAACACTTTTGCCAGTTACCGGCACGATCCAAAGAATAAACTTTCAATCAGCAATGACTTTGTTATCTCCATTGTGCAGGTTTCCACCGATGTTCTTGCACTGGGATTTCACGATGGCGGCTTTGATCTTTTTAATGCTAAAACGGGCATAGCAGAACACCATTTGCCCAATCCCACGGACCCGAACAGTCTGTCCATTGCCGATGTAAACAATCTTTTCAAGGACAAGGACGGCAACCTGTGGATAGGAACCTGGGGAGGCGGATTGAATTACTATAATGTCAAAAGCAAGCAATTCAGGCAATATCGTACCGATCCGGATGACCGCACCAGCATTAGCTCCGACATTGTGACTTGTGTTTTTCAGGATGAGAATGGAGCAATATGGGTAGGGACTTATAATGGACTGAACAAGCTGGATAGCACGGGCCGGTATTTTACGCATTATCAGCAAAACCCCAAAGACATCTCTTTTTTGTCACAAAACAAGGTGCAATGCATCCGGGAAGCCGATGGCGGTAACTTGTGGATCGGCACTGTGGGCGGCGGACTCAATTATTTTGATACCCACACACAAACATTTAAAGCTTTTACCGAAAAGGACGGCCTGGCCAGCAATGTTGTTTTTGCCATGCTGAAAGACCGGCATAAAAACCTGTGGCTGAGTACAAACAAAGGCATTTCAAGGTTTAATATCGCCGGGAAAACCTTCCGTAATTTTGGTGTGCGGGATGGGCTGCAGAGCAATGAATTCAGGGACAATTCGTGCTTTGTTACGGCAGACGGACAAATGTTTTTTGGGGGAGTGAACGGGTTCAGTACTTTTCACCCCGATAGTATCCAGTATAACACCTTTGTTCCTCCTGTCTATCTGACCAGCTTCCAGATTTTTAACAAACCGGTTTCCGTAGGTGATAAATCGGGCATTCTGAAAAGTGATATCAGCGGCACGAAGTCCATTACGCTATCTTACAAGCAGTCTGTCATTACATTTGGATTCGCTTCGCTCAGTTATATCATTCCTGAGAAAAATCAATACGCGTATAAACTGGAAGGATTTGATCCGTATTGGAGCTACGTGGGAGAAAAGCGAACAGCAACTTACACCAATCTTGACCCCGGCACTTACACGTTCCGGTTCAGAGCATCCAACAACGACGGTGTATGGAACATGAAGGGAAACTCCGTGACCATTACGATTACCCCGCCATTCTGGCTTACCTGGTGGTTCAGGGTGATTTCGGTGATAGGCATTGCAGGTTTGCTGATCTTCATTTATAAACTCCGCACCCAATCCAACCGCAGGCAGAAAAGGTTGCTTATGACGAAGGTCAGGGAGCGCACTATCCAACTCGAAGTGGCGATCGAGGAAGAGCGGAAAGCCAAGCGTATGGCGGAAGTCGCTATCGAAGAGGAGAAAAAAGCCAAGCAGCAGGCTGAGCTGGCAAGCCAGGCGAAGAGCTCTTTTCTGGCAGTGATGAGTCACGAGATACGCACGCCTATGAATGGTGTGCTGGGTATGGCCTCCTTGTTAGCGGAGACTGATCTGGATGAGGAACAGCTCAGTTATACAAAAAGTATACAGTCAAGCGGCAGCGGCTTGCTGGCTGTGATCAATGACATTCTCGACTTTTCCAAAATAGAGTCCGGAAATATGGAGCTGGAAGAAAGGGCATTCAATCTTAGAAGCTGCATTGAAGATGTGATGGCCGTTTTTACTCCCAAAATAGTTAGATATCAGCTCAATCTGTCATATAACATCGGTCTGGATGTGCCCGAACAGCTCATTGGCGATGGACAAAGGCTTCGTCAGGTCCTGATCAACCTGATCGGCAATGCCATTAAATTTACCAAAGAGGGCGAGGTAGCTCTGACCGTAAGCCGTAACGGCAAAGATGACGGTGATCTGGTAGGGCTGCATTTTGCAATCCACGACACCGGGATCGGCATTTCCGCGAGTAAGATGGGCCGTCTGTTTAAATCGTTTTCGCAGGTAGATTCCTCCACAAGCCGTCAATACGGCGGTTCCGGCCTGGGGCTGGTGATCTGTCAAAAGCTTGTAAATATGATGGGTGGGACGATGGGTGTGACAAGCGAGGAAGGGAAAGGTAGCACGTTTTCATTTTCAATCCTTTTGCGGAAGCAAGTTCTGGTGGATGGGGAATTTTTACAGCCTGCTGTTGGGCCCGCCACAATACTGCCACACCCGGACGTTCCCGGGAAGCTGTTATATGCCAGTTTTTCGTCAAAATACCCATTGGAAATAATGGTTGCAGAAGACAATAAGGTGAATCAAATTGTGATCATGAATGTGCTGGCCAAGCTGGGCTATCATGCTGAACTGGTCATAGACGGCCTGGAAGCAGTGAATAGGAACGAGCAAAAAGCATTTGACCTCATACTCATGGATGTTCAAATGCCCGTCCTGGATGGCTTGGAAGCAACCCGGAAAATCAGAACAGAGAACCCAACCCGGCCTTACATCATCGCCATGACCGCCAACGCCTTACAGGAGGACCGGAAACGATGCGCGGCTGCGGGGATGGATAATTATATCAGTAAGCCGGTTGATCTGGAAGATTTGATGGAGATGCTGAAAGAGCTGTCGCAGAAGATGCAGGCAGCTATTAACGGCTAATGCACAGTTACTCACCGATCAACTTCTTATGGCATGTGCCCTAATAGGGTTTTCCCTAAGATTTATGAGAAAGGGACTTTTTGCTTTATGTTAACGGCTGATTCATCGTACTTTCGATGGAGTGATATAAATTTATACTGTATACATTCATGATACGAGTCCTCATAGCCGATGACCATAACGTTTTTGTTGAAGGCATTGAGTCGCTTATTTCAGGCTCACCCGACATTGAAGTGACTGAGCGCTGCTACACGGTAAAGTCAGTTATGGAGCGGTTAAGCCAGACTGCAATTGACGTCGTGTTACTTGATATTTCGTTTCCTAATATTGAAGACGGGCTTGGACTTTGTGAGTATATAGGCCGCACATTTCCGGAAACGAAAGTGGTAGCATTGACCATGCACGACGATGCGAGCCTCATTAAGCGGATCGTGAAAAAGGGTGCGAAAGGTTATTTGTTAAAGAATACTACAAAAATAGAGTTGCTTCAGGCCATAAAGGCGGTTCATGACGGTAAGCAATATTTCAACGAATCGATCACTCAAATTCTGCTGAACGATAGTCCCAAAACCAGAAGGTCAACAGCTGGAACTGGCGTAAAACCGCACCTTAGTCCGCGCGAATCGGAAGTGCTTACCCGCATTGCGCAGGGATTGACTACGCAGCAAATGGCCGCTCAGTTGTTTGTGAGCGCCAAAGCCATCGAATTTCACCGAAGCAGTCTGCTGATGAAGTTCGGCGTTCCCAACACAGCCCTGCTGATCAAGACGGCTATGGAGATGCAAATGATCGATTAGTTTTATTTTTGGCAAAACAAGCGATGCTTATGAAACTCTCTTCTCACCGGTCTGGTTGGCGGATCATTCTCCTTTTCTTAGTTATTCTGGGTGGCGGGTTTCAATCTGTGCAGGCAGTATCGGACACAACGTCCGTTGACAGCCTGAAAAAACAGATCAATCTGTTGGTTCAGGATAAGCATTATAGTCAGGCTGCCAAGGGTTATGATTCTTTGGGCAAGATTTACCACCGGCAGTACGGGTACAACAAGTACACGATGGATTCATATTTAAGCAGCTTGAAATATTACAGTCTGATGGGCGATTCGCTGGGATATTTCAATCAGTATCTGGTGATTGGAGACTACTATTCTCAGGACTATTTCATGCACGCTTACGCCGAAAAATATCTGAAAAAAGCCCAGCAATATTTCGAGCGAACCCATAACATGCCCAAAGTCATCGAGGCCCGATTGGGTTTGGACAATATCGCCCAACATATAGAACCCACGCCGCCCGGTTTGAAAACGCACCTCCGCGAAACCGAGCGACTTAGTGTAAAGTACAAACGACCTTATTCTCAGGCTTATGCACTTAGTTTGCTGGCCAATACATATTCCCGTGACAAGCAGCCCGATTCTGCATACTACTTTGCCAGCCGAAGTTTGATCATATCTAATCAATTGAAAGTTAACTGGTTAATAGCATTGAATCACTTTTACTTGGGCCTGGTTGAGCAGTTTAGAAACAATAGTAAGGCTGCTATTGAAGAATACCAGAAGAGCTACAACTTGTCGAAGGTGGAAAATAGTCTGGGCATGATGCGGGAATTGTCGCGGCATACGGCAGATAGTTATTCGCGCATGGGCGACTATAATAAGGCATACGACTGGTCACAAAAAACGCTCGATTATACGGTTCAATTTTACGCATCCGAGCAAACAAAAAGCATTCGTTTGCAGGAACTCGATAGTCAGATCAAGACGCTGGCGGTCGAAAAGCAACTGGTTGCAGAACAAAGTCGCAATCAGCATGTTTTGAACTCGGCGCTTTTCATCGGATTGATAATCAGTGTTATAGGTGTGTTCATGCTTGTGTATCTGAGACGTCAGCAAACATTGATAGATCATCAGCACACCGTCATCGCCCAGCAACAAATTCGACAATTGGAGCTAAAATCGCTTCGGGCCATGATCGAAGGTCAGGAGGGCGAACGGAGCCGGATTGCGCGTGATCTGCATGATGGTCTGGGAATTCAATTGTCACGAATTAAACTGTTCATTGAAGCACATCAGGAAGAATTGCCTTCAACCGTCAAAGAACCCTTGAACCAATTTCTGGATGAAGCATGCGCCGAAACCCGGCTGATCTCAAACGATCTGCGCCCGTATGCGCTGTCGACATTCGGCCTCGTTCCGGCGCTGGAAGATCTGGTCCAAAAACTGAATCTGGTTAATCAAACGAACCTGATTTTAGACCATTATGGCAAAATGCCACCTTTGGGCGATGAAGCTGCGGTGATGATTTATCGGGTCGTACAAGAGTTGCTCAATAACGCGCTGAAACATGCACAAGCCCAGGTGGTGACGGTCCAGCTGATGGTCAATGAAGAAACGACGCTGATTAGTGTCGATGACGATGGCCTGGGAGCTGATTTCGACAATCTGCTATCAACCGGAAGTGGCATGGCTAACATTAAATCCCGCATTGCCTATCTCGGCGGCCACGTCATGTGGCAAAGCGAAGTCGGCAAAGGAACGTCCGTGATGATTTCGTTGCCTATCGCAATCCGGCCGTTTGCTCACTATTGATTAAGATGTAGCTAGGGTCACAATCACAGACTATCAAGGTCGATTGTGCGGATTGAGGCGGTTTTAGGGATTGAGTTGCTCAGGCTTGCCCATTCCGCTGTAAGGATCTTCACCAAGCTCTTCGAAAATGCGCTCGATGCGTTTTACGAGTGACTTGCCGCCGGATTTATGTAAAAATGAAAGGTCTTTTTTTGCTCTGTCGGAGAAGGTTACAGAATATCTGCCCATATGTTTTTAAGGTCGCGAATGGAAGTCACTCTTCCAGCCTTCACGTCTTCAATACCTTCTTTAATGGCATTCAATACTTGCGGGTCCGAAAAAAAGACATCAGTTTCAGTACTTTCATCAATTGGCGTGAGTAAAACTGACTTCTTATTCTTTCCCCGGTGAATAATCACCCGTTCTTTCTCGGCAAGATCCATATAATTTTTTTCTTCCCCCGAAATTCCCTGGCTGTTATGATTCTCATGGGTGTACGAATTTTTGTACACGAATATTGGTAAATTTATTCTTTTCGAATGTTCCAGTATGGAATAATAGAAGATCTGCATAGTGATGCCATAGAGCACACTTATGTAAACTATCGCTTTCACGAACTACTATCTCGTTCAGAAGCATATTATAGGTTTTCAGTGGACGGCTTGTTGGAGATACTCCCTATTGTGGCTTGTAGTTCATGACATCTAACTCTTTTTTAATGGATTTTTTAAGTTGGTTTAGATCTTCGAAGTATGTGAGGTTTGTGGCTCTATCGTGCATTTCTAAGAACGTTTCTTTTCTAAAATTAGCAAACTCGACATTTTTCAGGATCTGTCCATGCTGATCCAAAATGTCGTAACTCCATTTCTCCGTTTTAAAATGTCTATCTGTCTCGACTGATACACTGACTCTTGGATTCCAATTGGAATCGAAAAATTTGAATTGGTAAGTTACCTTCAAGTTGGCAACCTCATAACTGTATCCTGTTGATCCTTGGATCAGATTGAATCCATTGATAAGTTTGAATTTGTGATATACTTTGTGTTCAGGAAATACGTTGTGAATGATTTTTGTATCCTTGTAAAGTAGCAGTCTGTAAGTATTTGTTATATTCTGAGGGTCTGTGTAGGACCCTATGTAGAGGTCAAAATGCTCGGGACGCTTATTTTTGTTCTTATCTAAATTTGCCGGACAGTAAATTGCCTCAGCAATTATAAGATAGTAGATTATTGGTGTATGCGCAAAGCTAAACTTAGTACTTTCGTTTAGGCTGCCGCTTTCAGACCAAGCGGCAGCCTTCATTATTGGATTGTGACGTTTGTAGATGTGTTGATAGCCAGTATGTTCGTTCCCATTAAAAAGAATTAATTGCTTTTCTGGAGAAATCCGAATTATGTCCGTTTTTCTGAAGCCTGGATGAAATAGATTCACTATTTGATATTGAGTGTCGGTTGCGTCATAAAGAATGAAGCTAATTTCTTCAAAGGTTAGTAGTGAATCTTCTTCCATTTACTTGATTTATTCATTTCCTTTCAATTCCGTTTCTATGGCCCGCTTCTCCCGCTCAATCTCCGCGATCAATTCTTCCTCTGTTGGCAAATAAAGCATGTACTTCGTAGCGAACAACTGCTTGCTATCATTCAAAATACTATACTTTACAACAGTCTCATCTTTTTCAGTACAAAGAATAATTCCGATCGTGGGATTGTCATCATCCTGCTTTTTCAAATCGTCGAACATTCGAATATACATATCCATTTGCCCCGTATCCTGGTGTGTTAGCTTGCCTGTTTTTAAATCAAAAAGTACAAAGCATTTAAGAAGATAGTTGTAGAAAACAAGGTCAATATAGAAATGACTTGTTTCTGTGCTTATTCTGAATTGTCGTCCGACAAAGGAAAAGCCTTTTCCTAATTCGAGTAAAAAATTCTGCAAGTTTTCGATTAAGGCTTTTTCAATGTCTTGCTCTAATGCATTTATCGGTTCAGGGATATTTAAGAATTCAAAAACGTATGGGTCTTTGATAAAATCGTTAGGGAGAATTTTGTCAGAATTTTGATTGTGAATTGATGTTTCTGGCCTAGTTTGAGAAGAGAGCAAACGCTGATAATAATGGGAATTGATATTACGCTCCAACGTCCGAGTACTCCACATTTGATCGGCGCATTCATTCTCATAATATGTTCGTGCCGCAGGATCTTCTACTCTCATTATGAGTCGGTAATGTGTCCAGCTCAATTCCCTACGCACTGCGTAAGATTTTTGTTTATCAGAGAAAGTCAGATAGAATTTTCGAAAATTTTCAAGGTTGGCTACTGAAAATCCTTTACCGATTTCACGGCTTAGGTCCTTCGAAAGTTGTTTGATAATGCCTTCTCCATAGGCCGCTCGGATTTCCCCAAACTGTTCTTCTTCCACGATTCTTTTACCTATCTGCCAATAAGCTTCAAGCATTGCTGTATTGACGGCCCTGTAAGCATTTTGTCTTGCAGATTGTAAAATGCGAACAACATCCTGTATTAAGGACATTTCTCGAGACTTGGATTCGATCATCGTGCTAATAGTTTCTCCAACCTTTCCATCATTTCATCCTTCTCCTTCAACATTTGCTCATACAAAGCAATCTTCTCCTCATGAAGCTGAATAATCTTTTCGATAGGATTTAAATAAATGGTGCCCTGATTAAATGAGTTGTCATTTGCATGATCGTGGTAAGTATTTGTAATGATATTAATTGCCTTCTCCTCATCAAAATTCCGTATCGCCTCAGCTGGAATTTTCAGAATTGCTGAAACCTGCTCCAAAATATCAGCATCAATCTTTTCCTTCTGTTCGAGCAATGAGATTTTTTGCTGGTTCCATTCTTCGCCGAGCTCAAATGCAAGGAAATCTTGTTTTATCCCGAGCATTTCTCGAAATCTTTTCAGGTTGCGGCCTTCGTGGATCTTTGGATTGGAGGTAGTATGTGTCATACAGAGACGGTTTTTGTTAAAAAGGCAATTTATATAAATCCTTCGGGAAGTTCAGGTATATTTTACAGGCCAGGGAATGTAAGTTACCGGTTGCAGATTGTTGGGTATGTTTTTCAGGATTGCATGCTGCTATGCATTGTGCTGCTCTCAGCACAGTTGGACAGACTCCAAGGGTTTTCCCTAAGTTTTAAAAAAGTAGGGTTTCCCTTATTCTATGTCCATGTTGATTCGTCCTATTTTTGCTGGATAAAATTCTATTTATCCTGCGGGATCTTCATGTACATTAATTTTTAAAATGATTCGAATATCAATCGCTTTAATCGTCCTCTTTTCTGCCTCAAATGCTGCAACCCGGACCCAAAAACTGATAGACCCGAAAGCAACCAGAGAGACGGCGGCACTATACCAGAATATGCACAAGCTAGCCAAAAAGCACATACTTTTTGGACATCAGGATGCAACCGATTATGGACACGGCTGGCGTGACGAAGCGGGAAGATCGGACGTGAAATCGGTGGTTGGCGCGCATCCGGCAGTCATTGGTGTGGACATTGCGCCGCTGACAGGCAGACCAGCGGAATCTATAAAAAAGAGTGAAGAGCGTTTAAGAAAACTCGTCACGGACACTTACGCCCGTGGTGGGATTACAACCATCTCCTGGCATTTTTCCAATCCGGTTTCGGGCGGTGGCTTTTACTGGAAAGATTCTGTTTCGTTGCCGGCGGTGAAATATATTGTTCCGGGAGGCAAAAACCATGAGGATTATAAACTCATTTTGCAGGGTTTGGCTGGCTGGTTCAAAAGTTTGAAAGGTGCGAACGGAGAAGATATTCCGCTTATTTTCAGGCCTTATCATGAGTTTGACGGCGATTGGTTCTGGTGGGGCAAGTCACATTGCACGCCGGACGAGTTCAAGTCGTTGTGGCAATTCACGGCGGGCTATCTGCGGGATAGTCTGGATGTTCATAACCTGATTTACGCCTTTTCTCCTGACAATAAATTCAACACTGTCGCAGAGTTCACCGAGCGTTATCCTGGCAATGAATGGGTGGATATGGTTGGCATGGACAACTACGGCGATATGGGCCGGGATGGCAAGTACAATCTGGATCAGGCGATTAAAAAAATCAAAATCGTCAACGACTTTGCACTGCAAAACAAAAAACTTGCAGCATTCACCGAGACCGGTCTTGAATCCATCGTGAATCCGGTTTGGTATACCGATGTGCTGCTTAAAGTGCTTCAAAAGAACAAGTTGAACCTTGCTTACGTGCTTGTTTGGCGCAATGATACCAAAAGCTCCACCCATTATTACGCGCCATTTCCCGGGCATCCGGCCGCACTGGATTTCAAGAAGTTTTACGACGATGAATACACGCTGTTTGAAGGCGATTTGAAGCAGATTTACAGCCGATAGCGCATTCAATTTGCCGCCGGATGCGGTGGCGTTAAACGAATTATACCTTTAAAACCAAACCATGTAAAAGTATGAAACATGCTTTACTAAGTCGACGCGCCTGTGCCGCGGCTGTTACCCGCCTGGTGCCAGTGCTTAATCAGGTGAAGATCAGAAGAATGAAGAAATTGGCAGCCTGTGTTGTTGTAATGTCCTTAATGAAAGCAAATTATGACGTATATGCAACCAGCGTTCGAAAGTTCCATATTGAAAATAGCACGGAAAATCAACTGCCGGTGATTGAAGTGAGTGGCAAGGTGGTAGATGACAGAGGCGAGCCGCTGCCGGGCGTCAGCATTGTGATCAAAGGGACGACGCAGGGAACAACCACAGGCGCAGACGGCAAGTACGCGCTGGCGGTTCCGGGAAACAACTCGGTGCTGATCTTCTCATTTGTAGGGTATTTGTCCAAAGAAATAGTTGTAGGCACGCAAAGCACCATTAATGTAACGCTTCCCGTGGATACAAAGGCATTGGAAGAAGTGGTTGTAGTCGGTTACGGTGAAATGAAACGTGCCGATCTGACCACAGCGCAGACCTCAATTTCTTCCAAGGATATTGAAAAAACGGTTAACACAACCATTGAACAGGCTATCCAGGGTCGGTCTGCGGGTGTGTATGTGACGCAAAACTCAGGGCAACCGGGCGGTGGTATTTCGGTGAATATCCGGGGCGTTAACTCGATCAGCGGAAGTAACGAGCCATTATATGTAGTCGATGGCGTGCAGATTCCGGGCCAGTCGGCTTCCTACGGATCGCAGAGTTCTTCCAATCCACTTGCTGGTTTGAACCCTGCTGACATTGAGTCCATTGAAGTTTTACAAGGTCCTTCGGCAACGGCTATTTATGGTTCAAGAGCTACTAATGGTGTTCTGATCGTCACCACAAAAAGGGGAAAATCAGGCGATACCAAAATCTCTTACGGATATCAATATAGTTTGCAGACGCCCCCATCGCCGCTGAAAGTAATGAATATGCAGCAATACGCGAAGATGGTGGGTGAATACCATGCCATTGCGGGCGGTGATACGCCGGGCGAATTTCTTGATCCATCGTTGCTCGGTCCTGGTACAGACTGGCAAAAAGAGCTTTTCAAAAGCGCACCCATGAACAAGCACCAGCTAAGCCTGAGCGGTGGAAATGACAAGACGACCTATTATTTGTCAGGCGAATATCTCAAACAGGATGGTGTGGCATTAGGCTCTGGTTTTAACAGATATGGATTCAGGCTCAACCTTGATAACAAACCCAGAAAATGGGCGACGATTGGAGCCAATCTTAGCTTTAACCAAACAAATGATAACCTGACCACCAGTCAGGAAAACGTCATTGCCAGCGCATTGCAGCTGACCCCGCAGGTTCCGGTAAGAAATCTGGACGGCTCATGGGGCGGGGGCGATGAGAACAATGGTGCCAACCAGTTTGCACCCGTTAATCCAATCGCGATCGCCAACCTGACCACCAATAAGCTCGTAAGAAGGCAATTTTTGGGTGGATTGAACCTGGGCATTGAAATCATGAAAGGCCTGAACTTCCGCTCATCCTTTAACACAAACCTGGGCTTTTCAAACTCGACGTATTACATTCCAACCTATGCCATCGGCTGGGCAAGAAATGTAACTGCCTCACTTACAAACGGAACGGGTGTCAACACGTATTACAACTGGAACCAGCTTTTGGAATATAACAAGCAGCTCGGCAAGCACAGTATCAATGTGATGGTAACCCACGAAGCGCAGGCTTCGACCTATAAAAATGTGGGCGGAACCCGGACGGGATTTTTAACTAATGACATTCTCGATCTGGCTGCGGGTGACGCATTGACATCAAGCAACTCAGGCGGCTCGGGCGAATGGGCCATGGAATCGTACCTGGGAAGATTGAACTACAATTACGCCGATCGCTACATTGTGATGGCGACAGTAAGACGCGATGGCTCGGCCAATTTTGGTAAAGAAAACAAGTGGGGCTTTTTCCCGTCGGTGTCCGCAGCATGGCGCGTTTCGCAGGAGTCTTTCTTTAATATACCCGCCATCAGCGACCTGAAACTGCGTTTTGAAACGGGCGTAACGGGAAATCAGGGCGGGGGAGGCATTTACTCGCCGATGGGAACGGGCGCAACGCCCACTTCCACGGGTTTCCTGCCAACCAAATACAGCAACCAGGGTTTGAAATGGGAAGAAACCAAAACCAACAACTTCGGTATCAACGTAGCATTGTTTGACAACCGGATCCAGTTTGAGGTGGATTATTATATCAAAGACACTGATAACCTGCTGATGGAGAAGCCGCTTCCCTGGTATATGGGAACCAATGGCACGGGTGCGGTAAGCTCTCCGACGGTGAACATTGGTGCGCTGCAAAATAAGGGTTATGGCTTTACTATCAACACGATCAACATCAATAAAGGCGGCTTCAAATGGGAAAGCAGCCTGAATATTTCCAGTTTCAAAACCAAAATCAAATCGTTTTACTCCGAAAGTGCATTCGTAGACCGCACGTCCTGGTGGATGCAGGATTGGACGCAACGTTCCGAAGTGGGCGAAGCGCCATGGTTGTTCCGGGGCTATATGGAAGAAGGTTTATTCCAGAATGTCGCCGAGATCGACGGCAGCGCAGTTCCGGTTGACAACAATGGAGACCGCTTGCCAACCAATATCGATAATATCTGGGTAGGCGATGTGAAATTCAAAGACATCAATGGCGACGGAAAAATCAATGAAATGGACCTGACCAACATTGGTAACCCCTGGCCGAAAATGTTTGCCGGTTTTACCAACACATTCTCCTACAAAGGTTTTGACCTGAGTTTGTTGTTCACCAGCACGTATGGAAACGACATTTATAATTACCTGGGCAAGCTTAATACCAACGCGAGCAACATTAACCTGAGCCGCAACCTGCTCGTACACGCCATGGATTATGCCAAGCCAATTACGAATGAAGCTGGCGAGGTGGTGCTGGCCAATCCCGGAACAGACGTGGCGCGCATATCTAATGGGCCTAACAATAACTTTAACCGGCATACAGACAAATGGGTAGAGGATGGTTCATTTATCCGGCTCAAAAACGTTTCGTTGAACTACAATGTGCCGGCAGCATTCTTGTCAAAACAAAAAGTAATTAGGGGTGCAAGGATCTCAGTTGGCGCACAAAATGTGCTCACATTCACCAAATACACTGGATTTGATCCTGAGGTAGGGGCCTACGTATCTCGGGATGCAAGTCCTGGAAATCAGGCGATCGGTCTGGATTATGGTCGCTATCCGCTGACTCCTGTTTACACTTTTAGCCTCGGCCTGGACTTCTAAAAAACGAATCAGATGAAAATTTTAAAAAATATTCTTTATCTCGGAAGCTTATTCGGCTCGCTGCTTGCGGCGACTTCCTGCTCAGAAGATTTTCTGGAAAGACCTCCGGTCGACGCCATTGTCGATGCAGGTTTTTACCAAACAGACGATCAGGTCTTAGCCTCGACCGCATTGCTTTACAGCAAGGTATGGTTTGATTACAATGATAAAGCATCCTACAATCTGGGCGATTTCAGGGCGGGAACAGCATTTTCTGCCTATAATGATCGCGGTAATGTGCTTTTTAATACCACTGGAAACACGCCTGAGAATGGTTCGGCATGGCGCTCGTTCTTTATCGTAGTGGGTCAGTCCAATCTGGCGATCAGTAACATTAATCAGTATGCGGGAGACGCGGTTTCTCCGGCGATCAAGAAAATGGCGATTGCCGAGGCGCGATTTATGCGCGCCGTGGCTTACCGGTCGCTTGTGATGAACTGGGGGGCTGTGCCGATCATTGAAAATAACCTGGAACTGCTCTCCGATACGACGGTTTCACGAAACACGCCTGAAAGTGTCTGGAAGTTTCTCACAAGCGAAATGCGTCAGGTGGCCGAAGATCTTCCTGCTACACCCATTCGTCCGGGCCGCATTACCCGATGGTCCGCAGAAGGAATGCTGGCGCGTTTTTACCTGACGCGTGCAGGTGTGGAGTCGGCAGGATCGGGAACCAGAAACCAGGCTTTTTTGGATAGCGCCAAATACTATTCCGAAAGGGTGATTACGCAAAGCGGCTTGTCGCTGCTAAAAAACTATGGCGACCTGTTCCTGTTTCCTTATGACAACAATTCCGAATCGCTTTTCTCGCTGCAATGGGTTTATTCACCCGGCGCTTATGGTACGCAAAATTCGACGCCGGCTTACCTGGCATTTAGTCCCGATATTGCAAACGGCGATGGCTGGGGCGGTGACAAAAGCGCCACCTGGTGGATGCTCGGCCAATATGAAGGTATAAAGCAGACCGCCACCGGTATGCAGGGACGCACCGTAGACCAGCGGCTAAAAGCGACATTCATGCTTCCGGGCGCATCTTATCCTGAGATTACGCAGACGATCCCGGGTGGTGAGCAGAAGTTGATCGTTCCTAATCCGGGCGGCGACAACAATTTTGTCTCCATCAAAAAATACGTGACCGGGAAGGCCAAGGACGTCGGCGGCTTGTCGGCTTCACAGAACTACGGACACGATACATATATGATGCGTCTGGCTGAAATGTATCTGGTGTATGCAGAAGCTGTTTTGGGAAACAATGCATCGACTAACGATCCCACCGCGCTGAAATATTACAATGCGATACATACGCGTGCTGGCTTGCCGGTTTTCGCGGGGCCTTTAACATTCGACATTATTTTCAAGGAACGACTGGTGGAATTTGCCATGGAAGGAATGGCGTGGTATGACCTGGTGAGCCTGCATTACTATAATCCCACGAAAGCCTATGCCATCCTGAACAGTCAGGACAGGGGATTGTTCGCCACGGCGCCGGATGTTTTTCCAAACCCGACATCGTGGACATTTACCAAAACGGCCTGGTCGACGACCGAGCGCACGATCAATGCGAACAGCGGAAATTTCCTGCTGCCAATCCCGTCCGCAGAGCTGAGCCAGGCGCCCAATCTGCAAAAACCCGCTGTGGATTATTACAGCAAATAATTTTCGGATTTATAAAAATCGACATTCAAATGAAAAACAGATATAGATCGGCCCTGATGTTTGCCCTGCTGGTGCTCATGGCTGCATTTCAGATTTCGTGTAAGGAAGATGACGTTGACACGCATGGCGAACCTTCCATTACTTACATCCGCGTGACCAACCCGGCTTCGTCGGATTCATTGCTGGTTGGCGCTTTCCAAAGCAACCTCATCGCGATTGTTGGGGAGAATTTGCAGGACGTTACCGAAATATGGTTCAATGATCAGAAAGCGGTTTTGACACCCACTTACATTACCAGTAAGAGCATTCTGGTGAGTGTTCCCGCAATGGTCCCGAAGGAGATCAGCAACAAGATGCGCATGATTTTCTCAAACGGCCGGACGCTCGAACACGATTTCGAAGTGCAGATCAGCGAACCCGAACTGACGGGCATGAACTGTGAATATGTGGCAACGGGCGGCATAGCGACCATTAACGGAAACTATTTTTACCCGCCGCTTACGGTCACATTTGCAGGAGGTGCAACGGGTGAGCTGGTTTCGGTAACCGACCAGATCATCCAGGTGCGCGTGCCCCAAGGCTCGCTGCCAGGGCAGGTGACGGTAAAAACTGCTTTTGGAGAAACGAAGTCGGACTTCTGGTTCCGGGATAATCGCAACATCTTTTTGAGTAATGATCCCTTTACAGGCTGGTGGAACCAGGCTTATGTGGTTACTAAGCCAGGCGCTGGAGATCCGTCGGCGATTAATGGAAATTACATTCGGGTGAAAGAAGTGGTCAGTGGCTGGCAATGGAAGGAAGTAGCAGGAGGACCACCTGATGCCATGGGGCCGATCAGTAAAAACATTCCAGACGAAGCGATTTTAAGACCGGCAGATTATAACCTGAAATTTGAGGTCAATACTTTAAAACCTTACAATAATAATTTGCTCAAAATCAATGTGGGGCTGGCAAAAGACTTTACCACCGACGCTTACCAGTGGGCGCCGCCTTACGATACGAAGGGCGAATGGAAAACGGTTGTTATTCCTTTTAACGAAATAGCAGCCAGCTATGAAAGTCTGGGCGTAAAAATGGCTGTGAATCCCAACGGTTATTACACCCGGCTGCTATTCCACGGCGGAGGAGACCTGGATGCTGATATATCCATGGACAATTTCAGGGTAGTGCCAAAAATTCTCAAAAAGTAACATTCAAAGACATTCAGGATGAAAAAAATATATGATTTGCGGTTTCTTACCGCAGCGGTTTTTCTAGTGCTTGCGGGGCTGCTGATAGCCTGCAACGACGACGAAGTTGCCACAAGCAGCGAAGTGCAATTGCTGAGTTTCGGGCCTTCGGGCGTGAGCTTGGGGGATACGATCAGTTTTATTGGTAAAAATCTGGATAAAGTAACTTCCGTTGAACTGACAGGCGCCAGCGTTCCGGCGTCTGCATTTGTAAAACAAACTCCCGATCGCATTGTGCTGACCGTTCCCAACGAAACCTCGGAAGGGCTTGTAACCCTGAAAACAACCGCAGGGGACATTGTTTCCAAAACCATACTGAGCCTGGAAGTGCCCGTAGAAATTACCAAAATCCCCGCTCAGGCCAAACCCGGCGATAAGATCACCATTTCAGGGAAATACCTGAATTGGGTGAAGGGGGTCACATTTGCGCAGGATACGACGGTAACCGAATTTGTAAGCCAAACCATGACGGAGCTGGTCGTAACTGTGCCTTTTGGCGCTCAAACCGGCCCGGTCATTTTTTCAGCCGGTGGCACCGAACCACTCTCCATTGAATCCGAAACGGAACTGGTCATCACATTGCCAGCAATAAAAAGCTTCGCGCCAGCGGTTGCCGAACGTGAGAAAAATCTGACCATTACGGGCACCAATCTGGATTTGACAATGGGCGTGCTATTTACCGGTTTAACAGAGCCTGTGACCGCGTTCGTCAGCAAAGCACCTGGTCAGTTGGTTGTAAAAATTCCCAAAACAGCCACGAAGGGAAAAATTAGTTTGATTGCCTATTCTGGCCCGCCTGTTGAATCGAAAGATTCACTAAAATTCGTTGGCGAGAAGTAAGCTTTGCTATTCCTAACCCTTTAAATTATTATGAAAAAAATCTATCTAAGCATTGCGCTTTTAGCTGCATTCAACAGCACGATTGCCCAGCAAAAATCGCCCGCTCCGCAAACATTAAACTACAAAGCTGACCTCAAAGCCACCGGCACGAGCGAAGACAAAACAAAACGCATTGACTCGCTGCTACAAAGTTTTATTGATCAGAAAAAGGCGAGTAGCATTGTAGGTTTTGTTGCCAAAGGCGGGAATGTCGTTTATAACAAAGCATTTGGGTATAAAGACGTTGAAAACAAGGTTCCGGCGGCCGTGGATGATTACTATATCCTGTTTTCTCAAACCAAAGCCGTGACGACCGTAGCATTTATGACACTGGTGGAAAGGGGATTGGTTTCGGTTGATGATCCGGTTTCCAAATATTTCCCCGAGATATCCGATAAAGTGGCGACGGCCATTAAAGAAGATGGGATATTTGAGACAAGGCCGGTGAAGACGCCAATGACATTTGCGCATCTCATGTCGCACTCGTCGGGCATCAGCGCCGGGCTGGTAGGAAAGGCGCGTCGTGCCGAAATGGAGAAAAAAAACGCCGCTGCAACCTCAGGAGCCACGTCACCGGCAGGACCGGGACAGCGGACCGGCGGCGCTGGCACTTCGAAGTATCTGAAAGATGAAATGATCGCGCTTGCTAAGTATCCCTTGGGTTTCGATCCGGGAAGCGAATGGAGTTACCATATCAGCACCAATATGCTGGCTTATATGGTGGAGCTCATTTCGGGCAAAAGTCTGCGTGAATATGTCAAATCAACGGTTCTGGATCCGTTGGGAATGACCGAAACAGACTGGTATTATGAGCCCTCGAAAATGAGCCGGTTCGTGAAGGCTTACAGCGACATCGATGGCAAACTCGTGGCCGAATCCAACAAGTATAGCGAGACCACGATCAGCCCGGTACAAACTTATGCCGAGGGCGCTATTGGATTAAACGGACCTATCGGCGACTATGCCAAATTCTGCCAAATGCTGCTCAACAAAGGCGAGTACAATGGCAAGCGCATTCTCAAACCGGAGACCATTGAGCTGATGACCAAAGTGAACCGCCTGCCTGAGGTGAATTCCGGCGGAAAAGGCTTTCAGTTCGGGCTTGGATTCGAGCTATACAATGCAGAGAAGAAACCGGTTCCGGAAGTTTCCAACACCGCATTTGCCTGGGGAGGACTTTACGGCACGGATTACATTATCGATCCCGAAAACAATATGATCGTGCTGTTTTACCTGAATATGCCCAAACACGAGCCGATGTATAAGCCATTTTTGAGCAAAGCTTATCAGCTCTTCAGGTAATATTGTCAGCTGTTCAGACTTCTAAAATTGAAATTTATTTAAGCATTTTCCTAATGTCAAAATCAGACAATTTCTGCAATCGATATGCAGTGCTGAAACCTTCAATGCTCTTTTCTGCATTGCTAAGCTTGCTTTTAACAACCGAAAGTTTATTTGCCCAAACACCTAAAAAACCGGAAGCTAACCGGTTCACCAAAGTTGTTCTTGCGCAAAGGCTTGAAGAACCCATGCAGTTTCAGATCCTGAAAGACGGGCGGGTACTTTATGCGGAGCGGAAAGGTAAGTTGAAGGTGTATGATCCGAAATCGCAGGCCATGGAAACGGTGGCTGAGTTTGCCGTCAGTACAAAATATGTAAATAAAGCGGGCGAGGTCACCGAAGGGGAAGATGGCATGCAGGGCGTGATCCTGGATCCGGATTATGACAAAAACCACTGGATTTACATTTACTACTCGTTGGCTGGCGACGAGGCAAAAAACGTGCTGGTGCGTTACGAGTGGCATGGCAAAGAGTTGCTGGAAAGCTCGCGGAAAGTGGTTTTGGAAGTGCCGGTGCAGCGCGAAGAATGCTGCCACGTAGGCGGAGGAATGCTTTTCGACAAAGACAAAAACCTGTATCTGACTACGGGTGATAATACATTTTCGCGCGCTTCCGACGGTTTTGCGCCGCTTGATGAAAGGCCGGGAGAATCACCCCGCGATTCCCAGAAATCATCTCCGAACACCAATGATTTGAGAGGAAAAATTTTGCGCATTCATCCTGAACCGGATGGTACATACACCATTCCCAAAGGCAATCTTTTTCCTCCGGGAACGCCGCAGACCAAACCTGAAATCTATACAATGGGCAACAGAAATCCCTGGCGGCCAACGATCGATTCGAAAACGGGATGGCTTTACTGGGGAGAAGTAGGCCCGGATGGTTCCCGTGATGATATCGAAAAACGCGGACCGCAATCCTATGATGAATTCAACCGCGCCAAAGGACCCGGATTTTACGGATGGCCGTATTTTGTTGCCAATAATAAGGCTTATGTAAAGTACGACTTCGCCACCAAAGTTTCCGGCGCGCCTTTTGACCCCGCCCATCCGGTCAACAATTCTCCGAACAGCACCGGTTTAAAGGAGCTTCCGGCTGCACAGCCTGCCTTTATCTGGTATTCAAAAGCGCAAAGCCAGGAGTTCCCGCTCATGGAAAGTGGCGGTAACAGCGCAGTTGGCGGCCCGGTGTTCAGAAAAGATGATTTAAAAAACGCATCACGATTATTTCCCGAATACTACGAAGGAAAGTGGTTCATCACCGACTGGGTAAGAGGCTGGATCAATGTGGTGGAAATGGATGAAAAAGGCGAATACAAATCCATGGAGCGCTTTCTTCCTGACCTAAAATTAAAAGGGCCGATCGACATGAAGTTCGGGCCTGACGGTGATTTGTATGTGCTGGAATATGGAAACGGTTATTTCAAAGATAACCCCGAGGCAGAACTGATCCGGATCGAATACAACAGCGGGAACAGAAAACCATTGGTAGAAGCATCAGCCAGCAAAACGGCGGGCGCGCTTCCCATGCAAGTCACGCTGTCATCGGAAGGCACCAAAGACTTTGACGAAGACGACGCGCTGCAATACGAATGGGTTGTCAGCAAGAACAAAGCCGTTTTCAAAACGCTGAAAGAGGCGAATCCTTCGATCACTTTTACCACGCCGGGCACTTATCAGGCAACTTTGACTGTCACGGATAAAGCCGGAGAAAAGAATACCAAATCGGTTGAAATTAAAGCTGGGAACGAACCTCCGGTGGTTGAATTTAAAATAACCAAAGGAAATTCCACCTTCTATTTTCCAGGAAAAAGCATTGATTATGAGGTGCGTGTGAGCGACAAGGAAGATGGCAGTCTTGCAAACAAGAATATTGCGCCTTCCCAGGTTTCGGTCAGTACGAACTATCTTTCCGAGGGTTTTAACTTAACCCGGATCGCGCAAAAGCAAATGAGCGTGGATGCTTCGGCGCAATATGCAACTGCGATTTCGCTGATCAATAATGGCGATTGCAAGGCTTGTCATGCTATTAAAGAAAAGGTTTTGGGGCCATCTTTTACGGCTATATCTGCCAAATACAAGGGTGATCCAACGGCAATTGCAGGTCTGTCCAAGAAGATATTAAATGGCGGTTCGGGCGTTTGGGGGGATGCATTCATGCCCGCCCACCCGACCATGGCGGAAAGCGATGTGAAAGGAATTGTCCGTTACATTATGAGCTTGTCGGACGCGCCCAAACCGGCCAAAACATTGCCTGTGAAAGGCACCTATACGACCGTCGTTCCCAAGGGCGATACGGAAGGCAGCTTCATATTCCGCGCCGCATATGCCGATAGGGGCACAAAAACAGCGTCCTCGCAATCCTCGGAAGCAACGCTTGTCCTTCGCAATCCGTTGGTGCCAGTCGCATTGGCCGACCAGGTTAAAGACATCAGTTTTAACAATGACAGTACGATGGCATTTGTCAGAAATTCCGGCGCGTCTTTCAGGTTTAAAGGCACTGATTTGACCGGTATCAAACAAATCGAAATTATTCGTGCATCCGGGCGGAATGCACCGACACCGCCTTCGGGAGCGATCGAGGCGCGTGCGGGAAGCGCGGATGGAGCTGTTCTCGGAAAATTTTCCGGTGAATACAGTGATAAAATGATCCTTGACATTGCTGCCGGTGCAGGTTCTGGTGTAAAAGATGTTTATTTTGTCTTCACCGGAGCGCCTATCCGAATTAAGGCTATTCGTTTCGGCGCCGGTGAATAAAATCAATCCATATCAAATAGTATAGTTGTGTATAAGCTTATTTTCAACAGCGTTTTTCTGGCGGTAACCGCAGCCAGCTCGTTTGCCCAGAATGCGCCAACGATCATCCCGATTGAAACCAGACAGAATGTGCTGGTCTTGCAAACAGACAAGGATAATCATCTTGAAATCACTTATTTCGGAAAGAAACTAAGTCAGTCCGCAGAATACAAACTCATTCCATCGCAGAGCCGCCAACAGGATGGAAATGCGGGAATTTATAACTCGGCTTATACTCCGGCGGGAACCTGGAATGTCTCCGAACCAGCATTGCAACTGACGCATGGGGACGGAAATAAATCACTGGATCTTGTTTATGTAAGCCACAACACCACAAAGGAAAACGACAATGTAAGTCTTACGAGCATTGTGTTGAAAGACCCGGTCTATGCAGTGGAAGTGACACTTTTTTACAAAACTTATTTTCAGGAAAATGTGGTGGAGCAATGGAGTGTGATCAAAAGCGAAGAGAAAAAACCCGTTACGCTTCAAAAATACGCTTCCGCCAATCTCTATTTCATCGCAAAAGACTATTATCTGACGCATTACAATGGCACCTGGGCCAAAGAAATGAATCCGGAAGAAGAACAATTGACGGCCGGGATCCGGGTGCTGGATTCGAAACTCGGAACACGCGCCAATCTTTATCAGCCACCGAGTTTTTCCTTGTCTTTTGATAAACCGGCAACAGAAACGGAAGGGAAAGTCTTACTGGGAACACTCGCTTGGTCAGGCAATTTCAAAATGGAATTTGAGGTTGATTCTTATCATAATCTGCGGTTGATCGCGGGTATCAATCCTTATTCCTCAGAATATCCGCTTGCCTCGAAACAGGAATTTAAAACACCTTCTTTTATCTACACATTCTCGGAGAACGGAAAAGGAGAAGCCAGCCGCAACCTGCATAACTGGGCCAGAAAATACCGGATCCTGGACGGTGAAGGCACCAGAATGACGCTTTTGAACAACTGGGAAGCCACTTATTTTGATTTTAACGAAAGCAAACTGTCTGAGCTTTTCAAAGATGGCAAGAAGCTGGGCGTTGATCTGTTTTTGTTGGACGACGGCTGGTTTGCCAATAAATATCCAAGAAACAGCGACGGGGCGGGCTTGGGAGATTGGCAGGAAAATGTAAAGAAATTGCCCAACGGAATTGGCTATCTGGTAAAAGAAGCGCAGAAAACAGGAATCAAATTCGGGATCTGGGTTGAGCCGGAAATGGTCAATCCGAAAAGCGAGTTGTATGAAAAACATCCGGACTGGGTCATCAGACAGCCGCAGCGCCCCGAACATTATATGCGAAATCAGCTTCCATTGGATTTGTCAAACCCGGAAGTTCAGGATTTTGTCTATGGCATTCTGGATAAGCTTTTTACCGAAAATCCGGACATCGCCTACATCAAATGGGACTGCAACGCAACCACATTCAACCCTTACTCGGCTTACCTTGAAAAAAGCAAGCAAAGTCAGGGCAAGCTTTATGTGGATTATGTGAAAGGACTGTATAAAGTGCTGCAAAAGCTGCGCGCAAAATATCCGAAAGTGCCCATGATGCTTTGCTCGGGCGGCGGCGGTCGTGTCGATTATGAAGCGCTGAAATATTTCACAGAATTCTGGCCCAGCGACAACACCGATCCATTGGAGCGCGTATTTATGCAATGGGAATATTCGTACTTCTTTCCCTCGATCGCGCAAAGCGCACACGTAACCGATTGGGGAAAACAGCCTTTGAAATTCCGCACTGATGTGGCGATGATGGGACGACTGGGTTATGACATTGTGGTCAGTCATTTAAATGAAAAAGACCTGCAATTCAGCCAGCAGGCAGTCGCAAATTACAATGCAGTGAAAGACATCATTTTCCAGGGCGATCTTTTCCGGTTGGTCGACCCAAAGAAAAGTGATTACGCCGCGCTGATGTACACGGCGAAAAACAAATCCAAAGCCATTCTATTCTCCTATTTAGTCGGCAACAGAAACGGTGACGGCTCCGACACGCCGATCCGCCTGGAAGGTTTGGATGCAGCAAAGAATTATAAAGTACGAGAATTGAATCTCTATCCTGGGACCAAATCTGCGATTAAGGAAGATCAGTTTTATTCCGGAGAATATCTGATGACGGTTGGTTTTAATCCGGTGGTGAATGTGAGGAGAACGAGCGTGGTGTTGGAGATTGAGGCGATGTAGGGTGTTATTTTTTGAAGAGATTATGATTATAAATCTTGTGCTATGAACCTGAAATACATATCGATAACGCTTTTAACGATCGGGCTTTCGCTTACCCTACGATTTTCCGCTGATGCCCAAACATCCGAAGAAAAACCGCTATGGCCATCGGGTATCACAGATAATCCTGTGCAATATACTACTGGCGAAGAGGTGGTAAACTTCGATGTAAATTCCCAGTCGCTTTCAAAAAAGAACCGGGTCTTTCGCAAAGTGTCCGTTCCTACTTACGTGCTGCATTTACCACCGCCGGGAAAGGAAACGGGCGTTGCGGTTGTGATATGTCCCGGAGGCGGTTTTGTAGATAATTGGTTTGATCGGGAAGGAACAGACCTTGCGCTTTGGCTGAAAGAACGGGGCGTGGCATCGATGGTGTTGAAGTATCGCCTGAATACCAGGGATAGCACCAAAAATTTTGTAATTCCCAGAGAAACCTATTTCGCAGCTGCATTCGATGACGCAAAGCAGGCCATTATCACTTTGCGAAAAGATGCAGCTAAACTTAAAATTGATCCCAATAAAATTGGCATAGCAGGTTTTTCGGCAGGCGGAACATTGGCGGTAGAACTTGCAGCAACCGACGAAATAAATAAAGAACCTGGCAAGGTTAGCTGGAAACCCAATTTCGCCGGTCTTTTTTATGCTGCATTTCTAAAAACCTACACGGTTCGAAAGGAAAGTTGTCCCCCGATTTTCCTCATCAATGCCCACGACGATAAGTTGACCACAGCCGCCAAATGTGTTGATTTTTATTCATCGTTACTGAAAGCAGAAATTCCAGCCGAAATGCATATTTACAACAAAGGCTCTCACGGATTTGCAATGGATTTTACAAAAGGCGAAACCCTAAAATACTGGCCTGAGAGCTTTTTAGGGTGGCTAACAGACATTGGAATGGTTCAGAAAAAGTAAGTGTATTTAACTGGATCTTCTGAAATTACTGATTAATAGCAAAACCTGATTGTCCCCACAGAAAGGCCACTGTTAATCCAGTTTCAACGGTGGCCCAACCACCTTCATTTCGTTTTGTTCAAATATTTTGGCGATTTCTTGTGGCGTAGGATCGTGCGTCAGCGCCGCCATTTGCAAGAAAAAATCTTCCAATTTTCCAGCCGGCTGCAAGGTTACCAGCATTTTGCCTTTGGCCGATGCCTGCGTCCAGGCGTGGGGGACGGCTCGCGGCAGAAAGATACTCTCACCGGCCGTCAGGCTAAATCTTTCCTTATCCACAAGGAATTCATAAGCGCCTTCAAGCACATAAAAAACTTCATCCTGGCCCGGATGCACATGGAGCGGAGTTCCGCGGCCCTGACTGAGGGAGGTTTGCTCAAAAATCGCAAAACCACCATTCGTATCGCTACCCGAAACCTTAACATCCAACACATTCGCATTGACCCCCTTTAACTGGATGTGACCATGTTTGCGGCCTTCCCCAGCCTTGGTTTTAAATACTTTTTCGATCATTCCTTTTAAAGCCGCTGCCTTCGCAAATACAATGGCAGGAAGTGAACAAATGGCAGCCATACTGCCAATGAATGCGTTTCTTTTCATAGGATGATGAGTGTTTAAGGTTGATTTGTTCAGGTTAAAGGCATTCGGGAAAAAGGGCAAATGTGCGCATTACGGCTAAATGGACGCGTGGCGTTTGCGTTAATTTAGTAAGCTGATATTTTAGAGGAGAGGTGCAACTAATGTAAGGATGTCGCACGTGCCGAGCGCTACCTTTAAATAAGTTGGAAATAGCGCGAATGGAAGTCACTCTTCCAGTATTCAGGTTTGTTCATTGAATTTTTCCTGTAAACATTGTATTTTCGAGGAAATGACCAGTACTATGCAGCAAACATTTCAGATAAATCCCGCCAACATCAACGCGCAAGTGATAGAGAACATTCTTGCTACTGCCAAAGCCAAATTTGGAAGTCGTACATTTCGACTCATCATTGATGACGAGCCTATTGCCGCACCGGTTGATCAAAAAGAGCTTTATAAAAAGACCCTGCAACTGCGCGAGCTCTTTAAAGATGTACGTGTCCCTGCTAATTTAAATTTGACAGACCTGGCAAATGAAATGCTGGGCGAATGAACAAAGTCTATTTTGATACCGATGTTTTAATCCATCTGCTTGTTTCTCAAGAACCCGATAAAGCAGAGCTAGCTTACCCACTCTATAAGGCGTCCACAGACAATAACCGTTTTTTTTCATTGCTTTGTATGCAAGAGGTGGCTTATGTACTGCATCTTTTGGGGCAACAACCAGACAACATTGAGCGGATGCTAAACACCTTTTTGCACTCAGAACCGGCACCATATGATTTAAACCAAATGATGCGCGGCATTCAACTAGCTAAGTTGGTTGGTTTTTCAAAATATTAGTGATTGCATTCATACAGCCATAGCCGAAGATCATTGCACAGAACTGGTCACCTTCAATAAATCCGATTTTTCAAGCGGATCCAAAGTTCTCTAAGTTTAAAATTACAATCTTGTAATTTTAAACTACACGACTACGCCTTTGTACATTGTGATAGAAATAGTTTCTTAATGCTTGCAGGTGAAATATTCGCAGTATGCCGGGAATACATTGATTTGAATGACTATGCAAACGAGAGAAATATATTACAGAACTAAGAATCCGTCACCGCTTCTCTAGCAGATGGAAGGAGCGCGCATCCTGAAAAGCCGAAAATCCGAAAGGACTTGAAAAATCAAGAATTATTGCGGTTAATATCCTAGCAACATTGCGAAAACTTGGAACGAGCCCGAAGGATTTGGTTGAGAATTTGCAGGTAAGACCTCAAACTGTGGCCCTGGGTGAAAGGGGATAGCAATTTTAAGATTGAAATGATCGTGCGGATTGAGGAGTTGCTGGCGGTTGAGTTGATTGGGGTTAGTGTGGGGTGATTCGATTGTGATATAGCCTATTTGTCATAACAATGACCTTTTTCGGCAAATACGAAAATGGTCACAGTTTATTCAATGATTGGATAGATGAGGCGAAGGTAGTCATCAATGCATCACGATTACAATCGGAAAGATTATTACACTGTGAACGGATTTTAAATAAAAATAAATAGCGCTTCTTAAATGCAACTAGTCATCGTTCCAAATGATTGAGTCTTTTTCTATTACATCTGAACTTTTTAGAATCCGCCCACTAATTATCGATTTATCAGGAGCGTGCATATCCAGATTATCATATCGTGTCTCCATCACGACACAGTCTTCCATAAATACCGGTTTGATTTTTTTGACTGATTCTTGACAAATCGCTACATTATCCGTTCGATGTTTGGCAGCAATGCTTGGATATATAATGCAGTCATAATGAGGGATAGAATCGCCGACAGCATATCTATTTCGAAGAACCATATCAGAAATATATGCACTAAAGAGATATTCAAATCTCTTTTTGCTTGATATGGCAATATCTTTTACAAACTCATGAGCGATAAATTCGAAATATAAACTCGTAATTCTTTTGAATAGAGAATTTTGATTCTTCATCATTTTTTCAAATGATTTGAATGTTTTAAGCACGCCTTCATTAGCTGTTATGCTACTATTCAATATTGGGGAGCTGATAAAAGGATCATTATTCTCTTTTTCCCACTGAGAAATTATTATTCTTTCACCAACTTTTGGTTTTATTTCTAATAGTGCAATATTTGGATGGAATGAGCAATAAAGTACTGTTGAATCTGGTGTATTTGCTCTTCCATAAAATCCATTGCTTTTTACCACGGATAATGGCGGGTAGCTGATAAAATCTGGATTTCTAACCTTGTCCCCGTCAAGAAAAATATCTCTAACAGTTGTTATCCTATATAGGTATTTAAAATATAAAGGTTCTTGCAAAATTCCTACAAAAAGCAATATTTCACCTAAGAAGTCCTTAATGCGTTTCTCTTCGTTGACGGTTATTGCTGAGAGTTCAATATTTTTTAGAAATTTGTATGCCTTCAAATAAAAATCCCGGCATGCGCGTAGTATTTTTTCGTTTTTTTAGAAACGTCTCGCTTAGACATAGCTTCACTTATTGCCTCCTGTTCAGGAGTCAAATTTCTGGCATTAACAACCGTTTTGTATAAAGGAATTTTTGGGAAGTGCATTAAGTTTAGTTTACGCAGTCTGTATAACTTTACAAGGTGTCTTGCATGAACCGTCCCATTGTGACAATTCTAGTTTTCTGATATTCCTCTAACACTAGTAAATCTTCATCACCGGTAATCAAAAAATCAGCCTCACAACTTTCACAAACGCCCAGCAAATAATTGTCATTCTTATCCCGGACAATTTCAGGTGCTATTCCATCCTTGGTTTTCTTCAAAAACTTCAATGCAATGATCTTAAAGCGGTTTACTTGCTTGTGCGTAATATATTTTGCAAATTTTGGGCGTCCTATCACATCACTAAATTCATCCATCAAGTCAGATGAATAGAATACTTGCATGTCTGGATTTTTAAGAATACTATAATAAAGTGTTCGGCGGGATTTTCGACTGATACAGGCAGATATATACCAATTAGCATCAAGGACGATGCTGAGCTTTTTGCTTTTTTTCATTCCGGCACGCATTGATTTCATCCTGGATCTCTTGGGTAGACATTTCGACATCAGGCAGTTCTGCGTCGAGTTCTTCGAAGAGTTGATCAATCATGCGATCCTGTATTTTTTTTGCAATAGATAGCCGTGCCTTTGCTGGGAAGGCCTCAAAGGTCTTTATGAATTCGGTCTGTGTCATTGCATTACCTGTTCTCATTTCCCTCAATTTTACCGTTCAGAAATACAAGTTACTAGAAAAATCATTGCCATCGAAACGCAACAAGGTTTCTATGCCGATAGTCAGTTATTTCCCAATCAACCGCTCCAACCTTTCCATCATCTCATCCTTCTCCTTCAACATCCGCTCATACAAAGCAATCTTCTCCTCGTGAAGCTGCATTAATTTGTCGATCGGGTTATTGTTGGTTTGGTAAATGGCTGAGCCGTTATCAAATGTGTTGGATATGATGTTAATCGCTTGATTTTCATCAAAATTCCGAATCGCTTCAGCTGGGATTTTCAAAATTGCCGCCACTTGCTCCAAGATATCGGAATCGATCTTTTCCCTCTGTTCGAGCAGGGAGACTTTTTGCTGGTTCCAATCTTCGCCTAGTTCGAATGCGAGGGCGTCTTGTTTGATCGCGAGCATTTCCCGAAATCTTTTAAGATTGCGGCCTTCGTGGATCTTGGGATTGGAGATAGTATGTGTCATCGGGAACGGGTGTTTGGTTAAAAAGGCAATTTAGGTAAATCTCCCGGTAAGTTCCCGGATAATTTACGGGCTATGGCTTGTAAGTTACCGGGCGGTTAGGTCATTCCAGCGTTACTTTTTGAATCGCCATGTCGGCAAATGCTTTTTTATCCTGATCCGTGGCTTGTGCTGGTATAATGGCGATTTGTAGTGTTTCGACATTCTGTAAATCAAATTTTCCAGCTTTGGGTGTGGTGTCTAGCGAATAAAGCATGTACTACCTTTCCAGGCTAGCTCCTTCAACCTTTTGGACATAAAAAAAGCCAGCTTTCTTTCGAAAACTGGCAGTTGCAGAGAGGAAGAGATTCGAACTTATTTGTAACCTGCTCTGAATGAATAATTTATAAAGCTATTTTTGCCTGCTCTCGAATTGCTCACCTTGATATTTTAGTTGGCAACGGACCTATCAAATTTAAGAAATTCTATCTTTTTAGAAAAACTTTGATTGCATTAATTCCGCTAGTTGAAGTCTGACAAACAAACTCGGCAAAAGGGCAGCTAAATAAGTGGCCCTATTTGCTAAGACTGTGAGAAGCTGCCAAAAGCTTACGGCATAATGGCGGCTTCTTCCATCGCAGAGGAGGTGAAAAGTTAAACCGCCAGCCCGATGGGCACTTATTCCATTTCCTTTTGGCTGATAGAGGGCCACTGCTAGAAAGGCTTTCTTTTTTCTCGTTTTTTAATCACACAATCCTCCCTGAGCATGATGAGACGAAATACCCGGTAAACTTCCTAATTATAGCCCGCCCGGAATTGCAGCGGTGTTTGCCGTGTCTTCGTTTTGAAAAGCTTGCTAAACGATTGCGGATAATCGAAACCTAATGCATAGGCAATTTCACTAACAGATAGATGCGTTGTCGATAATCGCTCTTTAGCACGTTCGATCAGCTTTTCGTGGATCAAATGTTGGGTAGTGCTCCCGGTGAGCTGTTTCAGGCAATCGCTCAGATACTTGGAAGACAAATGTAATTCCTCGGCCAGAAATTGTGCCGTGGGTAAACCATTGTTGAGCTGATCGGAATCAAAGTGATTGTTCAAGATTCTCTCGACTTTATTCAAAAGCTCGTTGCTGACCGTCTTACGAGTGATAATTGTCTGTTGTAATATCGGTCGCAGTAAGTCAGCATGAGCTCAATGTTAGCAATCCATACTTCCTGACTGAAATTGTCAATTGGCAGCGACAACTCTTTTTGCAGTTGGAGGAAGATGTTTTCCACCGTCTTTTGCTCGTCGTCTGAAAGAATGAGCGCTTCATTGACTGCATAATCGAAATATCCGTAAGACTTAATCTTGCCGCCCAGAGCAGCGTTACGAAGAAAATCCGGATGCATGGACAGCTGCCAGCCAGCTTTTGCAGGGACGAAATCCTTATCAATAAAACTCACCTGCCTGGGCGCAAAGCACGACATTACTCCTTCGTCAAAATCGAAAATACTTTGGCCGTATTGTATTTTGCAAGGACATTCCGTTTTCAGAGTAACCTGGTAAAAGTCCGTAATAAGCCTTGTCCGCTGTTCAATTTTTATCTCAGGGAAATCCTCAAACCTCGTCAGGCTCACCAGCGGATGCCTGGGCTTCGGCAGCTGCAAGAGTTGGTGCAGCTGGCTGATCGACTGAATGTGAACCGTTGTTGTCGTTTCCATCGTACAAGTTAGCTAAATCAAACCTGATTTTTTCCGATAGGAATTGGCCATAAACCGGGCGATCATCGCATTTGGCAATAAGGTAGTCAACCGTGCGCCGATCCGGTTTCTGCTTCCGGATACCTGGAAATGTTTTTTTGTCTCCAAAGCTTTCAATAATTCATCTGCCACTTCTTCCGGCGTTTGCGTGACTGCTGTTTGATAGTCTGAGCTTAATCCGACTCCTTTTTCATTATTAATGCCCGCAGCTTCGTTAAAATTGGTTTTTGTCAGTCCCGGCGCAAACAGCATAACCTGAATATTGGATGGTTTACATTCCTCGGTTATCGCCTCGGTAAAGGAGCGGACAAAAACTTTGCTTGCCGCATAGGTCGCCATGTAAGGTATCGGAATGAAGGCTGCCATCGAGGCAACATTGACGATTGTGCCACGTTTTCGCTCACGCATAGGCTGCATGAAAAGATGCGTCATCGCTACCAGGGACGTATCATTAAGTTGTATCAGATCTAGTTCTGACTGCAAATTCAATGTTGCAAACTCGCCACCCGATCCAATTCCTGCATTGTTGACAAGCATTTGGATCTCCCAATCTTGTTTTTGGGTTTCTTGAAAAATTTGAAATGGAGCATCCTGTTTAGTCAGGTCTGCTGCAATGTAAGTTGCCTGCACTCCATATATCTCCTGTAAATGTTGACTAAGCTTGGAGAGCTTCTCTGCGTTGCGCGCCACAAGAATAAGGTTATGCTTTTTCTTAGCCAGCTTTATTGCCAAACCTTCACCGATTCCGCCCGAAGCGCCTGTTATCAAGGTATATTTCATTTGTTCTCTGCATTAAATGACAATACAAAGGACGCTCGCCGCCGCTGAACAACTTGTAATCAAAAGTCGGTTTGTTGTGTTCAATAGTCGGGTAAATAGTCAGGCATTGTGGAGTGTATATGTTAAAGACAAAAAAAGTTGGTTTTGGAGGTAGCTGCCATTGGTGTACCGAAGCAATATTCCAATCCTTAAAGGGCGTGATTAATGTAAGTCAGGGCTGGATTGAGTCGGACGATAATTATGCCGAATTCTCGGAAGCAGTGGTTGTCGAATTTGACGCTGATGCGATTTCCCTTGAAAACCTAATTGAAATCCACCTTTATACGCACAGCAGCACTTCCCAACATGCGATGCGATCTAAATACAGATCCGCGGTTTATACTTTCCACGATGATCAGGAAATCCCAGCAAAACAGGCTATTGAAATGTTGCAAAAGGAGTTTGAAGATCCAATCATTACAAAAGTGATTCCGTTCAAGACCTTCAAGTTGAACGATCAGCAATATCTGGATTACTACTATAAAAACCCCGACAAGCCGTTTTGCAAAACTTTCATTGATCCGAAACTGAAGATTCTATTGAAGCAGTTTTCAAGTCATGTGGATGAGGAGAAGTTGCGATCTTCTGAGTGTGAAAGGATGTTGAATCCCATCACGATAACTTTCTGACAACGTCCATGATCTTTTGTTCAAGCCTGCTTTCATTCGGTTGCGACAGAATCGTAGTAATTATCTCTTCCCGCTCATCATTTGGAAGCGCTTTGAATTCTTTCAACATTCCAGCATCATTAAAACAATCAAGCAGCTGATCTTTTGAGCTGAGCTTATTGTCAGAGTTCATGTACATCGTTACAATCACTTCATCTCCGCCACTTTTGTTAATGGCTTTTCTGATGGTGCCATTAACAGAAACCATTTTATCAGCGTTTGTGACAGGTGCGAGGTTCAAATCTTTGAATTCATAGCCATCAATCGTACCGGATACTTTCATTTCGCCCCAGCTGCCCTGAATGTCTTTCGTTCCAGGTATTACCAGATGATACGTCCAGGCACCCTTTCCGGGCTGATGCCTGAGAATCAACTTTTCACTCTTTAGTAATGTTTTCATCTTTCAGGTTTGCCAGACATATTGAAATTTATGGATCGCCGAGTCTTTTCTGCCAATCGGACACCCAATCTCCCAAATGTGCCCAAACGGATCTTTGAGCTTCTCATTTTTCGAGATGTGATTGTCTGATTAAGTAGCCGTAAGACGCGAAGAATTTTTCACAACTTTGCGAGCCGGTCGTTCAAGTCCACCAGACCAGACTTTTGCAGACAATCAGCTGACAACGCCAGTAACTCATCCTTCGACTCACTTGAAGCTATGTCGATCAAATCGGGATTGCTTCCATCACCAGGAATTCTAAACGCCCTTCTTATTGGGTCAGCAGCAAAACATTCCGTCTGCTGATTTTCAAATCAATTTTGATTTGATCATTCATTCCGGGGATACTCATGATGGTATCATACACACTGGTCAAATCTTTCACGTTCATCATGTCTTTTTTAAGTTAGAATTGGAACTGTACAAAGCTACCAATTGCCCGCGAAACGATCCTAAGGAGAATTTACCTAGGATAGGTGTCTGACTTTCAAGCTCCTTACTTTCGCTGTCACGAAACAAAACATTAAGCCAAATGAGAGAAAGAACGAGGGGAAATGGTGGGCTTTTGACCTTGGTACAAATCAAGGAATTAGACATTGTGGATTATCTATTGGAGCTCGGATTCGAGCCGGACAAAATCAGAAATGTCGACCCTTGGTATTTATCACCATTTAGAAATGAGCGGACTGCCTCATTCAAGGTCAATAGAAACCTTAATCGATGGTACGATCATGGCCTGGGGAGCGGTGGGACCCTTATCGATTTTGCAATACTATTTTATCAGTGTACCGTCCGCGAGGTTGTCAACCTGTTTTCAGATTATCTATCCTTTCACAAGCCACGACCGCAGCCTATTCCCAGGACGATGCATGTTAATAGAAGTCAATTGGAAATTTTATCGACCGCTACTTTAAGTAGTGAATCGCTGATCAGGTCCATCTCCTCAAGACGTGTGTTTGACGAGATAGCCAAGCGATATTGCAGGCAGGTCAATTACCGAGTTGGAGACCGGAGGAATTTTGCGCTGGGCTTGCTGAAAGATTCAGGTGGTTATAGTTGCGCAATTCATTTACAAAGCTTGCGAGTAGTCCGAAAAACATAACAACCATTAATGTTGGTGCCACGACTGTCTCTGTGTTCGAAGGGATGTTTGATTTTTTATCGTACAAGACCATCATGAGCCAGACAGTCGAGGTGCCCAAGAACCATGTGATACTCAATTCCATCTCACTTTTCGAAAGGTCACGATCATTTCTCGAACGCCACAGTCAGATTAACCTGTATCTCGACCGGGATACGGCGGGGTTAAAGTGTAGTTTAGCGGCGAAGGCGATCAGTGAAAAGTACAATGATGTAAGCGGCCTTTATGATGGCTTTAAGGATCTCAATGATTGGCATGTAAGCGTCACTTAATCCGGTGAACGTTTGAAATCTCTCCTTGAATGAAAATTGCGATGCACACCTTTAAAAGGCTGAAAGGATTGCCTCTTATTCGCCATCGGCCAGATGTCAGGTTGTATCACAACCTAAGGATCTGGCCGCCTGAACACTCCGGAGTCGTGGGCGGGATTGAATGAAAAATGAATGTCAAAATGTGAAAATGATAATGTGATGAATGAAGACAAACACAACCGAACCGAGTGGCTGCACGTCCGCTTAACGCCAAAGGAATATCAACAGCTTCTTCGAAAAGTACAAAGAACTACATGCCGTAAAACAAGCGAATATGCCAGGAAAGTACTGCTTCTAGAACCAGTCCTGGTAAACCATCGCAACCAGTCATTCGACGAAGTAATGATTGAATTGACCCGCCTTCGACGTGAGCTTACCACTGCGGGCAACAACCTGAATCAAGCTGTTAAAAGATTACATGCACTCACGCAAATTGCTGATTTTCGAAGCTGGTTGGAAGCGTACGAGGGCGATAAGAATCGCCTGATCGAGATGGTGAACGAGATCAATATTTACATCAGCAAAGCCTCGAAAATATGGTTGCAATCATAAAGACAGGGATGTCAATCCGCAGCACTTTTTACCACAATGAAAACAAGTTGAAGGAAGGCGTAGCAGAGTGCATTTTGGCAGGAAACTACCCGGACGATGCCGCAAATCTTTCCGAGCAAGAGCGTTTGAATATGCTTTTGAAGTTGGCCGCTTTGAACAAAAATGTGGTTCGAAATAGCGTCCACATCTCCCTAAACTTTGACCCTTCTGAGCAACATTCTAAGGCGCTGTTATAAGAAATTTCACAGGCTTATATGGGGAAGATTGGCTTTGGTGATCAGCCATTCCTGGTGGATCAACATTACGATGCCGGGCATCCGCAGATCCATATTGTGAGCGTAAAAGTAGGGCATGATGGAAGCCGGATTGAAACGCAGAATATCGGTCGAAACCAATCGGAAAGAGCGAGGAAGGAAATCGAACAAGAGTTTCATCTTGTCAAGGCATCAGGCAAAAACAACAGCAATCAGAACACTTAAAACCTGCGATGGTCAGTGCGAATTACGGGAAAGTGGAGACCAAGAGAGCAATATTAAATATTCTTGCGAGGGTCATAGAGAAGTACAAATTCACTTCTCTTCCCGAGTTAACTGCGGCCTTGAACCGCTACAATGTGGCGGCGGATCGCGGAAATGAAGAGTCCAGAACTTTCAAGAAAGGTGGGCTTTACAACAGGATGCTGAATGCAAAGGGCGAACGGGTTGGTGTGCCCATAAAGGCTAGCGACTTTCATCAAAAACTGACATTGAATTACCTACAAAACCGGTTTAAAATTAACGATCAACTGCGGCAGACAGACAAGTTAAGAGTCAAAAAAGCGATTGATTTCACATTGTACGGAAAGACGAATGTAACACTTGATCGGCTCATTAATATTCTCAAACGAGAAGGAATCGACACCGTTCTAAGAAAGAATGAGAGTAGGCTGATCTATGAAATTACTTACGTCGATCACCGATCGAAAGCAGTTTTTAACGGAAGTTCTTTCGGTAAAATTATAGTGCAAAAGCCATTCAGGAACGCTGTGTGACTATCGATACCGCCATAGCTAACAGGCTATCGAATACGGAGAAACAAGAACATTCAATGGCAGCTCATGGACAGTCAGCCACATCAAAAAACTATTTGCTGGCAACTCATGAGCAGAGCAATGACGCTAGACTTTTCAATGGCGAGGATTCACTGTTTGATCCTGCCAAACAAGATGATTTCACACCAGCTCACCTTCGTGGAAGGAAACGTAGAAAGAAGAAAGGGTTCTCTCAATCACTTCAAACTTGTTTTATAATGGCATCGAACACCGGCAAAAATGAGATAAGCCTTCGCAAAATAACCGATAGGACCCGCTTGATCAGCATCCTGGTCCTCGCATTGCACTTTTATTATTTCGGTTACCAGGCATTCCAAAATTGGCACCTGACATCTTTAATTTCAGACCGGATTTTGGATAAAATTTTGCCGCAGGGTTGTTCTCTTTGTTCAGTAAAACGAAGATTCTGGCACTCGTTTTCTTAACCATTTCACTGGTCGTGGGGAAAGGTAAAAAGGGCGAAAATATACGGATAAAACCTGCCTTGATCAGTGTTTGACAGGGTTCATGAGCTATTTTTTAAGTGTTCTTATTCTGAAAACATCAGTCGAAGAGCAATTTAGATCAGCTCTGTATATGGTCTTTTCCTCAATTGGTTTCCTACTAATATTGTCCGGTAGGAGCCAGTTTTCCAGATTGACAACCGCTCGTTTAAGCAACGACATCTTTAACAAAGACAACGAAAGTTTCCCTCAATTTGAACAACTTCTGGAAAACGAATACTCGATCAATCTTCCAGCGGAATACCGTTACAAGGGCAAAACGCGGCAGAGCTGGATCAATATCATTAATCCTTTTCGTGGGGTGCTGGTGAGCGGATCTCCGGGATTCGGGAAAACATTTTTTATTTTTCGACATGTGATCACTCAGCACATTGAGAAAGGTTTTTCGATGTGCTGAGTGATTTTAAATACAGCGATTTGACCCTGCTAGTATACAACGCCTGGCTTAAAAACAGATCTAATTCTCCAGTTGAGCCGGCTTTCTATACGATCAATTTCGATGACCTATCGCGGAGCCATAGATGCAACCGGTTAAATCCTGAGAGTATGCTTGACATTACTGATGCAGTGGAATCAGCAGGTACTATTTTAACGGATTGAATCGAGAGTGGATCACACGCCAAGGCGATTTCTTTGTCGAATCATCCATCAACTTTATGACAGCTGTTATGTGATCTATTGCATACGGTGCTGTATGTATCGCGGCGATAATGTATCCTGCTTCATTTTTCGACGCGTGTCAAGTCTTGACTTGCTAGCAGCACCTTGTTTTGCCCCATAGCTTTGTCAAGCTTATCGACGAACGCCATTAAGTGCCCGTGACGAGGATGAGTGTCTTCAGACCTCTTAGTCGTTACTGAATTTTCGGGTGGTACACAAATACCGTGGTTTAAACGAAATTGTGCCAACTTGCCTTTTTAATGATTACAATTCCGGAAATGGCTATAATAGTACATTTTAGTAGTCTGATAGGCGTTACGATGTACTCAAGAACAAAAAGGATTTATATGGGGCACTTCTCAGAATTATTAGGAGCAGCAGTTAATCCAGTATTTGATTTTCACGTCAATTGTTTGGTTACCTGATTACAACAGGTTTACATATAAGTCTTCCGCAGATGTGCGATACGTATCGATGACAGCCCACTGATTTATCGCTGTTTAAAATAAAAAAAAGGGATAGACCTTAAATTAAGTTCACCTTCGGTTTGGACTTTTTTCAAACGTTCAGACCGTGCAATTTAGATAGGTATATATATGAAACAATGATGAAGGACTCTTTCTGAAGTATTATAAAGGTAGTCTAGGGCTGATAGTACTTTGTCTTTAACGGCTCAGGAGTTCGTCTATTTAACTGAGTCGAACAACCTTTCGGCCATTTTTTGATCGTGCCCATAGATGTCCTTTCGGAAATTAACTTTGCCGTTGTGGTCTACCCAGGCAGTAAAGTAACCGATGAACACAGGTATTTCGTTGCTGCCACGAAGACGAACATATTTCTCTTTGCCGCTATTCATGGCTATGGTTATTTTGTCGGTTGTCCAGGTTGAGTCACTGCGCAGCAAAAACTCCGCCAGTTTTTTGGGCTCCGACAGCCGGATGCATCCGTGGCTAAATGCGCGCTGTGATTCTGCAAACAAATTTTTCGAGGGAGTATCATGCAAGTAAATATTGTAACTATTGGGAAAGAGAAACTTGACAAGTCCTAATGAATTGGATTTGCCAGGCTTTTGCCGGACACTGCCTCTGTTCCACTCCATATTATGCCGCGCCAAATAGTTTTTATTGCGTTTGATGCCAGGCAAGATTTCATTTTTCAATATGCTGGGTGGAACATTCCAGTAAGGACTAAATACGATCTGGTTTAGCTTGCCCGAAAAGATGACCGTGCTATGGACCTGTGAGCCTACCACAGCATTCATGCTGAACGCGAGCTGCCCCTTTTCATACATATGCAGCCGGTATTCAGGAATATTAACCAGTATATAATCTGTCTCAGGAGCCGCTGGAACCCATCTGATCCGTTCCATATTAATAAGCATTTGGCGAATCCTTTCAGCCACGGGCACATTCAGTTCCTTGAAAAACGCCGCGCTGATCTGTCCGGATGCTTTAAGCCCCATTCGGGTTTGAAACGAACATACGCCATGAAAAAGGGTGGAATCAAAAAGATTGGTTGAATCTGCCTGTTTTAGGTCTTGGAGCAATGCCAGCCGTCTCTTGATTTCAGGTATTTCTGCGGATGAATCGCCTAATTTGAGCGTTTTAGTTGAATTTATTTCTTTCCAATCTTGATTGGCAAGCGGATGATAGATTTTAAGCTGCTCTGTAAGCAGGTTATACTGGCGGTTCACCGGTTCATACGAAGCCAGGTTTGCCCCTTTGTTCTTCAGCAGGGAATCTAAAAATTCAGCTGGATTTACCTTTTTACGGGGTATAAACCAGTCAAGGTCCTGAATGTTGATATTCCTGTCGCCTGAATACGCCTTTTGGGTATACCTGAAAAAATGTTCCGTTAATGCAAGTTCAGTGTTAATTACAAGCGTATCTGTTGGGATAATGTGATTTAGTAATCCTAATGAATCAATGCTTGCCAAAAGCGCCGGGTCATAGAGAGAGCTATCACCTGAAACATAGATATAGTCATTTTGCAGGGCCAGGAATGTAGGTACAAACTCGGCCATCCCATCAGGGAAAAACCAGGCAAATTGATAGTTTCGGCGGTTATAAAAGCTCTGTAATTTGTTGACCAGGCTATCATCCACGCTATGTAATTGCACAAAGCCAGCCAATGCAGTAGTGTCAATGAAAAGTTGAGTAAACGAATTCTCAATTTTGATTGACGTGTCCCTTTTGTCAACTTCGGGCTGCTTTTTCTTGTGCTTTGTCTGACAGGAAGCGAGCATCATCAGCATCATCACAAATACGAGCGATGCGTTTATGCGGCTAACTAAATGTACTGGAGTTTGGTCCGACATATTATTAAAATCTCCGTCGTTCAGGTGTATATTTTATCATTGATCCACCATTGAGCATTCTTAATGAGCATACCGAAATGGACGTAAAATGCCCCGACTGCCAATAAAGCAAATGCTGTCCAGATAACCAATCTATCCTCACTGAATAAAGGGTTGTAGATATTGACCGCAGAAAAGAAACTTCCTGTTACTGCCCAAAGCAATAACCAGGGCCAATCGCTCAAACTTTTCTTTTTGGCTTGAAGGGAACGGGCAATCAGCAATACGCTGCGCGTTAAAAGCCAGACCCCAGCAAATAAAGGAAGAGATATTGCGGCCAAAATCGGATTGGTCATGAAAATAATTCCAAAGATCAAGTCCAAAATTGCCCCGGCCAGAAACCATCCCCAACCTCTGAAAAACCTGCGGTTTTCTATGCAAAAAGCAAGCTCGCAAATGCCGCTGATCATCAGCATAGCTGAGAAAAATATGCTGAGCTCATCGTATGTAATGGACGGATTCCGTGCCACATATACGCCGGCACCGATTAAAGCGGCTCCCGAGAGCATAAATATCCACCAGTAGTGAATAGGGTGCTGTGCTTGCTTGCTGATGATTGTCATTTCGATAGGTTTATCTTGTTATGCCAGGATCGCCGGATCCCATTTCCAATTTGAAATCTCAGGCATATCTTCTCCGTGCATTTCAATGTAGGATTTGTGGTCAAGCAACTTATCACGGAGATATTGTTTGAGATAGGCCCCTTTTGCGCCTAATTCAGGTAGACGGTCAATAACGTCACTCACCAAATGAAAACGGTCCAGATCATTAAGCACCACCATATCAAAGGGTGTTGTCGTTGTGCCTTCACCCTTATAGCCACGCACGTGCAAGTTTTTGTGGTTGGTCCGCCGGTAGGTGAGGCGGTGGATCAGCAGCGGATATCCGTGGAAAGCAAAAATGATGGGTTTGTCTTTGGTAAACAGGATATCAAAATCCTTATCATTCAAACCATGCGGATGCTCGCTTTCAGGTTGGAGCGTCATTAAGTCAACCACATTGATGACCCTGACTTTCAGTTCCGGCAAATGTTCCCTGAGAATTTGAACAGCTGCTATGGTTTCAAGCGTGGGAACATCTCCTGCACAGGCCATGACCACATCGGGTTCGAAACCTTCGTCGTTACTGGCCCATTTCCAGATGCCCAAGCCGGCCGTGCAATGTTTGATAGCAGCTTCCATATCCAGCCACTGCATTTCGGGCTGTTTTCCGGCGACTATGACATTGATGTTGTCCCGACTTCTCAAACAATGATCTGTAACTGAAAGCAACGTGTTGGCATCCGGCGGCAGATAGATGCGAACAATTTCTGCCGTCTTATTGGCCACAACATCCAGAAAGCCCGGATCCTGGTGACTATTTCCATTATGGTCTTGTCGCCATACATGCGAGGTTAACAGGTAATTTAGCGAGGCAATCGGCTTGCGCCAGGGAAGGTTACGCGAAACTTTAAGCCATTTTGCATGTTGATTAAACATTGAATCCACAATTTGAATGAATGCTTCATAGCATGAAAACAAACCATGTCTTCCAGTTAACAAATAGCCTTCCAGCCAGCCCTGACAAAGATGTTCGCTCAAAACTTCCATAACCCTGCCATCAGGTGAAATGTGGTTATCACCCTCCATAATTTCAGCCGTGGAAGTTCTTCCGGTGATGTCAAACAAATGCGAAAGGCGGTTGGAAGAAGTTTCGTCGGGCCCAAAAATCCTGAAATTGCGTCCTTGCCAGTTTGTTTTCATTACATCCCGGAGAAATTCTCCCATAATAGAAGTTGCTTCCGCCTCAATGTTTCCAGGCGTCGGCACAGCTACGGCATGATCGCGGAAATCCGGCATTTTCAAATCAACTAGTAGCGAGCCGCCATTGGCGCTTGGATTTGCGCCCATTCGCCGGTGTCCTTCCGGTGCCAGTTCAGCCAGTTCGCGGATCAGCCTGCCGTTGTCGTCAAAAAGTAATTCAGGCTTATAACTCTTCATCCAGGCTTCCAGCATTTGTACATGCTCGGGTTTGCTGGCCAGTTCCGCCAACGGCACCTGATGCGCGCGCCATGTGCCTTCGATTTGTAAGCCGTCTACGGTCTTAGGTCCGGTCCATCCTTTTGGCGTGCGAAAAATAATCATGGGCCAGACCGGCCGCTCTTTAAAGCCCTCAATCCGCGCATCACTTTGAATCTGCCTGATTTCTTCCACGACAGTGTCCATGGTAGTAGCCAGCAGTTCATGCATTGCTTCTGGATCATCGCCTTCTACAAAATAAGGATTGTAGCCATAACCCCTGAAAAGCTGCTCCAATTCCTGTTTTGGAATTCTTGCCAAAACGGTTGGATTGGCAATCTTGTAACCATTCAAATGCAGGATAGGAAGCACCGCGCCATCGTGCACCGGATTAAGGAATTTGTTGGAATGCCAGCTTGCCGCCAATGCGCCGGTTTCAGCCTCGCCATCGCCTACCACACAGGCTGCGATCAGGTAAGGATTGTCAAAAACGGCACCAAACGCATGGACGAGTGAATAACCGAGCTCACCACCCTCGTTAATAGAACCAGGTGTTTCAGGGGCCACATGACTTGGGATGCCGCCGGGAAATGAAAATTGTTTAAATAGTTTCTGCATCCCGGTTTCATTTTCTGTGATATCAGGGTAAACTTCGCTGTAAGTGCCTTCCAGATAGGTGTTGGCCACAAGTCCGGGGCCTCCATGGCCGGGGCCAGCCACGTAAATAATATTAAGGTCGCTATGCTTAATGACCCGGTTCAGGTGGACGTAGATGAAATTTAGCCCAGGCGTTGTCCCCCAGTGTCCCAACAGGCGCGGCTTGATATGTTCGAGTGTCAAGGGCTTTCGAAGCAACGGGTTGCCATACAGGTAAATCTGCCCGACAGACAAATAATTGGCAGCTTGCCAGTAAGCGTTCATTTTCCTTAACAGATCGGCAGATAAAGTTTTCACTCCAACATCTTCCATTTCCATATAATCTTTATCGTTTAATGAATTGCTAGTACTATTTCCATCACAACCCTGCCTATTTAACCTTTCAATGAAAGTTGATTGCCTAGCATGCGTTATAAAGGTGACGCTATTTTAGTCAGCAATGGTTATTAATTAATTACAAAAACACATTGCTTACAGAGGCGGATATTGAACCACTTCCAGAACCGATAAAAAGGTATTTATATACCACAGGGTCGATGCTCAAACCCAAAAGTCAGTCACTTTAAGGCAGAATTTGTGGGTAAAATCCGCAAGGACGCACAATCGGAGTAGATGCCCTTCAACTCCTGTACCTGCCGGACATCTACAAAATACATCCTTTTATTCGGGTAGCCCAGCGATGTAAGGACATCTTCCAGCAGGTACCGGTCGTCTGCATCATCTTCGATAATGATAATCGGGCCTCATTTGTTCATAAAGTGAACATAGCTATATCTTCTTTCGAAGGCTTTAATCCCGCATGATTGCTCTAAACTAGAATGCAGGTTTTTGATACGTTCATTTAAGCGCTTATGCCATTTTTGGATAGCAACTAAGCTTTCCATGATATGGCGATGCCTGGCATCTAAGGCTATCAGTCGATTTTGAAGTAAACGAGAAGATTTGGACAATACGGCAGAAGGTACTTCACTAATGTGTAGTCTGTCTTGTAATTGTTTCAAAAAGAATATGGTCAACGAGTTGCTTGACCGAATTGCTCTGAACAGGGCGGAGAAGAGACTCAGATTAAACTGATTAGATGTAAGGTAACTATGTTTTGATGGTAAACAATGTTCTCCGGGCTTTATTATTTAGTTAAGGTGTTGATATATAGGAGTTACCGTTAGTTTCGTGCGTTGACCGTTTTCCATATTGTGTTAACAAGGTAGTCGTACTGGTCAGGCTTAAGAAAGTGCGCATCGAAACAAGATAATTGGATAGGATTACCAGTTAATTTTTCGATGTTACCTGATATAGCAATGATGGCTATATGTTTCCCCCAATCCTGTTCTCGAATTAAATTGCAGGCTGTAATCCCATCCATTATGGGCATGTCTATATCCGTAATAATGACATCTGGCTTTAACTCCTCTGTTGCTTCCATACATTCTCTGCCATTGCTGCGCGTAACTACTTTGAACCCATGCATCTTTAAGAACATTGCCGTGATAGTTGCCTGATCATGATTATCATCCACAACAAGTATGCTAAGATCTCTGGATTCATCTAGATGTTTCATTCTTTGTAAAGTTAATGATGGCTCCCGCCTGTAAAAATCTATACCATCAATATTTCGTCACATGCTTTTAGGGAATCTAATAGGTGCATGAAAACGGCACTTGTATAAGAAAGAGAATTACTTAGAAATAATGTCGGTTTTCCAGCAACCCTTGCATAATTAAGATCACATGATGAGCTTGGGTTGTCGGGAATACTACATGTAAGGTCGGTTCACTAATACAGCACTTTGCTAGATATGACCTACCAACAGAATCTTTTTGGTCTTATAGCTATGTGTTGCCTCAGATTTTAATGGCCGGCTGTGAGATAGAGTCGGTGGTTCTTTCTCCCATTTGTCGTGTACCAGTATACGAAGAAACGGTGATTTTCCGTACTCTTAGGCCCTCGGACCCGTCCTGAATATAGGTACTATATCAAGGCAATTTAATTCTGAAACTTTCGTGCAGAGAATCCTGAAGTTTACGTTGGAGATCTGATTCCAGGCCCATCAGGTATGTAATAAAGCGAACGAATCTTTACATAATCTACAATCATTCTATCTCTTAATGCACAGCCGGGTTCATTCGAAACGTAGTTAAATTGTAATCTCACTAACATTCCGCTTTATGAGTAGTTATTTTAAAAATGGATAATAGCATACAATCGCATTTATAACAGATGTTAAATTGTACTGAATTACATGTGAATAGAGTTACCTTGGCATATGAAAATCAAGATATTAGAGAAAAAGGACCTTCCGCCATCCAATTCGACTTTGAAGTTTAGGATCAAAAATACTACCAACTGGCGCGTTGGCTTCACTGACGGGGAAACTGGTGACTTTGTCCAGGAGGTGGGAGGGATCACTTACAGCTATTCCTGGAACCAGATTGATGAATATTATCTAACTGCGCCTGTATTACCGTAGTAGAATGCTGGAGTACTAATTTCTTGTGAGCTCAGAGATCAAATCATATAATTCTTTGGGCTCAAATGGTTTGCCCAACACGCCATTCATCCCGGCATCAAGGATTTGACCTTTTATGCTTGGAACTGCCGAAGCTGTCAATGCGATGATCGGCAAGCGGCAATACTTGTCCCCACTAAATTGCCTGATAGTTCTCGCGGCTTGATAACCATCCATTTCAGGCATCTGTAAATCCATGAGGACGAGGTCATAATCATTTGATCCAACCATCTCAGTGGCAATTTTTCCGTTTTCGGCAATGCTGCAAACGCAATTCCATTGCCCCAGAAAGTTTTTGAGCACCATGGTGTTGATTTGCTGATCTTCTACAATCAGTACACGAAGGCTGTTCAAGTTTGGCTGAAAGGTTTCAGGTTTGGATTGCCCGGGATTTGCAGCCAAACATTTGTCTAAATCTAAAACAAAGGAGAATACTGACCCCTGACCGGGCGTGCTTGTAAGCGCTATCTTACCACCCATTATGCCAGCCAGTTCCTGGCTGATACTAAGGCCAAGCCCACTGCCCCCGTATTTCCTGGTCGTGCTGGCGTCGGCCTGGGTAAACATTTCAAAGACCGCTTTTTGTTGGTCAGGGGCTATCCCTATGCCGGTGTCCTGGATTTCAAATGCGACCTTGATCTGTTTGTCATCAGTATCGTTAAGGGCTAGCCTAATGGATACGCTGCCAGCATGAGTAAATCTTAAGGCATTTGAAATTAAGTTATTGAGTATTTGCCCGAGCCGGACAGGGTCAGCGTGAATGTAATCAGGGATTAAGGGATCAATGAAGAGCGAAAGCTCAATATTTCCACTTTCTGCTTCCGGCTGCATGGAACTTTGAATGCTAACCAGCAATTCCTTCAAGCTAAAATCAATGTTATCCAGGACGATCTTACCGACTTCCAGCTTATTATAGTCGAGTATATTGTTGATGATTGCCAGGAGATTTTTCGCTGAGAATTTCAAAATACTCATTTTCTCTATCTGATCAGGCCTTGGGTCCTGTAAGAGCAGATTGATAAAGCCCAAAATTGCGTTCAGGGGTGTCCGGATCTCATGGCTCATTACGGAAAGGAAGTCTGATTTAACCCTGGTCGACTCATCGGCTGTCATCATTGCCTTCATGATGGTGTCAATGAAAGCGTGCCGCTCGGAGATTTTTGAACCGGAAAGAATGATCCCGCCGATTGTGCCCGAGATTTGATACCAGGGCTTGATCTCCCACTGCATCCACTCCATATTTCCATAAAGGTCCAAAAAACTGTCTTCCTCCATGCTAAGATTTTCACCTTCCATTGCCCGCCTATGGTATTGCTTCCAAATTTTTGGGGTAAGCGGAAACAAAGTGTAGTGGCTTATTCCAGCAATGTCGGTGCGTTCGAGGTTAAAGTGGTCTTTCCATACGTTACTTGCGGCAATGTAGTTTTGCTGCTCATCTATGATAGCAATAGCAGCGGGCAATTGATGTATGAAAGAAGCAAGCTGTTGGTTGGCAAGCCTTGAAGATTCTTTTTCAGATTTATATGCAGTGATGTCCTCAAAAGTACCATCTATCCCTATACGTCCTGTTTGGGAAGTCCTAACCCTGCCGATGACTGCTAGATAAATATGGGACCCATCTTTGTGCTTTAATGTTAAATTATGCTTGAAGGGCTTGGCCAAAAGTGTTTTGGAAGCCTGGATAATTGATTTCTTTAATGTGAACAATTCTGTTGGATCAACCACAAGCTTCAAAAAAGTCCATCCATCCGCATACTCGCTGGCATTGTATCCTAACAAAGCCACCACTTCCGGGCAGCTAAAAACAGGTTGTTTTACTAAATCCACTTCCCAAAATCCCAAAAAAGGCCCTCTCTCCAAAGCAGACATATCAAGCAAGTAATGTGTAAGGGCAGATTATCTGGCTACGCTTGTAAGCGCTTCACCCAAGGGCAAAGCAGCCAACAAAATAGCAGGCCATAATCATCGTTGATATGACCCGCTTTAAGCTAACTATTGAGTAAATTAAAGAGTGGCTGGTGCAACTAACTCTCTTTCAAAATAGGCAAGTAACTTCTGATCTTCATCATTGACATCTACACAGTAGTAAATCCGGCTTAGGTATTTCTTGATTACTAACTGCTTGCTGGGATCAATGAGCAAGGAGACTTTGTCTCCGGCCGCATATAAGTTTTCCATGTTTTTTTGTTTTTCACTTTAAAAGCTGTTCGGTGAGGCACATCGTTTCCAGTACTCAACGATGGATTTTAAAGTTTCCTTGATTTCATTGAAATCTGAGGGCTTTACAAAAAATCCCTGCGCTGATGTGCTATATGCTTCAATGACTACATCTTGATTAAATGCGGTCGTAAAATATAGATAAGGAATGCACTTTAAGTTCAGTGATGCATTCTCTTTTAACCTTCTTCGTAGTTCCAGCCCGTCAAGCTTGGGAAGGTTGATGTCAGATAAGATAACGAATGGAAGTGGTGTTTGGCCGTCTAAGTACGTTAACGCCTCAAGCCCATCAGGAAAGTAAATCCTTTTATTTGTATAGCCGAGCTCCTGAAAAGCTTGTTCAATTAAGAGTTGGTCGTCTTGGTCATCCTCAATGATAATAATATCGCCATCCTTGTTCATTTTTGGCAGGGCATTAACCTTGAAGCAATCACATAGTATCAAATGATACGTTTTGGTTTTGCCTCAATTTTATAGCTGTTTAGTTGATAATGTTCTGCTAGCAGTTCATGTAGCATTAAAAAAAATGAAAATATGTATCTGGAATCCTGCCCGGTTACATCAGTTTGTATGAGCTGAATTTGCGCTATGAGCCCTGGGACTTTGTGTCCCTTTTTTCCTTTTTATCAGCCCTTTTTTCTTTCAAATTTTTATCTGCCTTTTTTTTGTCACCTTTCTGCGCACCCTTTTCTTTTGACATGATATATTTCGGTTTCATGTAAGGTAACCCTTAATAGTGGACATTCAACATCACCTTTATAGGGATAGCATTCTATGTCTTATAAAGTTTAATCCGCTGAAATACAAATATGTAATATGGCAAAATTGGGTATACTGCACTGGAAACGGAACCGGTCGATATGATGAACTTCTTGATAACATTTGAATGGAGCCGCACCTAAGAAGCAAATGAGCCGATTGGCACTTTCCCATTTTGCTCAAAGGACGTAATGATGACACCAGTAGTCGAGACTAGATGTTTGACAAGTTTGAAGTTAGCTGGGACGGTCCCATCCCCAAAAAGCCTTTTTCCTTTTCCAATAACAAGGGGATAGATCCAGATATTCATTTGATCAATAAGTCCATGGCGAAGCAAAGATTGAATTAGGTTGGCGCTGCCATGAACTTGCAAGTCAATGCCATTGGTTAATTTAAGGCTTTTTATCTGCTCAATTGTATCTTGATTGAGAAGCACCGTATTTTCCCAGGTTGCGTTAGCCAAAGATTTTGTCGCAACATATTTGTTGATCCGGTTAAATAAGTCAGCTGTGGGATCATCTTTCAGCGATGGCCAGTGAGCCGCAAAAATTTCGTAGGTAACACGGCCTAATAAAAGATCATATGGGTCCTTCATGGCTTCGATCATTGCCTCGTTCATGAGCTGATCCCATTGTGTTACCGACCAGCCACCATATTCAAATCCACTATCGGTATCTTCATCCGGGCCGCCCGGAGCTTGCATGACACCATCTAAGCTCATAAAGGTGTTTGTAATGATTTTTCTCATTTGATTCTTTAAGAATTTGACGGAACAATATTACGGAAAGCACTCACAGCAAGCTGGGTATAAAAGCGACTATTAAGAGGGGGCAATACGACAATGTGATCATCACTTGATCTTCTCATTAATCTCGTTGCTAGGAGCTGGTTATAGGTGCGTAAAAACTGCGACTTCTATGTATTAATGAGTCTAGGTTGTCGGCAATACTACATGAAGGGATCGGTGCAGTGACAGGCTCTTAACCAGATCCGTCGCTACGCACCAGAAAAGCTTTCTGCTGTTGGGACAAATTCTTTCAACTTTGCATTGCCAGCAGTGAGTTTTGGTCCTTGAATCTTTTTAGAATTAGTCGTTATTCAGCGTACATGGGAATGGTGGTTTTTCCATACATTGTGCATTTAGGTAGTAATCACATAATCATGAGAGGCTTCTTAGTTTTTATGTTGGTCATTGGGGCCCGCCAATTTGTTAGCACCGAGCGCTTCCAATTTTTTCAATTAACTCGCTTGGCGTTAGGCCAAATGTTTTCTTGAAGGTGAATGAGAAATGCGAAAGGTTTTCAAAACCGACTTCAAGATAAACTTCCGAAGGCCGCATGTCTCTTTTTGAAATCAGATAATGTGCCTGCTCCAAACGCTTTTGTTGTAACCATTTTTCGGGCGTTGTTTCAAATATCTTTGTAAAATCCCGCTTGAATGTCGAGAGACTGCGACCCGTAAGTTTGGCAAATGTGGGTAGGGGGATGTTGTAGATGAAATTGTGGTTCATGTACATTTCCAAATCGATCTTATGCGGCTGTTGAAAATCAAAGAGAAGCTGTCGGTAAACCTCGCCGCTTTGAAGCAGCAGTTCAATGGCTTCAAGGGTTTTGAGCTCCGCTATTTTTGCAGTCAGTTTTTCCGGACGCTGCGCGTAGGGCACTAATGAATCAAAGAATCCTTTCAAAAGCGTATCGCCTGTCAGCTCCATCATTGCTTTTCCTTTGTATGCAGCTTGTTTGGCAACATCGTTTTCAGTTGCGTATTGATGCAGCGTTTTTTGATCCAGGAATATGCTGATCAGTGCAGGCGGATCACCATTTGGACCCGCCTTTTTTAGTTTTTTAAACAATTCATTCCGGCGCATCAAACAGATTGTACCTTCCTTCATCACAAATGTCCCTTCGCTGGAATAATAGTAGGATTCGCCTGAAAGCATGATGCCCAAAGCATGTTCAGGAAAGTAATGCTCGCTGCTTTGCGTTTTCTGATGACCTTGTGCATAAAGGATATTATGTTGAACAACGACGTTTTCCATTTTGTTTACTTCCATTGCGACAATTCTATTCGGGCTATTTAATTTGGCTCATGATCAACCGATCCATTTGCTTATCGGATAGAATCCTTCTCAAAAATAGCAAAAGAGAGGAAGCCATTTGCGAAGTTGTGTAGCGGGTTTTTGGACTTTTAGCTTCGATTCCGCTTCTGACCAGTTTGGCGATCACTTCTGGCTCTGCTATGTCTTTATTTAACCGGGTAAATACATTGTGTGTTTTTGCCGCAAGATCTTTGTAAGCTGTATGGCCGGATACTTTCATGAGAATGTCAGTAGCAACACTTCCCCATTCAGATCTGGTGGCACCCGGTTCAACGACGATCACGTCAATGCCAAACTGCTTGACTTCACTGCGCATACTATCGCTTAATGCTTCCAATGCAAATTTGCTTGCATGGTACCAACCTCCTAACGGAAAAGCGATCTTGCCGCCAACAGAAGAAATATTAACGATCTTGCCATACTTGTTTTCACGCATTTTGGGCAAAACCAGTTGTGCCAACCGCATAGCGCCAAATACGTTCACTTCCATTTGATAACGTGCATCTTCCATCGAAATGTCTTCAATTGCCCCTTCTTGACCAAAGCCCGCATTATTGACTACAATGTCAATGCTTCCTGCTTCCTGCAAAATCTGATCGACGCACGCTCGCACGCTATCATCTTTTGTTACATCCAGTGCGATCGGTTTGATGCCATGCGATTTCAAGTCTTCCATTTTGTCGGTCCGGCGCGCAGCACCATACACATGAAATCCATTTTGAGCGAGATAAATGGCAGTCGCTTTGCCAATTCCGGCCGAAGCCCCTGTTACCAATACTGTCTTTTTCATTTTGTACAAGTTTTCTTTTGTTAAAATTGATATGACAAAGGTAACTTAGGCGTGTAGGTGCGGGTTTGTTGAAAAGTCCAAGTTTGTGTGCTGACAAGTTCAAATGTAGGATGCTTTTGCTAGGCTTTCTTTCTTAACCTGCTCAAATGTTCCGGGGTCAGGCCCAGGTAGGATGCGATGTAGTACTGCGGGACTTGCTGGACTATTTGCGGGTAGGTAGCGGCAAAATTTCGGTATTGCTCCTCATGTGAAGTTGAAATGATCTTTTTCCGTTTCGCTTCTGCGCTGCAAAAGACATGCTCAATAATCAACCTGCCGAACCGTTCCCAAATCTTGTACTGATCATACAAAGCATTGATATCGCTCTTTTTTAAGATCAGCAGCTCCACATCTGTCAACGCTTCCAGGTATTGCATGGAGGGCGCCCCCATAATAAAGCTTTGGTAATCACTGGTAAATTGATTTTCACCGACAAAATCCACGGTGGTTTCTTTGTCATTTTGAAAACTATACTCCCGTAGTACGCCCGAATTGATGAATGCTATAAAATTGCAAACCTGCCCTTCCTGCAAAAGAAGGTCCTTCTTTTTTAGCGTTTTGATTTTAATGATCCGGGCAAAGGCATCCCATTCTTCTGCATTTGGGTCAATGATCATTCTGATGAATGATTCTATTTTAATCATGGATTCTGGACTTACCATATATCGCTCTGTAATAGCTTGACAAGTTTAATTGCTTGGGGCCTTTGACCGCTTCTTGCAAAAGTCTCCAGGCAGGCTAAGATACGCAATCACGATTTATTCGTTGATCTCGGTTTTAATGGTTCCCAAATAGCTAATCGTGGTTTCTACCTGATCCCCGGGTTTAAGATAGCGGGTATTTTTCATTTCCTTTTTCAAGTATTGCTGCATAATGTAGGGGTGCATTTTTGAACCAAAAAACCCGCCGGTAAAAATGTATTTGAAGACTGCGCCCATGATAAAGCCTTTGCTTGGTGCATTGAAGACAACGCCCGCAGGTGTTCCGGTAATAATAATGCTATTTGCCGGAATGCAGCTCCCTTCGAACAGGTTGACCATTTTATCCTGATAATAGCTTTTCTTTTTGCCCTTCACAGACAGTGACTCTTCAATGATCTTGTTAATATCCCAAACCATATCTTTTGCGCTGCCATGTTGGCGCTGCTGCCCGTTGACGGAAAGTGAAAGGTTTAATTCATTCGCAAATGCACGCCAGTCTCTTGGCACAACCATGTAAGGACCTGTTGGCAGGAACCCTTCTTTACTCTTACCATCAGGGAAACCTTTGCCACTGGCTACATTCTGGCTATCCATTTTACGCATCAGTGTTGCCCTGTCGGTAAAGTCATTGACAACCAGAAACCCGATCATCATGCCTTTCATCTCGGCAGCTGAACAAACCGCTTTCGGAAAAACAATGCCAAGTTCAACTTCATGGTCTAAGAGCCAGCCTTTTGTATACTTCAACTCGTGGACTGCCGGGTCAGTGCGCACATATTTTGGAAACATGAACGGCCTTACCTGTCCGGTTTCCACGCCGTGTTCTGCATAATTGATGCCAATAGCTAGATGCGTATTGCCACCCACACTGGCAAGCAGATCTTTATACTTTAAGGATAATTGCTTGGTACTGGTGTGGGTAAGCTCTACGATATGATCGAATTCCAGGCCTTTTATCACATCAAACGAGTTTTGATCATATCTGCTTAACTCAGCACTTAAATCAATCCCCCTGATTGTTTCTCCATCATCTTCCAGAACTACAAGGGTATGGACTTGCCCACCTTTATCAAACCGGGCGAGCGTAAGTGCATCTTCTGGTGCCTTCAAAATTTTACCGGCTTTTTCAAATACGCTTATTTGGGCCGCTGTATCAATAGCAATCTCAGCTAAATGCCTGTAATCCTTTGTATCTAGTGCAGACAGAAATACAGAATGGGCACTGAAAGTGTCAAATATACCAAGCAGGCCGCCCATAGCCAGGCCGATCAATGTTTTGTTCATGATATTGATTTTTTGAAAGAAGAATTAGTGTTTTCCAGGAATGATTCTGTAGCTCAGGCCAACTTTGAAACTGAGCCCGCCAGCTACTTCCGGGTTGAGCGGGTCTTTGCGGCTGCCCATCTCATAGAAATCGATAAAGCCCGTTGCTTTATCATTCTTATTATACACTTCCATGTTACGGATAAGCGTATACGCAGCAGTCGCACGGATAGCCCAGTTGGGCGAAACGTAATTCTCGGCAAACAGGCCAGGATTAACTGTATTGTATTCAAAATACCGTTGTTGGAAGTTTAAGCGGTAAGTCGAATTTTGTACAAACAGGTTGAAACCGGTATTTACCTTCGGGTTAACAGCATAACTGACCGTGGCACTGTGTGGCAAATCACCAAATATCCATAGCTTATTATTGACCTTCCAGTCCATACCTACCAGTACAATATACTGCGGGCCATAAAACTGCCTGCGGTAACCAATAATACCCTTCCAGGTTAGTTTATCATTAACCTTCCAGGTTCCTCTGAGGACCGCACCAAACTTGATGTCAGAACTCTTAACGTTCTTGTAATCGCTGTTCAAAAACGGCATAAACAATGCTGTAAGGTTAAATTTTTTATTGACCGTTGTACTGTAACCCACTGTGGGCGAAATACTGTAAACGCTTTTCACTTCAAAGGCTGGGTGTAAGCCGGAAAAGTTAAATGCTTCCAGGTTGCCACCCACCAGCAAGTATTTGGATTTGTTTGGTGTAAGAAAAATAGGGATTGTGGTACCGATTTTAAGGTTGCTCCCTGTGAATTTCTGATCCCCTCCCTCGGTTTTGATCTTCATTGGAAGATTTTCATAGCTCACATTTACACCTTCAATGTATCCTTGTCCAAAGCTTGAAGACGGTAATAGCAGCGACAGCACATAGATAACGGCAATCGGGAAAGCCAGTAGGCGGGGCCTCGCGGGTAACATTCTGGTAAGTCGCAGAATCAGACCTTCGAGCGGGAAACTGATTAGGTATTGATAGTTGGATTTCATTTGTTTCAGGTTTGATTTGCTTGTCCTGCTATGGAATAGGACAAAACTATCTACCATGATCTGGCAACTCATTGATGTTTATCAAGATCGTAAACTGTGCATCAGCGTATTTTATCAACTAATCTTATTTCGTCGATATTAATTTTTTATAGATAATACTGAGCAATTACCCCAGAGAAATCAATTGGTTCTCAAAGCGTATTAATTTCGACAAAAAGATGCCCGGCTTTTCCCGAAATCAAGTGACAACACAGATTTAGAAGGCAATCCATGCTAAATGGTTTTATATATGGCTACTTTTCGCATTTGTTGTTAATCAGTGTACGCGGAAACGGTCGTTAAACTGAAAAATGAGATATGCAGCAATTGTGCTATTAAAGCATTAAAAGTGCTAATGTATTGCTTATTAGTACTTTGGGTATGCCAAAAAGTGTACTGTCAGAGCAAAAGCCGGGCATCAGAGTCATCCTTGATGATGACGATTTCGCCATTCTTGTTCATAGCGCAACGTTTAAGATAAAGTCCATCTATGGAAATTTGTTTAAGTATTCAAAAATACCAGAAATCCTGTAAATCTTACACCTTGGACTTAACTTAGGATTTGTTGTGTTCTTTAAAAGTATTGTGTATTGCAAGTACCATTCACTTTGTGAACGCATAACCGCTCACCTTACGAATCCAGGTTACCATAATCCTAAACCATGGCAAAAACACCCCCGAAAATTAATAAACAGATGGCTGGCCTTCTGGACCATTTGACCACACAACGTGAAACGATCCTGAACAAATGGCGGACTATATGTGCCCAGGACCTGATCATGGCCAGTAAGACAAGCCTTTCAAGGGAGGAATTTAATGACCAGGCACCTGTCATCTTGAACATACTCAATCAACGTCTGGCCAAAGTGCCGCAAGAGTCCGATGTTGTCTCGATAGCGCAGGCACATGGGCTCCATCGCTGGCAACGTGGCTACTCGCTGCCAGAGTTGCTGATAGAATTAGAGCATCTTTTTCGTATTGTAGTAGGGGTCATCAGAGACTATCATCAAGAAACAAAAAGCCTTTCTGCCGAAGTTCTGCTTGAAGTACACGAGCACGTCTTGAATGTTTCACATGAGGCAAGCCGCGGCAGTGTGCTTTACTATGATGAGCTAAGGCAAACCAATGCCGCCGAGCAGGCCAGCACGACCCTGCGGGCACTGCGCCAGCTTGAAGAATTGGGCAAAAACCGCAGCAGCCAATTGCGTGAAAGCACGCATGATCTCAGGTCGAGCTTTGGTGTATTGATGAGCGCTTCACATATGCTCAGGATGCCCGAGACGGAAGAAGAACGTGTTAAACTCTTTGAAATGCTTAACAGGAACCTGGGCTCGGTAAGGGATATGCTATTACAGCTGAGTGACTTTGCCCGCATTGAGGCAGGACAGGAGACGTTGGAGATCAAAAAGTTTGACGCAGCAGACTTGCTTAACAAAGTAATTGCAAGTGCACAGCCGCTCGCTGAGAACCGGAGCCTTGTTCTTCGGGGGGAAGGGCCAAAAGAGCTTAAAGTGACAAGTGACCCCGTAAAAATTCAGCGGATTGTGCAAAACCTGCTGCTCAATGCGCTTAAATACACTAAAAAGGGAGGCGTTTATATATCATGGGCACAGGAAAATGAGACACGTTGGATACTGAGTGTACAGGATACGGGACCTGGTTTTTCGGCTAGCAGCCCCGCAGGCCTATTGGCCGAGCAGTTGAAGCCTTTAAGCGAGGTGGGTAGCAGTCACCAAACTGGTGGGAAATCTGAATACCCGCTTGATCATGCACCATCAACCGAAGTGATTAAACAGAACCCAGTGCAGATGAAAGAAAGTGAAGGGCTGGGTTTACTCATTGTAAAGAAACTTTGTGAGCTCATGAAAGGCAATATGGACATCGAAAGTGAGCCTGGTAAAGGTACGCTTGTCCGGATCAGGTTTCTTTCCCATCAGCAGTAAAGATGCGCCGTTCTGATTGATTATTAGAATCCATAAGTAGTTAGCCATAGCTTTGAGTAATCGCCTACGACTAATCAAACATCAGCGTCATAATATCAAACCTGTCTGTGCTAGGTCCGCTGTTATTTGACCAACTTTCACAATAAATTGATATTATCCAAAGTGAACCCCTGAAAAGTGAACCCTTGAAAATCATTTGGTGGTTTTTATGTACTCATAGACCCTTGACCCATCTGGTTATTAATACTTATATCAATGTATTTAATTCTGAATTTTCGTGCAAAGAGTTCTACGGTTTATATCGGAGATCTGATTCTAGGCACTTCAAGTATGTAATGAAACGAACAAATCTTTACACAATTTTCAAGCACCCCAATCTCTTTATGCACAGCCTGGCTAATTTAAACCGTGGTATTTGTGTACTCTCATGTCTATAACTTTATTCTCCCATTTATATGAATGGTGCAAGTGGGTCTAAGACAACTTGTTATACCTGTTTTTTGTATCTTGGGAATACAACGATGATTGTTGATAGACACTGGACGCCAAATGGAAGTAAAAACACACCTACTGCACCCGGCCCTCCATGAATATGTACTTAACATATTAACGGTAGATTTGACGCTGATGAATGGAATGAGTGAGGTGGTGACACCCTTTCCGCCTTCGCCTTTTCAATCATTGATGTTTTATTGCAATGATCCTGTGTCGATGGGCCGTTCCGGGTCAGCGAGTTTTGAAGTGCAGCCACTTGTCCTGCTTACCGGGCCGCAGCTTTCCCGTGTAAATGTCAAAGTGCACAAACGTCTCAGGTCGATACGCGTTGACTTTCTGCCGGGTGCCATGTACCGCATCTTGAACGTTCCAATGCACGAGTTGGCTGATGGCGGCTATGACGCACTAGACTTTTTTGATGCCGAAATGCAAAGCGTCAATGAACGCTTACAAAATCCAGGCACCATGGAGGAAGGTAAAGATATAGTGGAAGAATTCCTTATAAAAAGGGTAATCGGTCTCAGGAAGGCGTTGCCCTTTGATGCTGCCATTCGCACGCTCCTGGCAACTAATGGTGCAATGTCTATTGAGAAGACGGCATCACTTTCCTGTCTGAGCTTAAAACAATTTGAGAGGACCTGTAAAGAAAGAATAGGCATGAACCCGAAATTCTATGCCCGCATTTTAAAGTTTTCCAAAGCATACAGGCTTCGGGAAGATTTCCCACAAATCAGCTGGTTACAAATAGCGCACGAGGCAGGATACTTCGATCAAATGCACATGATCAGGGACTTCAAGATCTTTGCCGGGGTAAATCCTTCTATGATAGAGCAAGAACTGCGTTCTACCCCGCTGCGTATGCAAAAGGATATGCGTTACTGAGAAAATGTCGATTTTGTACTAGGCGCAGGGTCAACTTGCCAGATAGCTTTGTGATAAAAAAATCATGAAAACATCTCGTCTGGCATTATTTATCGCGTGCTTTCTTCTCATTTCCAATCATCTAAATGCGCAGTCTTATGAAGGGTTGACGCATTTGAAGGGATTTAAAACAGATACTTATTACAGCAATGGTTCGGAAGCAAAGGCCAGGCGCATGGCGCAACAACTCGACAACGTGCAAGCATTCTACGCCGGGCTATTACAATTTACACCCACAGTAACCCTTCTGATACTCTCTCCAGGTGATTGGAAAAACTTCACCAAATTCCCTTTTTACGGTATGCCCCATTATACCAGCAATAAAACGCTGATAGTGGCTGCTGAAAATAATGATCATTGGAAAAGCATGGTTCCAGCTACTGACAAAATTCCAGCCGCATACGCCGGGCCCTTAAAAGAAGCCTATACAGATAAGAATGGCGGACTGAATATGGAGCCATTCTTTGACTTACTGGCAATCCATGAACTGGGTCATGCCTACCATAACCAGGGCGGTTTGGTCATGCAGCGCAGGTGGATGGGCGAGTTGTTTCCAAATATTTTGCTTCATACTTACATTGCTGAAAAGGAGCCTGAGCTTTTGAATGCGCTGACTATATTTCCTAAAATGGCCGTTGCAACCACTGACAGGTCCACATTGAAATATACCACATTGCAAGAGCTGGAAAAAAATTATAATCAGATAGGGCCGAATTACCCGCAAAACTATGGTTGGTACCAGTGCCGTTGGCATATTGCCGCCGGCGAAATCTATGACGCTAGCAACACTGACGGCCTTAGAAACTTATGGAACACACTAAAGACACAAAGAGAGATTTTGGGTGATCTCGAATTGGCTGAATTACTTGGTAAAAAAGCGCATAAAAGCATTGCAGATGTCCAGCTGAATTGGGATAAAACAGATTTCAGGCCATAAATAATAAGAAGACGAGTGTGCCGCACTTAGGAAGCGAATGAACCGAGGAAGAAATACAAGTAAGCGGTGATATGTATGTGGGCAGGGCCTACTACTTACTCATAAATGTCTGCACCGCACATCCTATTTTTTTAACAACTTGTACCTGATATGGGTAGTCAGCTCCGAAGGAATCATTTCCATTATTTGAATATCAAAAATATCTGTATTAATACCGTCGAAAAGCCTGATGCCGCTTCCTAAAAAAACAGGGGCAATGTGAATAAAGAACTCATCAATAAGTCCTGCTTTTAAAAATTGCTGGATCGTATTTGCCCCGCCCTGTATCCTGATATCTTTCCCATTTGCTGACTGTTTTGCTTTTTCCAACGCACTTTGTATACCATCATTGATAAAATAAAAGGTCGTTGTCCCTTTCTGTACCCAGGGCTGCCGTATTTGGGTGGTAAGCACATAAACGTCCGCTTTGTATAAATCCTCCTTCCAAACAACCTCTCCTTCGTCAAACATCCGTTTCCCCATGATGTAAGCGCCTGTCCGTGTAAACACATCATCAATTAATTGACTGTCTGCCCCGTATTCAGAACCACCTTCCATATTTATATTTTTCCAAAATGCTTTCTGCTTAAACATCCATCCATGCAACTTTCCGGACGCACCGCCCATGGGATTCTCCGGGCCTCTATTCTCTCCAGCAAAAAAGCCGTCAAGGGATATCCCGCTGTCAAAAATGATTTTGCTGGTTATAATTTCGTTTTCCATTATTTGATTAATTTATAGTCTGGCTAATTGTTGGTTTAGTTTATCGAACATTTGGATCCAGCCGCGGTAAGCTCCGGTTGTCTTGGCTTTATCCTCAGAAACAGTTTCATGAATAAGCGCTTTGGTTTGATTGCCAAGTGATTCAAATGTCACAGTTGTAATAATTTCCTGGGGCCAAGTAGCTAATTGTTTGTCCGCCATGTTGTTTATCTCCTCGCCATTCTCATTTGAAAATTGCATCGTAAAAACGATCTTGCTTGGTGGAACTATCTCAATGTACGTTCCAATAACCCAGTTTTTACCATGTAACGGGTGCTGGATACAATAGTGAAACCGGCCACCCTCTTTGACCTCGATAGACTTATATTCAATGAGGCATCGATCCGGAGCATACCAGTGTTTTAATTTTTCGGGGTCAGTCCATGCTTGGAAAACCCGATCAATACCTGCGTCAAACAGGTGAGATATTGTAAGTTCTTTTTCTTGTGCTTCCACTTCTACTGATTTTTAGTTTCTGCTAAAAAATTATCAAGCTTATGGAAGCGCTGGCTCCATAGCTTACGTGATTCCTGCACCCAGGTCATCACTTCCTCCAATTGATCCAAGTTGGCTTCACACATTTGCTCCCTTCCCTTCTGAGAAAGCGTTATCATACCACATTCACTCAATACCTTCAGATGCTTGGCAATACCTTGTCTGGTGATACCTGAATTATCTACAATCTGCCCAATGTTCAAAGCCCCACCTGACAACCTCTGAATTATCATTCTTCTTGTCGGATCAGCAATTGCCTGGAAAACGTCCCGTCTCTCTATCATAGTACAACCATTTGGTTGCAAATATATATACAACTATTTGGTTGTGCAAATTTCTCTAAGTGTCGCGAGAAAGCACAAGTTCTTGCTGCGATGGATTCTCTGCTGATAGGCCAACGATAACATATAGTTATAAGAAGCAAGAGAAAATTTAATCGGTGGTTTAAACGAACTATTCTCCTTGACTGTTGATATAGTATTTGCAAGCTGTGAGAGCCCTTATTAGTTTAATCAATGAAATATGTGACACGTTTAACTGTAATCTTTCCCATTTAGCTTTACTGATAATTGATCTAAAATCCGTGCAACTTCCTTAATCCGCTCCACAATCCGGATATTCTTTTCTTGCAAAACAACCAATCGTTCGAAATTGTCGCTATTCCTAATATGCAGGGCCAAAATTCGGTCTTGTACTAAGGATAATCTCTCATTGTTGAAAGAATGGTATTCTGGTTGAAGGGGTTGATTGTTTCATCTGAGATCTGGTGATAGTTCCCTGGAAGCTTCCAGGTTACCCTGATTACAGTGGTTTCCACTATCAGGAATAATTTTTTTACTTGGCTCCGGCTTTGAATTATTCTTAATAGAATGGGACCAAACATACCCGGATTTGATAAACCTAATTTGGATAAACTTGAATTTAGAAGTATTGAAGAGTTAGAAGCCTATGAACAAATCCTTAATGGAAATAGGTTGAAATGGCAGCTTCAAATTGATCAGCTGACAAAAATGCTGTATCGGCTTTACAAGATCAAAGTCATGGATTAGCTGACCATTAACAGTTATGGATTTAAAAGGGCCGTTTTTTTACCAATCTGAATATATGGGCAATAAGCAACTTTTAGTGATGATCGACGATGATACCGACGATCATGAAATATTTAAAATGGCCATCAACGAGCTTAATGAACCATTGCAATGCCTGTTTTTTTTAGACTGTGAATCTGCAATAGCACATTTTTCAATAAACACGTCAACACCTCCCGGATATGTCTTCATCGATCTGAGGCTGCCCAGGATAGATGGTGACGAGTGTTTGGAAGAGTTGCAAAAGTTAAAACAGTTCGATGGGCCGTGGCTTGTGGCATATTCTTCTTCTATCCCGACGGAATACCGCAGCAAGCTATCCCGAATTGGGGTGGACCAGTTTATCGAAAAGACAGGGTCGATACAACAGCTTACCAGTCAAATACAGAATTTGCTCTTAACGAGCTAATTACAATTGATGTTGGATCATTCTTACACCAGCTGTTTACTCTTACAAATGGACAAAACAACTAATTCAACATGGCCGCAGGCCGATATCAAGTTGACAATGCGAGAATTTTTGAAAGTTTATCAAAAAAACCCGTTGGCAATGGCTAAACTGCAGTCGCTTATTGAATCGCAACCAGCTCTTAAAGAAGGGTCACATCACTGGCGGCCCACCTCTGAGGACGGAAGGGAATTTACTTTACAAAGACCCCACACAGACAATCTTCCATACATTCTGGCCTGGTCGCAAATATTAGATGATCGCGAAGTCTTATGTGCGATAAATTTGGACAGCGTAAGCAAGCCGCATTGTATGTGACAATAGATCAAGCCATGTATGCCCAAGATGAAAAACTGTACCGCTTTTTAGGACCTGGACAAATCCCAGCGGAATTAAATATAGAGAATAGGAATGGAAAATCGGTCCGGCTTACCATACCGCCTAATACACTTGTCATTTATGGGAAGCGATCAATGCTTTTGTAGTTTTCAGAGAAAGTAAATGCTCACGGATGGATCGATAATTGCTAGGGCACCGCTTCGCAGAAATATTGGACATCAAAAAACTTTATGGCATTTATTGATAGAGTATTACAAACCCCATCATATGGGTGGTCTGATCAGGCAGGTGAGCTGATCAAACCAAAGGCAGGACAGATTTTAACGGAATTTTTTACCAGGTTGAATGTCTTTGCAGACCGCAGGAACTGGCTTCCCTTAATGAGCTGGGTCAAGGTGCTGTGCACAATACCATTACTAGTGCTATTTCTTTTTAAGTTTATCAGCTTACCCTTATTTGCCGCAGCCTTTGTATATAGCATGATTATTATGGGCACGCACGGCACGATTTGGCATCACCGGTATTGTACCCATGGCGCATATAAATTCCGCAACAAATTCTGGCGGATTGTCACGCAAAATCTGACTGTCAGCATGATTCCAGAAGAGATCTATGCAATTTCCCATCATGTCCATCATGCCAAATCTGACCAGCCAGGCGATCCCTATAATGCACGGGCTGGTTTCCTTTACTGCTTTCTGGCCGATGTCAACCATCAGCCCATTGCAAAAGAGCTGAGTGAAG